>VGYC01000030.1 GCA_016873095.1 Planctomycetota bacterium | reverse complement strand
ACGTACGGCAAGATGAAGTTGTCGCCCATCGCTAAATCGCTGCGCGCCCTGATCCAAGCACCCATGGCGCCGACCGAGCAAGACGCCGCCGTGTAACGTCCACGCCTCCGACCCGCGCTCACCCCCTGGTCCCGTCCCCCGTCCGCATCGCGTGCCCGGCCTCTCCGCGCCCGCGTCGCGTCATCCCGTCACCCCGCGGCCCCGCGCCTGCCCCCCCCCGCCGGCCCAGCAACGCAACTGGCTCGGGAAGCGGGAAGCAGGGAAGCATGGAAAGCAGTGTTCTTGCAATAGCGTAGCGTCAATGCTTCAACACCGATTCTGGGCCGTGTTTCAGATACTCGGAGGGAATGATCCAAACTTCGGGAAAACCCTTGTCATACGTCCCAAACCAGACCCCTGTGTGATCACACGAATCGCCGGGTATTTCCTCTCCCGTCATCACGACCACGCCGATTTCCTTGTTGATCGTGACGAAGTCGCCCTTCTTGAACATTGAGCAGCACCTCTTGCGGCCAAATGGGTAGGCGGGCTGGCCGACCCCTGATGTGGCTCTGTCGCAAGATACTCAAAGCATCTTGCCGCTCGCGCGCAGACCCCAGAGTGTGCGCCGGAATGCAAACCGGTAGCGGTATCCGGGCTTGGGTCCGAATTGGTTTTGATTTGTTTCAGCCACAACCAATTCGGTTGCCGATTCGGCCTTCAACTCGATGACCAGGTAAGCCGCGTCATTGAACCGATTCAACTTGTAGACACCGTCCTGCTTCCGTGCCGTGATCTGCCACACGCGCGGATCTTCGCTCAACGAGAAGACTTCAGAGGGGAAGAAATCGCAGATGACGAGGAACTCCTTCATTTCCGGCACTCGTTGTGCGTCAGGATACTGATCGCCGAACCCGGGCACGGAACGGCCGTTAACGATCCACGCAACCAGATTGCGAGCGGCGTCGATCTTGTCTGAATCATGCAGGGGAAACGACACAAGGTTGGCAGCCGCAGCCAGCAAAAGAGCAGCGACGATTAGCAGCAGCCAGCATCGGCGACGAAGAGTTGCCATACCGGCATTGTAACAGTGAACCGACACTTGAACGAATAAAAAACCTCGCGGCCGGCTCGCACCAAACCGCGAGGCTTCTTCATTTACAGCAGGTTCACGATGCGCTCAGTCAGTCCCTTGTCGCCGAGCACAACGTTGAGCTTGGCGCTCGCCGCCACCTTTTCCAGGACCTCGAGCTCGCGCAGGCGCATGAGCGTCGGGTTGTCCTGGAGCAGCTTGGCGGTGTTGGCCTGGCTGCGGATGGCGGCCGTCTCCTCGCGGCGCGAGATGACGTTGGCCTCGGCCGCCTTCTTGGCTTCCGTGACCTTGTTGAGCAGCTCCTTCATCTCGCCCGGCAGGATGACGTCGCGGATGCCGACCTTGACGACCTCCACGCCGAAGGCCGACACGCGCTGGCGCAGACCCTGCTCCAGCTCGGCCGTGATGCCGTCCTTGTCGCCGAGGAACGCGTCCAGCTCGCGGCCGCCGACCAGGGCCCGCAGCACAAGCTGCGTTTCCCGGTACAGCGCCTGCCGGGCGTCGTCCACGACCGTCAGGGCCAGCCGCACATCAACGACCCGGTACGTGACCAGGGCGTTGAGGCGGAGCGTGACCTTGTCGGCCGTCATGATCTCCTGGCCGGCCACGTCGAGGTTGAGCTCGCGCGTGTCCTGCGGCACGAGCTTGACATCGGCGATGCTCTTCCAGAAGGCATGCCGGCCGGCCGGCAGCGTCTCGACGAAGTCGCCGTCACGGAACCAGGCGCCCACGTGGCCGGCCGGAACCGTGTGCACCTCGAGCACGCGCTCGGCCAGCGCCGACTTGGCGATGACCGGCAGGTCCGCGTGCGTGAAGCGCACCGGCCGCGCGTCCACGACCTCGATCTTCACGTCGCGGAACGCCGTCCAGTAGGCGAACAGGCCCGGCGGCAGCACGTGGCTGAACCGGCCATCCACCCACACCAGGGCGCGCTCGTAGTCCTTCAGGTCCACGACCTGGGCCTTGCCGTCGAGCACGCCCGACTTGACGATGACGTCAAGCTGCTCGTGGACGAGCCACGGCGCGCGGCGCGAGACGATCTCGACCTTGATCCGGCGGAGCGGATCGACGATCCAGTGCCGGCCCGGCTCGAGCAGACCGCGGAACTCGCCGTCGCGGAACAGCAGGCCAACGTGGCGTTCACGGATGTTTATGAGCTTGAGCATGGGCGCACCTCCTAACAGTTTTCAGTTTTCAGTGTTCAGTTTTCAGGAAGAGCTCTCCGTGATGCACTGAACACTGAACACTGAAAAAAAGACCCTTGGGAAGCAGAGACATCTTCCGGTCGCACGAGTCTTGGCGGGGTGGCGCTTGAGCGGTCGTGGCCTCGGCAAGCGTGCAGCGTTGGCGGAGTGGTGCGCTGGGCGACGCACGGGAACCGCGCTTTCATCTACTGGCTTGCCGAGGCTGCGACGGCGGTATCCGCGCACCGCTGGGCCGAGCCTCGTGTTGCCACGCGAGAACTTGCGTCCCCTCGCGGCGGACCTTCCGATGCCCGCCTCCCTCGGGCCGTGGTCAGAACGCATACGCGTTCGGGGTGAACGAACTCTCGTTCGCTCGGTGGTACAGGATTCGAACCTGCAACTTGCAGAGTTAAGGTCTGGTGCTCTGCCATTGAGCTAACCACAACGCAACCGCCTTCGTCAAAACCCGTGTGCGGAACGCGCCAGGCCAACCGCGTGACGGGGCCGGTGCGCCGCCGGTCGGGGCGGCTTCATTGTCGATGAAAAGCAAGACGGATAGGCACAAGGAAAGGTTCACGCGGACCGAGGCGGCGTGGCGGAAAAGTTGCTGGCTGGCCGTCAATTCCACGACCGAGCTGGCGGGACATCAAGAGGGTTCGGTTACGGCATGTGTCTTGTTGATTTCCACCGTGCGCAGGATCTGCTGCTTGCCGCTTGGCCAGTCAATCTCGATGCGATCGATGCTGGTGTGATTGCCCAGACCGAAGTGAATGGTCCTGGAGGATTGCGACAGGTAGCCGCCGGTCGGCTGCAGCAGACGGGTCATCATCTGATTGCCGGCAAAGAGGCGGACAGTGGCCCCGGTGGCGTCGCGATTGCTTGTCGTTCCGCGCAGCCTGAAGGCGACGTGGTTCTTGCGCGGCAGGTTGTTCTTGAAGTAGTATGGCCGGTCATTGAAGTTGTTGGTGACGATCTCAAGGCGGCCGTCGCCGTCGAAGTCGGCAACAGCGCAGGCTCGCGAGCTGCGGACCGCCGGCCTGCCGCCGATGCGCTGGGGCAAGTATTCCCCCAGCGCCGGCGGCTCGATGCCCAGTTCCCTGGCGCGGTTGCTGAACGTCTCATCGCCGTTGTTGACGAGCAAGGAGTTGGGCCAGTAGAAGTAGGGATAGCCCATGCCGGCCGCCACGAAGACATCCTCGAAGCCGTCGTTGTCGAAATCGCCGCAGGCAATGCCCCAGGGCCACCAGGTTTCGAGGCCGACCCTGGAAGCGGTCTCCGTGAACTTGCCTCCCCCCAGGTTCTTGAAAAACGTGTTGCCGAAGATCACCTCGCCATAGCGGATCTGAAACAGGTCCGCGAACTTCTTTTCATCGTGCGTCCGATACCTGTTGGCCAGGCCCATGACCAGCGGATATCTGGCGGATTCGTCGATCATGGCGATCATCTCGGGCGAGGCATGATGCGGCATCCACATGTCCGAGTGCATGTCGACGATGTACAGGTCCAGCTTGCCGTCGTTGTTGAAGTCAAAGACCTTGCAACCGGCCGCGCCCCAGGAAGTGCGCCTGAGCGTGTCCTCGGTGACGTCCATGAATGCGCCCTTGCCGTCATTGCGATATAGCTGGCTGCGGCCGAACATGTTGGTGACCAGGACGTCCAGAAAACCATCCTGGTCGAAGTCGAACACGGCAACGTCGCTGGCCCAGCCTTTGCCCTTGAGGCCAGACCTGTCCGTCAAGTCGCTGAATGTACCGTCGCCATTGTTGCGGTACAGGATGTTGTACTCTCTGGCGCGGCCCGCAAGGTCCCAGAACTCGTTCAAGCCGGGATAGTACCTGCTGTCGGCATTGAAATCGTCCATGGTCCATTTGGCGGTGTGGGTCACGAGCAGATCGAGATGTCCGTCGTTGTCGTGATCGAAGAACACCGCAATCTGAGAATGACCCACATGGTGGACGCCGGCTTGCTTGGTGACATCCTTGAAGGTGCCGTCGCCTTGATTGCGGAACAAGACGTTGCCGCCGCGCGTGCTGGTGACGAAGAGGTCGGCATGGCCGTCATTGTCGTAGTCTGCCCAGGTCGCGCTGACGCAGATCCGGTCACCCATGCCGACGCCGGCCTGCCGGGTGACGTCGATGAAGGTGCCGTCACCCTGGTTCCGGTACAGTGCATTCTGCCCCAGCTGGTTGAGAAAATAGATGTCGTCGAAGCCGTCGCCGTCGAAGTCGCCCACGGCGAGGCCGCTGCCGTGATCGTACAGGTTGCCCTTGAAGTTCTCCCCCGGTTCGAGCGGCAGGAAGCGCATGCGGAAGTTGATGCCTGCTTGCTCGGCCACGTCTTTGAATCCGGCAATGTGATCGTTCTCCTTTTCCGGATGCCTGCCCTTCCCCAGGAAAAGAAAGGTCAATACCACGCCCGCAAGGACACAGCAAAGCAGACGTGGCGACAACCCCATGCGCTTGGCGTTCATGGTCATGCGGCCCCTCTCGGTTCCGGGTTGTCCTGCGTACGATCGGCGACTGCCGCTCAAGGCAGTGCAGCCACGAAACAGCTTACCCGCGAGTCGATGAATGGCTCATTAGAATCGACGGCGACGACAGGCGATCATCTCACCAAATTGTCGCCCTGGTTGCTGCCGGCAGCCAGCCGTGGTTTGCAATGAACAAGGCAGACCTCTCGGTCTGCCCTTGCGTTTCTGCACCGGCTCCGCTGTCGGCGGCGCTCGCGCTGGCCAGGGTCGAAGCTCGGGATGCTTGCCCGGATGACACTGTCCAGGCAGCCGGCGAGCCGGCATCAGCCGCCCCGAACGGCCTTCTCGGTGGCGCTGGTCGATTTCACACGCCGTCCAGCCAAGCAACAGCACGATGGCGATCAGGTAGCCGGGCCGTGCTTGCATCGCCAGCCGGCAGACAATCTGCGCCTGCGCGGCCGGACTGATGAACTCGTCGTTCGTCGGGGGCACACTCTCCTGCGGCGGTGTTTGCTGAGTGCTTTCTTCGTACGGCCCGGACTCCGGCGCGATCCATTCGCCGGGCGCGTTCTTCGGGGGCGCTTGCGGCGTCGAGTTCGTCGATGGCGACACGCCGGTCTGCTTGACGCGAATCAGTTCCCCGAGCCAGGCATCATCCGCACCAGGCGCGTCAAGCCCGATGGCCTGCCAGAAGGAAGTATGGATAATCGAACTCGCATCGTGAGGGTGCGAGAGCGACGCAAGGTCTTGCCCGCCGCCGGTCCCCGGGTCGATGGCTCGCGCCTGTTGCGGCAAATGGATGGTCCTGGGGGCCGGAAGCGCTGCCATCACGACCAGCGCGGCAGCCGGGCTAATCTGCATCGGCCCAAGACCGTTGAAGATGAATCCACGCGGTCTGGCGTGGCCTGGCAACCTCGCCGGCAGGGCCTGGTCGATGCCGATGGTCCCCGGCGGCAGCGCCGGCTTGGTCATCGTCGCCGTCAACAGCGACGTGGCAGGCGCGAGGCGATCCTCGAGCGTTTCCACATGCAGTTGCGCGGCCTTCGCTTTCATGCCGACAGGCTCCGAGATGTCGTCCACCGACGCGACGGAATGTGTGAATATCATCGGCATCACCAGCCGCGAAGCTTGAATGAAATGCCGGACTTGCCTTGTTACAGGAAATGCTTGCATCTGGCATGCGCATTGACCACAATACATCAAGGAATCACTGAATCTGAGCAATCGCGGGATGCTTCGGCCGCTTGGGGGATTTCCTCATGAACCTTGACCGCCGCCATTTTCTGCGTGCTACTGGCGTCTCGCTGGCTCTTCCCTGGCTTGATGCGCTGGCGCAAGCGCCGGCGGCGCGGCCGCCGCGGCGCATGGTGTGCATCTGCACGCCGCTTGGTTTTCACACGCCCTTCCTGTTCCCGGAGCGTGCGGGCCGCGATTATCCGCTGACGCCGTACCTGGACGTGCTCCGCGAGTTTCGAAACGATTTCACGATCATGTCGGGGCTGGCGCATCCGGAGGTCGGCTCCAGCCACGACTCAATCTTCAGTTTCTTGACAGCCGCGCCGCACCCGGAGATCCGCGCCGGTTTTCGCAACAGCATCTCGCTGGACCAATTCGCGGCCGAGCGTATCGGCGGCGAGACACGATTTCCCAGCCTGGTGCTGTCGAGCGAGGGCTTCAGCCTGTCTTGGACGCGCAGCGGCGCCATCGTGCCGTCGGACACATCGCCATCCAGCGTGTTTAGGCGGCTGTTCCTCGCAGGCCGGCCGGAGGAAGTACAGGCGCAGGAACGGCGGCTGCGCGACGGCCGGAGCATCCTTGATGCCGTCGGCGCCCAGGCGCGCGGTCTGAGGCCGAGCCTCGGCACCGCCGATCGCGGCAAGCTCGATGAGTACTTCAGCAGCGTCCGCGAGCTGGAGCGCGGCCTGGCCCGGTCGGAGGAATGGTCGCGCCGGCCGCTGCCACGCGTCAATGTCGAGCCGCCGCGAGATGCCACGAACGGCGCCGACCTGGTCGGCCGGGCGCGTCTCATGTTCGACCTCATTCATCTTGCCTTGCAAACCGACTCGACGCGACTCATCACGCTGCTGCTGCTGGGCACCAGCAACGTGCCGCCGATCCAGGGCGTGTCCCTGGGTCATCACGACCTGTCGCATCATGGTCAGGATGCGGGCAAGATCGCCCAGCTTCGCACCGTCGAGCTGGAAAAACTACGCACGTTCCGCGCCTTCCTGGCCAAGCTGAAAGAGACGCGCGAGCAGGGCGAAACCCTCCTCGACCGCACCATGGTGTTCTTCAGCAGCAACCTGGGCAATGCGAGCAGCCACTCGACGCGCAATCTCCCGGTGATCTTTGCCGGCGGCGGCTTTCGCCACGGCCAGCACCTCGCGTTCAACCCGAACAGTCCGCCGCCGCTGTGCAACCTCTACGTCAGCATGCTGCAGCGTCTCGGCATCGAGGCCGAGCGTTTTGGCTCCAGCACCGGGACACTGCGCGGACTGGAAACAGCGTAGCACGGCATCAAGATTTCCTGCTACAAGGGCGGCAACCTCGTCGCTGCAATCAGAAATCCGTACGCGCGAACTCCAGGCAGAATCGCTCGCCATGCAAGCTTGCCATCCGGCCGCAGGCTCAGCGGCATGATCTCCTTGACGCCAAAACCGACGCCGCGCAGCAGGTTGACAATCTCGCGGCGCGTGAACAGATGCAATGTGAAAGCGGGGAACGGCGGGTGCGCCGGCATGGGACAGTCGCCGCGCGGCCTGCCGAACCATGAGCGGAGCCAGTCGCGCAGCAGCCAGCCGCGCAAGCCGGGAGTCCACAGGTTGAACCAGTAGTTGTGGACGTGCAGGATCAAGGTCCCGCCTGGCCGCAGCAGACGGAACGCATGGCCGATGACTTGTCGCCGCGCCTCGTCGCCGCACACCATGCCAAGCGTGCTGAACAGGCATGCCGCATAATCGAAGACGCCATCGTCCAGGCAAGCCAGTTCGGCGATGTTGGCCTTGAGTCGCTGAACTTTCACGCCGGTCGCGCTCGCCTTGGCCCCGGCGATACGCAACATCTCTTCGGCGAGGTCTACGCCTACCGGCGCCAGGCCGTGCCGCGCCATGGCAACGAGCAGTCGACCCGTGCCGCAACCGAGGTCGAGAAGCCGTCCTGGCGGCGGACAACGCCGGGCCACAAATTCGAGATCGACGTGTGCCAGGTGTGAATGGTCGAGGCTGTCATCGTAGCCGCGTGCCACTTCTGGATCGTCAAAATAGCTCGACAGCCGGCGATCGACGCCGGCCGGAAATGTCCAGGCGGGACGCATTCTTGTCATCAGGGTTGCTTCTCGAAAGTGGGGAAGCTGGATCGACCGGACAAGTTTCTTCAATGCTCAAAGTCCGCATTCTGGCCTTGACGCGCTGTTGAGTTTCTGCCAGAAGCACGCCCCCATTGTCGCAAAGAGTAGGAGCATTGGCCAGCGGGTTCCGCGGGTGAGAGGAACCGGTTCGGCCGTGTACGCCGGCACGGATGCTCGGGGGTAGGGGATCGACATGAGCGCGGGGGAAAGCAGATTGAGCGCAAGCCGTGTCGGCCGGGCCAGCCGGACGCTGGGGCAACTCTGGCAGGTGCCGACATTCCTTGTGGGGCTCCTGGCACTGGCGCTGGTGGCCGCCACGTCGCCCCTGCGCCGTGACTACTCCCAGCAGGAATTTGACGATGCCCTGGAGCAGCTACGCCAGGCCTTGAAGCAACCCGGAATCCGCTTGAACGAGCAGCTGCCGCTGGCCGAAGATCTGTTGAAGCGGTCCGTCAACTACTCGTCACACAAGGTAGGGCAGGCACACTTCCTGGCCGGCTGGCTGTGTCAGCGTCTGGCCGAGCAGGCGCCGCCGGACGATGCCGCCGCCCTGCACCAGAAAGCCACGACACATCTGCAAACCGCGCTGGCCAGCGGTGTTGCCGAGGAGGATCGGCCCGGGCTCCATTACCGCCTCGGGGCGGCGTTCTTCCAGAAGGGGACCGATCCGGAACAAGCCATCGACTATCTCAAGAAGGGTGTCGAGGCGGGGACCGACGAGCCTGCGCGCGGCTACAGCATGCTCGTCAAGCTTTACATGTCGATGCCCAAGGTAGACCTTGATGCCGCCCTGGCCGCTAACCAGAAGCAGCTTCTCTACATCGAGGATGAAGTCGAGTTGCACAGGGCGCGGCTGGTGCGCGGTGAGCTGCTCTTTCGCAAGGGCCGGCGCATCGACGCCATCAAGGAACTGGAAGCAATCGGCACGCACGCACCGCGCGACGTGCGCTTGAAAGCGCGCCGGCTACAGGCACGCTGCTGTGAGGACGAAGGTCTGTGGAACCAGGCCATTCCACTTTACAAGGAATTGCTGGCGGAGTACGGCGACACGCACAGCGGCCGGGGCCGCATTCTCTTTTGTCTGGGCCGCTGCTACGCCAATGCCGAGCCGCAACAGATCGTTGAGGCGCAGGAGAACTGGCGCGCCGTCGGCAAGCTGGGCGGCGAGGAAGGACAGGCCTCCGGGCTGCTTCTGGGCAGCCTGCTCATGTCCGCCGGTGGTGCTCAGCGCGAGCAAGTGGTGAGCGAATTCACGGCCGCTCTGGCCACGGTCCAGCGCCCGGCTGACTACCACAATGGACTGGTCTCGTTGGCCGACGCCCGGAAAATCATCGAGAAATCATGGAACGACTTCCACGAGCGCAAGCAGTTCGCCAGCGCGGAGCAGGTGGCGACGCTCTATCGCAAGATTGCCGACCGCGGTGTGGCCGAGGAGAAACTCGGTCAGACGGACAAGGCCTGGGCCAAGGATATTGAAGCCACGGCTGCCATGGGCACGCCGGCGCAGATCGACGAGGCCACTACCAAGATCCACGAGAAATACGTGCGGGCGGCGCAAGCGTACGAGCAAGCTGCCGACGCCCGGCCGCTCGACGAGCAGCCGCCGCTGTTGTGGAAAAGCGCTAAGTGCTACCTGCTGGCAAAGGATGTCCCGCTGGCGATCAGTCTGCTTCGCCGCTTCGTGCTGATCCACAATACCGAGGAAGTCTGGGCAGAAGGCTGGCTGGCCCTGGCCGATGCGCTGCTGGTCACCGGGCAGAAGGAGCAGGCCCGGCAAGCCTTCTACAAGTGCATTGAATTCCCCAACACGCCGTTCGCCTATCGTGCCCGCTATCAGCTGGCAGTGGATGCCATCCAGGAAGGAAATCCGGAGCAGGCGGAGAGCATCCTCAAGCAAAACTTGACTGTCACCGGGCCGTCCATCGATCGCGAGGCGCACGGCAAGTCGCTTTACGAGTGCGCCAAGCTCCTCTACGAGCGCAAGAATTACGACCAGGCCAGCTTGCAGTTGAAAGAGGCGATCCGCCAGTATCCCAACGATCCCAAGGCACGCGTGGCGCGCGATCATCTGGGCGCATGCTACCGCCAGCTGGCGCTGGATGTGGACAAGAAGCTCAAAGGCACGCTCACCCCTGAAAGCAAGAGATACCTGACAACCAACCGGCAAAACTTGCTGGAGGAGGCTTGCCGGGTTTACCAGGACCTGGCCGACGATCTGGGGCGCAAGGCCAAGCCCGATGCACCGCTCACGCCCGAAGAACAAGCGCTGTATCGAAAATCCTCATTCGCTGTCGCCGATCTGCGCAAGGATCTCAACGAGATGCCCGAGGCGCTGCGCCGTTATCGTATTCTGCTTGACAGGTATCGTGGCGAGCCGGAGGGCTTGCTGGCCTGCAACTTGATCTGGTCGTGCGCCAGCGTGATGTATTTGAGCCCCGAACACGCCAAGGCTGCCATGGACGCGGCACGCGACGCCATCCAGAAAACCCTGGAGGACGTCGACAAAATGGGGCCGGAACACGCCGCCTTCAAGGGCCCCGACCGCACCAGCCATGAGCAATGGCTGCGCTGGCTTCGCCAGGCCAGCAACAGGCTCGACGCCCTCGCGAATCCGCCTGCCACGCGTCCACCGGCGCTGCAATGACGCACCTGAGGCTCCGCGAATCTGCAACAGGCTGCCCTGCATTACGCGCCCGGCAACGAAATCTTGTGATGCGGATCGTCGAACACGAACAGGTTGCCGAAGCGGCTCCAGCGCACAAAGATGTTGAAAATCTGTTCGTAGTTTTCCTGCGGCATGCGCGTGATGATCGTCTCCAGCACGAAGTCCTTGTCGAGCGTGTGATCCGGTTGCTGCTGGAGAGTATCGTGGACGCCGCGGAACAGGCTCAGGCGCAGAAGTTGTTGCCGCCAGATGGCCTGGCGCTCGACGGCGTTGGCCAGTACCAGCTGTTTGCCTTTGTCGGTCAGGACAACGCGCTGCTTTCCCGATTCCGTCAGGCCGAGCATCTCGGCAGCCTGGATGGTGGTGATCACCCGGCCGAATTCCAGGTTGCGCTCTTCCGCCATCTGATAGATGTCGCGCTGGCCGTCGCACGAGTGCATGTATTCAATCAGCGACACGAGTTCGGCTACCGATACGTCCGGCAGTGCCTCGACCAGATGCTCGGCAGATTGCTCCTCCTCGGTTGCTGGCAGCGACGGCAGGAATAGCCGGTAGAGCACCGGCAATACGAACAGCGTCAGGATCATGGCGCTGAAGAGGCCCCAGACGATGACCGTCGCCATCGGCCGTTGCACGTCGGAGCCGAGGCCAGTCGCCAGCGAGGCAGGGAGTAGACCGAGCATGGCAACGATCGCGGTCATGAGGATCGGCCGCAAGCGCGTCAAGGCGCCCTCGATGATGGCCTTGTCCGGCGGCAATCCCTGCAAGCGCAGGGTGGTCACGGCCCGAACTAGCAGCACGCCGTCCATGAGCGCCACGCCGAAGAGGGCGGCAAAGCCGACGCCTGTCGAAACATTCATGTTCATGCCGCGATAATACAGGGCCAATGCCCCGCCGATGAACGCGAACGGCACCAGCATCAGCAGCAACAGCGCTGCCTTGTAGGAACGGAACGTGATCACCAGCAAGCCGTAGATGAGGGCCACCGTGATGGGGATGAGCACCAGGAAATGCTTGCGCGCCCGGTCCAGGTTCTCGTACATGCCCAGCCAGGCGCGGTGGTAATCGACGGGCAGCTCGATCTGCTCGGTGACGCGTTTTTGTGCCTCGGCAACAAAGCCGCCCTGGTCGCGACCGGCGATATCGCAACGAACCGTCAAACGCCGTCGGCTGTTCTGCCGGGCGATCAGTGTCTGCCCATCGACAATATTGATGCTGGCCACGTGGTTGAGAGGCACGGGCACGCCCTCGGCAGTGTAGACATAGAGCCGACCAATCTCCTGTGGCGAGTTCAACTGCCGGCGATCGTACCAGACTACGATGGGAAACCGTCGTTCTTCCTCGTAGAAGACGCCGACCGGCTCGCCGCCGATGGCATGGTTGATCATCCGCGTCACATCCTCGATGCGGACGTTGTTGCGGGCGCAGCGGGCCCGATCGGGGAGGATTAGCAACTGGGGCTGCGGGCCTTCCTGCTCGATATTCACGTCGGTGGCGCCGGGAATCTTCCTGAGCACGTCGACCGTTCGCTGACAGATACGCAGCAGCACGTCAGGATCGCCGCCCGAATACTCGACGGCCAGGTTGGCGGATGTGCCGTTTGTATCCTCCGTGACGCTGTCGATGATCGGTTGTGTGAAGTTGAAGCGCGTCGTCGGAAACTCGAGGCGAAAGCGCTCGGCAATGGCGTGTACCAGTTCGGCCTGTGTGGCATACTCCTTCCAGTCGTCGCGCGGGCGCGGAATGATCATGATTTCCATGCGGCTGGGCGGAAACGGGTCGGTGCCGGCGTCATTGCGGCCACACTGGACCGCCACCGTTCTCACGTCGGCAAACTCGAGTGCCATCTCGCGAATGCGGGCGCCATAGGCGGAAGTCTTCTGCAGCGAAGTTCCTTCGGGAAAGCTGGCTCGAACCCAGATGACACCCTCGTCCATGTACGGAAGAAACTCGGTCCCCAGCCGCGGAACGACGATGGCGATGATGCCGACGACAAGGGCAGCCGCGGCGCTGGCCACCGTGACCCGGCGATGCAGAAAGACGCCAAGAACATCTGCGTAAATCGGTCGCGACCAGCGCAGCAGCGGGTTCTCCCATTCGCGATAACCGCGTTGAAAGAAAAAGCTTGCCAGCACGGGCACGACCACAAGCGCGAATATCAACGCGCCGATGATCGCGAAGACGATGGTCAATGCCATCGGGCGGAAGAGCAGCCCTTCGATGCGCGTCAAGGCCAGCAGCGGCAGATACGCGCTGATAATCATCAGCATTGAAAAGAAGACAGGCCGCTCGACCTCGAGGGCCGCGACCAGAATGGCCTTGAAGAGATCGCGGCGCGCGCTGCTGCTGCCGAGAGCGCCGAGGCGATGGGCGATGCTGTCCGCCATGATGACGGCGCCATTCACGATGATGCCGAAATCGATGGCCCCCACCGACAGCAAGCCGATGGGGATGTCCACAAGCTTCATCAGGATCAATGCGAATAGCAGCGAGAACGGGATGGTGAGCGCGACCAGCCCGGCGATAGCCGGCCGTCCCATGAACAGCAGCAGGATCAGCACAACCAGCGTGATGCCAGTGAGCACGCTATGGCTGACCGTGCGCAGGGTACTCTGCACCAGATGGGTGCGATCGTAGAAGGGCACAATCGAAGCTCCCTGCAGCCCCAGCGTAACCTTCAGCTCGTCGACGGCTTCCTTGACGCTGGCGAGAACTTGCGACGGGTTCTCTCCGCGGCGCATGAGGACGATGCCCTCGACGGCCTCGGCATTGAGGTACTTGCTGAAGATGCCAGAGGGAACGCGATGATCGAGCCCCACATCCCCTAGATCACGCAGGTAGATGGGCGTGCCGCCGACGGATTTGACGAAGGTCTTGCCGATGGTGTCAAGGTCCGGGAGGCTGCCGCGGCCGCGCATGACAAACGACATGCTGCCGCGTGTCATGACGCTGCCGCCGGCGTCGGTGTTGTTGATTTTCAGCGCCTCCAGGACATCGTTGAGCGTCAGATTGTAGCGTAGCAGCTGGGCGGGCCGTAGCGACACGACGTATTGCTTGCCGTAGCCGCCGAAGTTGGTCACCTCGGCCACACCGCGTGCACGTAGCAGGCGCGGGATTACTTCCCAGTCGTTCAGCGTCCGCAGCTGCATGAGATCGTGCATGCCGCGGGAACGCAGCTCGTAGCGATAGATTTCGCCGTAGGCGGTCGCGAGCGGCCCGATATGGCTCTTGGCGTCCGGCGGCAAGCTAATCTGCAGCAGCTTTTCATCGACCTGTTGATGGGCCCAGGACGTCTCGACGCCATCCTCGAACACGAGTTGCACGACCGACAAGCCGAAGATCGTCCGAGAGCGAATGACCTCGACCCGCGGCACGTTGGCGAGTCCGTATTCCAGCGGCATGGTGACGCGACGTTCCACTTCCTCCGGCGCCCGGCCAAGGTAGGTGGTGATCACCTGCACCATCTGTCCGGAGATGTCGGGATAAGCCTCGACTTTTTGATACTCGAGTGACCCGAGTCCTAGGCCCACTACCAGAAACGTGAACCCCAGCACCAGCCAGCGATTGCGCAGGGCGAAATCGATGAGATAAGGTATCATGGCGCCGCTCCCTCCTGCCGCTGCTGATTGGACAGCGCGCGGGCCATGAGCGGCTTGAAGAGAATTGCGTTGCGGCCGATGACGCGGTCGCCAGCGCGCAGACCGGCAAGGACCTCGATGAAACTTCCGTGATTCTCGCCGAGCTTGACTTCGGCAATCCGCCAGGTGTCACCGCCGTCCCGGACGAGCACGAAGTCATCCGCCCCGACGTGGACGACGGCATCGGGCGGCACGGCGCGGATGAGTCGCGTGTCCGTACCCAGTCCTACGTCGGCGAACATCCCCGGCTTGAGCTGGTCGTGGGCATCTGGGACCTGGAAAAAGACGCGCAATGTGCGGCGATCGCGTGTCAGGGTCGGCGCCAGGCTGGCCACCTTGGCCGGAAAACTCCCGCCTGGATACGCGTAGAAACGCGCCAGACACGCCTGACCGACCCGGACCTGGTTGACTCTGGTCTCAGGAACCTCCGCGACGACCAGCGACAATTCCGAGCCTCCCTGAATCAGCAGGTATGGATCGACGCCCGCCTGGTAGAGCTGACGCTCCAGTGTCGCGAGAGTGCGGCGTGCGGTCTTGACGTTGGTCTCTGCCTCAAAGGTTTCCTTCTGGGCAGTGAGCTGCGCCTGGATGAGGTCGGCCTCGGCTGCGGCCAGGTCCTTCTCCGAATCGGTACCGGCAGCCACTAGCTTGCGCATGCGTTCTGCCACCTTGGTCTGGGCAGCTACTCGAGCCTTGGCGAGTGCGCGAATTTTTTCGAGCTGCAAGTCGGCAAACGGCACATCGGCGCGCGCTTTCAGCCAGTCGGCATACACGGTCGCCAGCTCCAGAGTCTGAAAATCCCAGTGCGCCTCCGGGGGATGGCCCTTCCTGTCGGCGCCTTTTTCCAAACGGGCGACGACGACGCCGGTGACAGTCAACAGTGGCCAGGCCCCCTTAACGTCTTCGATGATCTCGGTCTGAATCTTCCGGTCAAGCGGGCTGCCCAGTTCGACGCGGATCAAGCGCGGCCCGACAATGCTGGCCCAGTCAGGCTGCGTCCCCTTGTCGCTGTCTTCCTCCGAGGTCCGAAATGGCGACCACCAGAGCAGGAAGAGGACCATGCCGACCAGCACCAGTGAAACGAGCAAGGAGACGGACTGCAGGACGGATTCCTGCAACCTGACGCGCGACGCGGATTTCTCGGGACTGGCACTCATCGCAGCACCTGCTTGCCGATGGCGGCATTAAGACGATTGAGGCTTTGCCAGTAGTTCGACTGGCTGATGATGAAGAGCCGGTAGGTCTCGCGGTACGCACGCTGAGCATCGAGGACCTCGAGGTATGACCTGCCGCCAAGCTGATATGCAGCCGTGAGCCGCTCGCGCACGCGCCTGGCCGTTTCCAGGAATTCCGCGTCGTTCTGCGTGACGTTCAGGTGCGCCATGCGAAACTCTTGCAAGGCTTGCTCGATCTCGGCCTGGATGGTCAGAATCTGTGCCTGCAAGTTGAACAGAGCCTGACTCTTCTTCGATCGCGCCTTGAGAATGTTGCCCTGATTTCGGTCGAGAACCGGCAGACTCATGGTGAGGGCGACATTCCAGGACCGCGCGTCCGGAAAGTTCAGGACCTGCCGTTGAAATTGATGTGTGAAGCCGAACGCCGGATTGACCGTGGGACAAGACTTGGTCTGCTCGACCTGGACATCGGCCTCGGCCTTTTCGACCTGCACGCGCAACGATGCCAGGTCGGGCCTGCTTTCCTCCGCCAGCCGCAGTGCATCGCTGGTTTCCAGCGGCTCGGCGGGGTTGGGAACCTTCAGGTCGCCCAGGATACGCAATTCGACGGCCGGCAGGCGCTGTCCCATGAGCGCGAGCAGGTTGGCCGCCGCGGTCACTTGCACGGTTTGCCGGCGGCGCAGCTCGCGCTGACTTTCGAGGACGGCAAGGCGGACGCGGTCCAGTTCGATGGGCCCGGCCCCGCCGAGCTTGACGCGCTTGCGGGTAATGTCCTCGACTTCCTTGAGGTTGTCCAGGTTTTGTTGTTCTAGGTCCACGAATGCCTTTGCTTCCAGGACGTCGAAGTAGGCGGCGATCGAGGCGGCGACGCGTTGCCGGACAAGATTGGCGAAGTCGGCAGCACTCATGTCGACTCCAAGACGGGCGGAATTCATCTGCGCCACGCGCCGGCCGGACAGGTACCAGTCAATCGGCCAGTTGAAGTACCAGTCCATCTGCGGTGGGCCGCCTTGCTGCGTCGGCGTCCACTGCTGGCCGAGCGGATTCAGCTGGCTGTCCATGAAAAACTGCGGATTCGGGACGAGCGAGCTCGTGGCAAAGTCGGCTCGAGCTTGCTGAATCGTTTCCCAGGCGCTGTGAACGCGTGGGTCGGCTTGCACGGTGGCCTCGATGGCATCGTTGAGCGACAGGCCGGTTTGCAGGGAGCGCGGCGCGGGCAGCAATTCGTCACTTGTTGAGTCCGGATGGTCCTTGCTGGTGCCCTGGGAGCGAAGAGTTAACGGTTCCTCGGCGGCCACGGTCAGGATGGCTGGTTCATCACGCATCTTGCTTGCCTGGGATTCTGGAAGAAAGCGAGGTTGCGGCGCGGATTGCTCACGCGATTCGGCGACGCTATCATCCCCTTCGCGCATGAACACGGGCAAGAGCGGTGGCTGATAATGCTGCATGCAACCACCCAGAACCAGCAGCATGAGTGCGCCGATCCCGAGGCGCCGGCCAGGACCGACGCGCCTTCCAGGCCGGTGCTCTGCATTCAGACGTCGCACCAAGCAGAACAAACTCTTCTCCAGCCCGATGCCCACAGGTCAGCGGTTCCAGAGGACTGGTCCGCGCGGCGCAGAATATCTCCGTCCGCGAGAGAGCATCCCGTTTCATGATCGGCATTATCGCTATGACTTTTGCAGAAAATCCGCGCGAGCCGCGGAATTCCTCAAGTTCTACTTGGATTGCTGCAGTTCAAGGGTGACTTCGTAGCCGTTCACCCGCGTCTGCTGCTTGACCATGCCGACATCGGCGGCAAACCAGTACTTGACGTACATGGTCTGTTCGCCGATCTGCAGCATGTCGGCAGTCGAGGTCACGGCCTTGGGAAACACGCCGGCCGGCACGGTAACGTCCTCCTGCCCAAGCTTGAACGTGCCCTTGATGGGTGTGTCGTTGGTCACGGCGTCAACGGGCCACGACTCCTTGAGTTTCAGGAAAGCGAGCGGTGGCGTGATCGTCTTGCCGGCGGCGGAACGGCGATAGACGCCGTCCGCCAGCACCGCAACCTGCTCGACGAGTTTCCGGTTATCGCCTTTCTTGTCGCCGACGGTACCTTCAAGCGTGTATGCCAGGAGCTTTTCCTTTTTCCCCTTGTCGTCCTTGCCTTTATCGTCCTTGCCTTTGTCGTCCTTGTTCTTCTCGTCCGGCAGGTCCACCACGCCGGTCACGCGCACCACGACTACGCCGGCCTCCGCGGGCAGCAGCTTGTCGTTCTCGATCACCTTCTTGCGGTATCGCCATTCCTTGCCGATCTCGAGGGGGAAGTAGCGTGCCGCCGCCTTATCCTGCCCCTGAATCAGCGGCACGGGCAGCATGAACATCACGAGCAGAAGAAAGCAGCGAAGCATGAAGATGTCCTTAACGGAGAATGGGTCGGCGTTGGTGAATTTACCAGCTTGGTGAGAATGGGACAAGTGGAGCCGCGATTTACGACTCGCGTTGGCCTGACCAGCTCGAAACGCGAGCCTACTTGACCTTGACCGAAGATGTGGAGACGGTTATCGCGTGCCTCTCCGTGTCTGTGGCCCCGTGAAAGGTCCAGAGGGATTGTCGCAAGGAGCGAGAAGATGGCTGGCAAGCGATTCTGTCTGATGACCGCGCTGATGGCCTTGCTTATTGGCAGCGGCTGCTGTCGCTGGTGCGATCGGCGACAAGCGGCTCAGCCGATCTGTTGCCCGTGTCCGGTTGCGCCGGCGCCGGTCTGCTGTCCGCCCGTGGCCGGTCCGACTTGCTATACGCCGGGCGTTCCGGCCACCGTGGCCAGCGGCACGCAATGGCAGCGCACGCCCGGCGCCAACGGTTGCTGCCCGTAGTCTCTGAAGTGCCCGTAGCTATGCCGTGGCCGCTGCTCCTTGCATGACGGCATCCTCCAGGCGATCGAGCAGTTCCGTACAGGACGGCCAGCGATTCTGTGGCACGATCGACAGCGCCCGCGCCACAATGGGCTGCTCCAGTGGCGAGAGCATCGACAAGTCCGGCTCCGGCCGTACGTGTTCCTTCCGCATCTCTCCCACTTCGTCGGGAAACGGCAGCATGCCGCTTCGCAGCTGGCAGTAGGTCACCGCCAGCGAATACTGGTCCGAACGATCGCTCAACCAGCCTTGAAATAGCTCGGGAGCGCAGTAATTGAGCGTGCCCGAACGGCGATGGCACCCCATGGACGATGTCGTCTGCACCGACAGGCTGAAGTCGGCCAGCTTTATCTTCCGCCCTTGCACGAGGAGGTTGCTCGGCTTGACGTCGCAATGGCGAAACGCCACGCGCTGGTTGTTGACAAGATGCTGTCGGGCATTGAGGAAGTCGAGGGCCGCTGCCGCTTGCTTCAAGAAGAAGCACAGATGGTCCGCAAAGATTGGTTGACCGAATTCCGACAAGTACACATCGAGCAAATCGAGCAAGCTGCCTTCGGCCAGTTCCATCGCGATGACCACGTATCCAGAAATGCTCCAGATCTGCTCGACGTGGATGAGATGGGCGTGCTTGAGCTGTCGGATGAGCTGAAGGGCGCGGACCTCCTGCACGGCCGCCTCGGGAGAATCGCAGGGGATGAACTTCATTGCACAGGTCGCGCCGTCCGGTCGGGTGGCTTTCCAGACAGAACCCCAGCCGCCCCGACCAAGCAGGCACATCAGGCGATAGCCTGGGACTGGCTCTCTGCCGACAGCCAGTGATTGGACTCGCGCCACGCTTTGTCGCCCTCCCGCGCAACTGTAGGTCGCCATGGAGGGAAAGTCAAAGCGGCAATCACGGCAGCCAATCATGGCCGGAAATCAATCGACGACGTGCGCCGTGTACACTGCTGTCTCATAACGCAGCGTAACCTGGCCATCGCAATGGTGGCTTGCAAACAAGCTGCGCAGGCTTGCGATGAACTCGGCGACGGCGTCGGGCCGCCGCGGAGCATAGGAGGCAGACAGGGCCCGGCCGATCAGGCCCTGCTCATCCAGAACTTGCTCATGGCAAAAGACATCACGTCTCCCGTCGCGAAAGAACGGATGCTCCAGCAGAATCCGGCCTGCGGTCATGCGTTTGTGCTGAATCGCGACGCCGTCCGGCGTGGCCGCGAGAATCCGGCCGTAACCAGCCGAGAAGGCGTCAACATCGCTGCGCTCATTCCACATGAGAATTGCCCAGCCGTGCGGCTTCAGGATGCGGCGAAACTCACGCAGGGCGGCATCGGCGTCAAACCAGTGAAATGCTTGGGCCGCGACCACGGCATCGGCCCAGCCAGCTGCCACTCCTGTCGCCTCGGCACGCCCGACACGATACTCCGGCCGGGTCGTTCCTTCTTCGAACGGAACGGCCTCGGCTTCGGCACGCATGTCATCATTTGGCTCGATGCCGACAACACGCAGGCCACGCCCGGCAAAGATGCGTGACGAGATGCCCGTGCCGCAGCCGACGTCAACCAGCCTGCAGGTGGCGTCCAGGCCGCAGCGTTCGAGGATGAAGTCGATGGCCTCAGCGGGATAGTCCGGCCGGGCGCGAGCGTACAGGCCAGCGAGTCCCGTGAAACGCGCGGTCACGTCTTCAGGCCGAGCAGCTTCTGCCTCCCCGCTCATGATTTCGCCGGCAAAGTGATCGCCGCCGTCTCGTTGAACTTGCCCGCCAGCGCCTTGAGGTACAGATCGATGTACTGGTGCGGGTCCATGAACATCCGGGCCATGAAGCGAAAGAACGGATTGGGGACAGCGCCGAACTCGGTGATGGTGAGTTGCACGCCCGGTTCCTGCGGCGCGATGGCGAACTCCCAGCGTCCGGTGAACGGACCATTCTCGTCGGCGATGGTGCGGACCAGACGATTCGGGGGGGACGATTCCGTCGTCTCCAGCAAGACTGGATAGTTGCCGGTGTACGTCTCGCGCCACAATTCGTGGCCGTTGCGGTCTGGTAGTTTCTCCGCCTTCAGCACCATCTTGTTCCAGGCGGGAACGCCGGCGATGTCGCTGATCGCAGCGAAGACGGCATCGGCGGACTGATTCAGGGTCACCGTCCGCGAAACCTGATGGGTACGCCGGCACAGCAGTCCCAGCAATGTGATCAGCAAGGCAATGCCGGCGAGCACATCGAGCGCAAGCGCGACATACAGCAACCAATCAAGCGCGAAGCGATCCGCTGCCAGATGAGCGCCGGCCAGCGCGAGTATCACGACGATCCAGGACAGCAGCAACTGCATGGGGTCGTTGTATTCGCTCAGTCCTTGGTAGACAGTTCGGAAACGCGAATCTTGCTGAGCTGCTTGCGGACCTGCTCGGCAGTCTGGTTGCAGATGTGCTCGAGACGGCGATTGAGAAAGCCGTCTTGCTGGCCACCGGGGGCCTGACCGCTGATGGGGCCATCCACAGCCTCGATAATGTCCAGCAGCGTGATATCGCCGGGCGCACGCGCCAGGTGATACCCGCCATTGGGGCCCTTCACGGAATTCAAGACACGGGCAGACACCAGCGGTTTGAGGACTTTCAGCAAGAAGCGCTCCGGGATTCCCTTCTTGCGAGCGATCAGGTGCGAGGCAATGGGCTGGCCCTTTTTCTGGCCGGCCATGTACACCACCGCGTGCAGCGCATACGTCGAGGCACGAGTCAACTTCATCGGTTCCATCACCCACGCCTGTCAAGGCGCGAGTGCTCCTCTACTCGGGGACAAGACACCAGGATTGTGGAAGGATGGCAAGAAACCGGTTCCGGTTCCAATCCATCGATCTCGGGCGGGGCAATGTGGGCCGCGATACTAGGGCACTAGTCGGCAGCTGGGCAAACGAGAACATGCATCCGTCATGGGCAATAATACAAAGAGGGAGGCAACAGGCAAGCTCAAGCTTTTGCTTTCTCAACGGCGCTTGGCAAGAACTGCACGCCAATGACGGCCGTGGCAGACACGTCGCGACCGCCAAGGACTACGATTCCGCGGCGAACATGCACTCGCCACAGCAACGGCCCGCCCGACTGCAACACCGACTTCACCTTCGTGTCCCGATACTTGTCAAGCGTCGTGATCTCCGCATAGACATCCTGGCCGGGGCGAATAACCCCGTTGTTTGGATCTTCGTGCTTGTCGCTTGGCTGCTGCAAGTATCGTAAGTAACCTCCCTGGAGCTTGCCCGCTGTGCCGGCATCCAAATAGCTGTATGGTCGCGGCGTCTTGCGACTGGTTTCAGCGTAGAACAGGTACGAGTGATCGATGGGGCTGAACGCCTGGTCCGTGGACATGTTGGACATCTTGAGCAGCAGTACCAGATCTCCCTCGCGGTTGAACTCCACTTTCAGCGGCTGAATTTCGAGTTCGCCAACGCGTATCGAATGCCGCAAAGACGTCTTCAGTTTGCCTGGCAGCGGCCGGTCCGGATGCACGCGTTTTGGTACGCCGTCCTTGCCGGTATCGCGCATGGCATCGAACGCGTCGTGGGTGTTGAACATGCTCCAGATAATGTACGCGGTCGTCAGCAGCGAATACGGAATGAGCAGTACCAGCAAGGTGGGGCCGAGCATGCTGCTTCTGGCGGACCTGGAGACGGTCGGCTCCGGCAGCGTGCCTATACCTGGTGAGTCCTGGTCTGAAGGCGTCTCGATTGTTTCGGGCAATGATGCGGACGGGGCCTGGTCAAAAGGCGAGGCAGTGCGGTGGAGCGCATGATCGCTTTGTGCGGGATAGTCAGGCTGTTTTGCCACCGATTCGGGAGGCAATTCGACGAGCGGCCTGGTGGGGCCACCGAACCGGTCGTCCCCCTGCTCGTCCTCCGGATGGGTAACTATGCTCTCTTGCTCCTTGCTATCGGGGATTTCGACACGGACCTCGGTGGAATCGGGCTTGGGAGCCGGCTGTGGCGTCTCGACGATTTCCTGGCAATGCGGGCAATGCACCTGTGTGCCGAGATGCTCGGAGCTGACCCCCATCAGCTTGCCGCATTTGCCGCACTGAAAATTGACGATCTGCATGGGAGATTAGGTCACTTGGAGCGGCTGAGGTATTCGCCGGTACGCGTGTCGATGGTCACACTTTCGCCGATGGCGACGAATGGGGGCACAGTCACCTTGAAGCCTGTTTCCAGCGTCGCGGGCTTGTACTGGGCCGCCGCCGTTGCGCCCTTTACCGCCGGTTCTGTCTCGGTCACGAGTAGCTCGACCGTCGCCGGCAATTCCAGGCTCAGGGGGCGACCTTCGTAAAACACGACGTGAGCCTTGTTTCCTTCCTTCAAGTATAGCATCTGGTCGCCGACCCATTCCTTGGTGAGGGTCGTCTGGTCGTAGTTCTCGACATCCATGAACACGAAGCCGTCACCGTCCTGGTAGATGTACTGCATCTCACGCTTGTCCAGGTAAGCCTGCTCGACCTTGTCCTGGGGACGGACGCGGTTGATGGTGATGGACCCGGTCTTGAGGTTTTTCAGCTTGAGCTGCAAGATGGCTCGCCAGTTGCCCGGCGTGTTCAGATCGCGATCGACGACGTAATAAAGCTGCTTGTCCTCACCCACGAGGACCATCCCCTTGCGAACCTGGCTGTATTCAATCGACGCCACGAGAACCTCCGACACAATGACATCTTGGACGCTTTCGAGTAGGGTAACAAAAATAGGCGGGCCTGAGAAGGGGGGCCGTTCGACCTAGGGAAAATTTGTTGTTGCTTTCCCTGGAATTCGTTACATTTACTGAAGTAAGCTTGTGGTAATCGGCTTCCAGCCCGGTGGAGCATGGGCGTCATGGGGCGTCGTTCGAAAGGAAGACAATCATGAACAGATTCGCACGAACTCTCGGCATCCTGGCCGTCGTGGTCTTGATCCTTCCTTCCTGGGCCCAGGACGAGAAAAAGAAAAAGGCCGGCGAACTGGAGAAGAAGAACGACAAGAAAGTCGAGAAGAAGGTCAAGAAATCCATCTTCGCCGACAAGGATCCCAAGGACAAGGACAAGGACAAGAAAGACAAGAAGTCCAAGGACGACAACGAGAAGCTGAACTACGGTCAGTATCTCACTGGCAAGATGAAGACCATCGACGCCAACTCGCAGAAAGACTTCACCATCGAATTGCAGCTGCCGGATGCCAAGAAGATCTACGACTACCAGGTGTGGGAGGTGCAGGCACAGCAGGGCATCGCACAGCACAAGTTCAACTTCGTGCAGGCCACCAACATCGGCGACAAGCAGACGCACCTGGTCCGTTACAATCAGGCACTCGCGCAGTTCCGAATTGACTCGGTCCAGCGGCAGCAAAACCTGACTTCTCCCAAGGACGTGGATCTGCGGGCCACGGCGGACATCAAGATCCGCACCGGCTTTCCACCCACCGACTATGACGACAAGGGCAAGCTCAAGCGCTGGAACCTGAAAGAGCTGAAGGCACTCAAGAAAGGCAGCAAACTTCCCGGCTACCCGGCGGACTACGACGTCCTCAAGCCCGGCCAGATCGTCGGAGTCTACCTGGCCAAGCCGCCGCCGGCCGCCAAGAAGAAGGGCTTCAAGATCGAGGATCCGGTCGAAGCTGCCGTTGGCAAACGGCCGGAGGTCGTGATGATCGTCGTCGTCCAGGAACCATTGCCCCAGCGGTAGCTGGACAGACAGATGGAATTGCAAAAGCCCGGCCTCCTCAGGCCGGGCTTCTGCGTTGATTCAGCGTCGCCGTGACGGCCGCGGGTCCTCGTATGGCGAGAATTTCACCTCGTTGTTGTTGTTGTCGTAGCAGGTAAACTCCAGTTGTTCGGGAGAGACTTCCGGGACGCCGGCGATATGTACCTGGATTTCGCCGGATTCTTCCAGCCGGCTGATATCCTTGCGCTTGCGGTTGAGCAGATAGTGGGCCACGTCGTCGTGTACGCGGACCTGGACGCGCTGGATCGTGTCCTGGTGAGCGGCGAGTTGAAGAAGGCGCATGACCTCGATGCTCATGCTCTCACAAGTCTTGACCTGGCCGGTGGCGTGGCAGTGCGGGCAATCCTGGTACACGCTGCGCTTGAGGGAAGGGCGGATGCGCTGGCGGGTCATCTCTATGATGCCGAAAGCCGAGATCCGCAAGATCTTGGTGCGAGCGCGATCGCGTCGGACGGCGTCGCGCAGGGCGCGCTCCACACCGCGACGGTGCTTGTCGTCGCGCATGTCGATGAAGTCGTTGACGATGACGCCGCCCAGATCGCGTAGGCGGAGTTGCCTGGCAATTTCCTTGGCCGCCAGCAGGTTCATGCGGTAGGCCGTCTCTTCGGCGTTGTTGTCGGCGCGGAAGTTGCCGCTGTTGACGTCGATGGCGACCAGGGCCTCCGTCTGATCGATGACGATGGAGCCGCCGTTGAGCAAGGGGACGTGCCGCTGCTGGATGCGGACAATCTCGCTCTCGATGCCGTACTTGTGGAACATCGGCTCCGGTGCGTCGTAGTGCTTGATGCGCTCGGCGTAGCGCGGCATGACAATTTGCAGGAACTCCTGGGCGTGGTCGTAAGCCGCCTTCTCATCCACCCAGATTGTGTCGATCTCGCCGGTGAAGGTATCGCGGATGGTGCGCGTGATCATGTCGCTTTCTTGATAGATTTCCCCCGGGCCGCGCAGCTTCTCGCTGCGCCGGCAGCAGACTTTCCACAGGCGGGTGAGGTATGCGAGGTCGCGCTGCAGTTCCTTGCGGGTACGGTCAAGGCCGGCGGTGCGGATGATGAAGCCGAGACCGCGGGGCGGCTTGAGCTGATGCATGATGTCGCGCAGGTGGCGGCGCTGCTCGTCGTCGCCGATCTTGCGAGACACGCCGATGCGTTTGAGGCCCGGCATGAGGACGAGATAGCGGCCGGCGATGCTGATGTAGGTGCTAAGCGTCGGCCCCTTGGTGCCGATGCCTTCCTTGATGACCTGGACAAGAACTTTTTGCCCGCGTTTGAAGATCTCCTGAATGAGAGGCTTGGGCCGGCCGAAGCCGGGGCGGCCGCCCATGCGCCGGGGCGGGCCGCGCCGTCCGCCACGGCGATCGTCGCGCCCACGAGAGCGGCCTCGGTGGCGCGGCATCGGTGGGATGTCGTCCTCATCCTCGAACTCGGGGCGCATCTCGTCTTCGTCCGCGCTGAAGTCGCCCAGCGGCAAGGCTGGCTCCTCGTCGCGGCGGTCGGCTGGTGACAGGTCTTCGTCGGCAAGTGCGTTGTCCAGTTCAGCTCGCTCGACGACAGGAAGGCTCGAGTCCCGAATATCGGCTTCCGTGCGGTCCTGAAAGGACTCACGACTCTCAGGATCCGGCCGGGAGAAACGGAGGTCTTCGTCGGTGAGCGCGTCGATTGCCGGGCGCTCCATTTCCTGGATCGGCTCAAGGTCGGGCGAGGGCGGAGGAAGCGGCTCCAGATCTTCCATGTCCGCCACGTCGTCGGCGACTGGTTCCTGGATAGACGCGGGCAACGTCCCCGGCTCGTCGATCAACTCCGGCTCACGGGCGAATTCACCTTCCATTCCGGCGAAATCCTCGACGGCGGCTTCGGGCCAGGGCGTCTGCTCCTGGGTGGCCAGTTCGGCATCGGCGCGCGAGCGGGCCTCGCGGCTTTCGCGAGCTTCGATGTCCTCGCGAGTCAAGGTGTAAGCGGCATCGCGGCGCCGTGAGCCGCCGCGCTCACGCCCGCGGCCGCCGTCGCGTCGCGAACGTCCTCCCTTGCCGCGGCCGCCGCGATCGTCGCGGCCTTCGCGCTCGGAGAAGCCTTCGAGGTGCCGGTAGTACTCCGGATCGACATCGGAGACGTGCAGGAAGCCGTTGCGGCCGACGCCGAAATCGACGAAGGCTGCCTGGATGCTCGGCTCGATGTTCACAATTCGGCCAATGTAGATGTTGCCGACATAGCTTTCCTGGCTGGTCCGCTCCACGTACAACTCTTCGAGAATGTTGTCCTCCAGGATTGCAATGCGGCACTCCTCGGGCTGCAACACGTTGATGAGCATCTCTTTCTTCATTCTTGTCCTTGAGGTTGCGGACGTTCTCTTTGGTTAGCTATCGAAGGAAAACGGACCTGGAAGCAATGATGCTGGTCTGGGCGGCCGAGGCGGAGGATTGACCTCGAGGCTCGGCTCCGGTCCGGGCAGTTCCGTCGCTAAACGTCCTGTGTATCGTAATTCCTGATTCGTGGTTGCTTTCGCGCTGTTCTCATCGACAAGCAGCAAGTCGCTACGTTCGATGAGAATGCCGGCGCCCACAAGGTCGCCGAGGCCAAGCAGGCGAAGAATGTCATCCGGCCGGGCCGTGCCGTCCGGAGAAACGTGGCAACAGATCGCCAGTGCGCCGTTGTCACAGCGCAGATCGTCGATGAATGGACGAATATCGCACTTGCGGGGCTGGGGACGGCGGCGCTCCACCCAGCAATGATCGGCGGCAAGCAGCGACTGGATCGCTTCCGGCAGCTGGTCGCGTCGTGCTGCGGATATGTTGACGCGATACAGTGCGTGGCTGACGCGTGCCTTGTCGCGCGGCCCCATCAGCCGGATTTCGTCGAAATGCAGTCCGGGCGGCGCATGGGCGTTCAGGCGCGAGAGAATGTCTTCCGGAGACGGCGTGCCGGCCAGCTCGAATTCCATGACTTCGCGCTTGCCGATGATGCCGAGCGCCAGCGACAGCGCAAAGGTCAGCCGTGGCCGTGGGTTGAAGCCGCGTGTGGTGAGGAGCGTCAACTCCGCACGGCGGCACATCCGCTCCAGGCAGTTGATCAAGTCTTGATGGCCGAGGAAGCGCAGGTCTCCTTCCTTGCGGAAGCGGACCCGGGCCCGAGTGACGGGCTGGGTCGCCTCCACCGGAGACGCACTGTCTCTGGCGCTAGCCGTGTCCAGCATTGTGGCATTGCTCCCCGCTCGCGCGGGGCTTGCCGGAAATGAAGAAATGGAGCACGGCGTGTGAGTTTTTCGTCAAGCCGGGCTGCGATTCTTCATTTCCTGGCCGTTTCTTGGAATGATGAACGCAGAGTGATGAATGAGGAACGGCGGAGTGGGAGATTCCCCGGCGCGCCGTTCAATGCATCATTCATCCTTCAGCGTTCATCATCGTCCATCCTCAACCGACCACTTCGGGGAGGATACGGCGGGTGATTTCCCGCAGGTAGTTGTTCACATCGCGCCCGGTTTCCATCTCCATGGCTTCACGGGCCACCTTGTCTGCCTCAGTCACGCTGACAGAGCGGACGATTTTCTTGATCTCTGGGATATTGTGGGGCGTGACGCTCAGTTGCCTCAGTCCTAGCCCGATGAGCAGCACTGTGTACATGGGCTCGCCGCTCATTTCGCCGCAAACACTGACCTCGATATTGTGATCGCGGCCGGCACGAACGACCATCTCCAGGAGTCTCAGGACAGCCGGATCGCCGGGGCTGTACAGAGACGATACCGCTTCGTTGGTGCGGTCGGCGGCAAGAGTGTATTGAATCAAATCGTTGGTGCCGATCGAGAAAAAGCTCACTTCGCGCGCCAGCTGATCGGCAATCAACGCCGCAGACGGGACCTCGATCATGGTCCCCACCGGCAGCTTGCGGTTGAAGGGGATGCCCTCGTCTTCCAGGTCTTCCTTGACCTCGGCCAGAATCATCTTGCACTGCCGCAACTCCAACAGGGTGCTGACCATCGGAAACATGATGCGCACATCGCCGAAGGCGCTAGCCCTTAGAATGGCACGCATCTGCGTCTTAAACAAGGCCAAATTGCGCAGGCACAGGCGGACGCTGCGCAGCCCCAGGAAGGGATTGCGCTCGTCGGCCACGCCCCAGGCGCCCTGGGCAGACGCGAACTTGTCCGCCCCGAGATCGAGCGTGCGGATCACCACGGGCTTTGGACCAAGTGTGCGCAGCACCGTCAGGTATGCATCGACGTGCTCCGCCTCGGTCGGGTCGGTCGTGCGGTTGAGATAGAGAAACTCGGTCCGATACAGGCCCACGCCGTCGGCGCCGCGCTCGAGACAGTGCTTGATTTCCTGGGGAAACTCGATGTTGCCCATGAGCACGACGCGGACTCGGTCCTTGGTCTCGGCCGGCAAGTCGCGGAGAGCAACGAGTTTCTTCTCGAAGGACCGGAATCTCTTGCGGACCTTTTCGTAATGTTCGCGCGTCTCGTCATCGGGGTTGAGGATGAGGACGCCGCGGTTGCCGTCGACGATGACCTCGTCGCCGCCGGAAACATCGGTCAAGAAGCGACCCAGGCCGACGACGGCCGGTATCTCGAGCACGCCGGCCATGATCGCCGTGTGGCTGGTGCGACCGCCCGCCTCAGTGGCGAAGGCGTGAACCATCTGCGGGTCCAGCGTTGCCGTCTCGCTCGGCGACAGGTCATGGGCCAGGACGACAACGGGATGCTTCAGATGCTGCAACGGTTCAGAACGCGAACCCAGCAAGTTGCGCAAGATGGCCTTCTCGATGTCGAACAGATCGGCGGATCGTGCGGAGAATTGCCCGCTGTCAAGCCCCTCCAGCGCCTTGGCATGGCGGCGCATCACCCGGCTGACGGCGTACTCGGCGGCGTGGTTCTTGCCGCGGATGAGTTCCTCGATCTCCCTGACAAGTTCGGGGTCTTCGATGAGCAGGGCGTGAGCGGCGAAGATGGCGCCGTATTTCTCGCCAATCTTCGCGTTGATGGCTTCCTGAGTAGCGCGAACCTCGCGCGCCGCCGACTTCAGGGCCTGGCCTAGCCGCTCGATCTCCGCCTCGCGGCGCTTGCGGTCAACGAATTTCTGCGGGATGCGGTAACCCTCCGTGTCCACGACCAACGCCGGGCCGATGACCACGCCAGGAGCAACCGGAATGCCGCGCTTGATGTCCATATGATTCGAGAGCATCCGACTCTTGATGCCGACACGGAGATACGAATCTCGAAGTCCGAAGCAGGCATTCGCCAATCCGAGACAACTGCGAGGTGCGAGCCATGACGATTGGCGCGGAACACAATCACAATTCGTTTCGGGTCTTCTTCAGGGGGCTGGAGGTTCAGTCCTCGTCAGTCTTGTAACTTGCCAGAAACTCGGCCAGCGCTTCGAGAGCCTTTTGTTCGTCCGGCCCGGAAACCTCCAGAATCAACTCCGTGCCCTGTTCAGCGGCCAGGCCAAGGAGCGCGAGCGGACTCTTGGCGTTGATGCGCTGTCCCTCTTGCTTGCTGAGGTAGACGGCGCTGCGAAACTTGCCGGCCCTTTCCACAAACGCCGTGATCGGCCGCATGTGCAATCCCTGCGGATTGCTGATGACCACGGTTGTTCGAAGGGGGGTGCCGTTCATGGCCTGGCTCGCCGTTTCGCTATGGACTCCTCGTAACGCCATGCCAGCATGTTCACTTGGGCTCCGCACACAGCTGGCAGCTTGAGACCAATGCCTAAGTCTGCTCGTGGTCATCGAGCATGCCCCAAATGGATTCCTTGCTGGGAGCCTGTCGAAGCGAGCGGACGAAACTGTCGTCGCGGAGGCTTCGGGAGACATTTTCCAGGGCGCGGAGGTGATCGCCGGGCCGATCCTGCGGCGACACCAGCATGACGAACACGTGCACCGGTTCGCCGTCGAGACTCTCGAAAGGGACGCCGCCGCGCGATACGGCCACTGTGCCGATGAGCCGGTCCACGCTCATGTGCTTGGTGTGCGGGATGGCGACGCCGCGGCCAATGCCGGTCGAGCCCAGCAATTCACGCTTGAGGATCGCCTTGACAATGTCTTCCGGCTCACCTGTCTTGAAATAGCCAGCCGCCCGCAAGCACTCAACCATCTCGCGAATCACGCCTTCCTTGGTGCCGGCCTTGAGATCGGCACAGATGGCTTCGCGGACGACAAAATCGGACATGCGCATGACCGCTCTCTCTTTCCCTTTGACTTCCGCCGGTAGCCGAACTCGTGAGAGTCCCTCACGTACATTCGGACGGGTCGAACCTGCTGCGAATTCCGCTACCCGAGTTCCGCCTTGTCCGGCTCGCCGCTCATCGGAGTTCGCCGGCGATGGTCCTGAATCTTTTCCTTGTAGCGGCGTACCTGGCCTTCGAGCTTGTCGAGCACGAGATCGACAGCGGCCAGCAGTTCCTTGTGCCGTTCCGTGGCCACGAAGTCGTGCTTGTGCTCCGCCGACACCAGGAACTCGACGACAAATTCTTCCTCTTTCTGATCGACGATGACCTCAATCATCATGAGTCGTTGAAAGTAATGCAGCAGCTTTTCAGCCTTGTCGCGAATGAATTGCTGCGCGGGCTCGCTCAGATGTCCATGGCGGGCAGTGATCTTGACTTGCACGTATCAACTCCTTGAACCAGGCGTCCGCTGGGTGATTGTCGCGTTTGCGCCAAGCTCCGCAATTTTAGCCGCCGCGCCGTCGTAGTTCAATGGGGGCCGCAAACTCGCGATGCGGCTCATTCCGCATCGTCCACAAATCCCGGGAACTGCGTGAGCGCTTCCTTGAGACGCTGCAGGGCACGGACGTAGCGCTTGCTGGCAGCAGCCTTGTGAATGCCGAGAAAATCGGCAACCTCGTTGTTGCTGAGTTCTTCAAGGTGGCGCAGGGCCAGCACCTCGCGGTCGAGCGGTTCCAGGCAGCGCAGGGCCGCGTCCATATGACCGACGAACTCGTTGCGCATGGCCGCCTGGCTTGGAGAGGTCATCGGTCCGATCAGGTGATCGGCCAGGCGCGGGCCGCTGGTCGATGGCAACGCGATGGGATGAATGGACATCTCCTGGGCCACGCTGCGGATCTGGGCTCCCAGATGCTGGCGGTGGGCGTCGATCAGCCGTTGATTGACTATCCAGCGCAGCCAGGCGCCGACCGGCATGTCCGGCCGAAAGTGCGGAACGCGTTTGAGCGCGTCGATGTATGCCTCTTGAAGGATATCGGAGGCGGACAGCCGCCCGTTGAGCCGTGCGTCCAGCCGATAGGCGACCATTCGTCGCAGTGGGCCGGAGAATCGCTGAAACAAATCGGCAAGCGCCCCCGGGTCGCCGCGGCCGAGGCGCTCCACCAGATCGCCCAATTCGCCCGATTCGCTTGTCATGATCACTGCCAGGCTCTCGTCATTGATCATTCTATGCAACAGTCTGCGCGCCCCGATAGGACCGCGCTCGAGCAACTTTCCTCCGCAGCCCTTCCGCCGGCAACAGCAGACAGCCGATGCCCAGCTGCAGAAACGACAAGCTCCAGAGCACACAGCCGTACCGTACCTTGAGGTCCGCGGCGCACCAGGGAACCGTCAGAGTGACAGTAAAGCACGCCAGGAAAAGCCAGCCGCACACATGGCGGGTGCTTCGTGCGACGCCAACCAGGATCCCGCTGAGCAACATCATGAGATTGACAGGTGCATAGAGAATCAGGAGCGGTGCTTCCAGGTAATTTATCGGGTAGAACGTGTCGACCAGGCACTGGCTTCCGAGCTTGTAGTGCCGGCTATACATGTCCAGACCATGGATCCCAACGTCGATCGCCGGGCAAACCGTGGCGACGATGTAACAGCTCCAACCACAGCAGGATCCATCCGGACGTATGTCCCATTCGCCCCTCCGCCGCGCGGCTCAGCAACATGCTATCAGGGTTCAGGTTAAGGCGAACATAGCGAATCCATCAAAAAAAAGCCACGCCAGGCTGTCTACGGAGAATTGCCGACGCCGTTAATAGAGATAGCGACGGATTCGGTTGTGACCTTTTTTGGAGATGAAGATGCTTCTGCGCAAGCTGGGAATGGGACTGTTGACGCTGGGATTGGTGGGGTTGATCGGGTCGGCAGCACTGGCCCAGCCCCCCGGCAAGGGCAAGCCGGGTGGAAAAGGCAAAGCAGCGGACAAGATGAAGGCCAAAGGCAAACACGGCGACAAGGGCCGCGGTGGCTGGGGTCGAGGCTTCGGTGGGCCGCGAGGCGGCTTCGCCAAGCGGGGACGACATCATCGCGGGCGCTACGCCGCCGGGCCGCGTGGCCACCGGGGTCGGTACGCCAGCCGTGGCTATCATGGCCATCGCGGCCGGCATGCCTGGGGACGTGGCGGGCGCGGTTTCGGCCGGCATGCACACCGCGGCCATCGTGGCGGCCGTGGTTGGGGCCGGCCCAGCCGGGGTGCTCGCTTCGGGATGGCGCGGCCCGGTTTCGGCGGACGCGGCAGGGGCTTCGCCGGCAGGGGCTTCGCCGGCAAGGGATTTGGCGGCAAGGGCGCCTTCGCCATGGGTGGCCGCGACGGACTACTCAAGAGCTTGAAGCTCACCGAGGAGCAAACGAAGAAGATTGCGGAATTGCGCAAGACCGAGGCCGCCGCTGTGAAGAAAGCCCTGGAAGCCAGCCGTGCAGACATGCGCAAGGGACTCAAGGGCATCCTCACCGCCGAGCAATACAAGAAGCTCGAGGAAGCCACCAAGAAGTTCAAGGCGCCTTCGGGCAAGGGCAAGGATAAAGGAAAAGACAAGGGCAAGCAGGACAAGAAGTCCAAGGCCGACGTGGACACTTCCGCCGCTCCGGTGCAACCGGCCAGCCGCCAAGCGGCCGTAGCCGTTGGGGAAGCGTCCAGACTAAACCGCGAGGCGACCGCTCGCTTCACGCGACGGGAATGACGTAGCAGACATCATTGAGACAGTCCAGGCGAGCCGCGCAAGGTGCAACCAGCAGGAAACAGACCTGCTGAAAGCAAGCGCGGCTCGTTTTTTTTCCAGACGCTCCTATTCTCGGGCTGGCTTGGCGACGAGTCCTGGAAGCGGCGGCGCCGCCTTGGGGCTGGCAGTTGAAAAGTCCTCGCCGACGAGGCTGGCGATGGTTGCCGCCACCTGGGACTGTGTCGCCTCGACATTCTCACGGACGCCCTTGGCGGAGACGTTTGGCCCCATGACCGCAATCCAGATGAATTCCGCGCCCGGCACCTTGGCGCCGTGATCGGTCCAGTCAACGCGCGTCGGTCCTCGGCCGTGATCAGTCGTGACCAGCAGCGCGGTCTTGTCCTTGTACTCTGGCATTTGCTGCAGCGCTTGCCAGAGTTCGCCGAGAAAGCGGTCGGCATTGTGGGCCGCATCGAGATACAGGTCGTAGCGCCGGCCGTGGCCCCACTCGTCCGTTTCACCCAGACCGACGTAGAGCACGCGCGGCTTGTGCCGGCGCAAGTGTTCCCGGGTGGCGTCCATCGTGATCACGTCATAAACATTGTCCGGCCAGTAGCGCGGCAGATTGGCCATCGTATCATTGATGCGGCGTTGCCGTTCGCTGAGCGGCTTGTCGGCGAGAGGCGTCCAGGCCGACTGCACCAGCATGCCGTTGCTGCTCGAACGCAGGATGTACGGAAACACGTCCCAGGTGCAGAAGGCGGCCACGCGCCCCTTGAACGCCTCCTTGCCATTGAGGAATTCCAGCACGGAAAGGTTGGGATTGAGTTTCTTGGCGTTGGAGTCGATACGCTTGTCGCCGAAACCGCAGAAGATTTCACTGTAGCCGGGATAGGAGAACTTGAAGCCGTTGGTGAGCCTGGCGGCCGCCTTGCGCGCCGGATCGCCGAAGATCTGCCCCTGCCTGGCGACGGTCTGCCAGAAGAAAGGCAACAGGGTCGCGCGGCGTTCTTCGGTCTTGGCGCGCCAGTAGCGACGTTTCAGACCGGCCACGTCACGCACGCCGCCGGCCTTGCCGTCCATGAGCGATTCATCGGCCCCTGTGAAGAACTCTTGCCAGCGAAACCCATCAAGCGTGACGACAATGACGTTCTCGCAACGCGTGGGCGGATCGGCCTGCCCGCGCGACGCCGGGGTCGGGCCGGGGAGAACAAGCACGAGCAAGCACATGATCGCGGCTGGATGATGTTTCATGGTAGCGCAGCGGAGTGACAATCGAGTGTTGGCCAAGCACGAAAGGCGATCTTATCCCCCGCGCTGCAACGACGCAATGACATGACGGTTTTTTTGTTGATTCCCAGCGCCGGCATGCGACAATGGCATCGGCCTCAAAGGACTGAAACGATGCAGCTTGCCGCTTCCGAGACGCCGCTGGACGCCGTGCCCGATTCGACGGCTGCTCCGTCGAGCGGCGCTGCCGTCGTGCCGCCGCCACAGAAGGTGCTCCCATCCTGGCCCAGGTCGGCGCAGTGGGCAGCGGCCGTCTTGCTGGCCGGCGCTCTCATCCTGCTCGCGTACCATGCCCTGGCGAACACCGGCCACGCAACCCGCGACACGCAGCTGGTCACGGAAGACGGGCCCATCTACAGGCTCGACGTCAATCGTGCCCGTCCGGCGGAGTTGATGCAGGTGCCCGGCATCGGGCCGGAGCTTGCCAGGCGGATCGTCGACACGCGCCGGGAGGCGGGCCCGTTCCGGACCGTCGCCGATCTCCGCCATGTCAGCGGCATCGGCGACAAGACGCTTGCGCGAATCCGCCCGTGGCTCTGCGCCGAGCTGGATGAGGCGTCGCGCGACGAGGCGCCGCGGTTCGCGCCGGTGAAGTCAAGGTCGGCCGCAGCCGGGCGTTCCAGCGGCGGCAAGAAGGAGGCCGCCCTGGCCGGCAAGACGATCGACGTCAACGAGGCCGATGCCGCCCAGTTGCAGCGCTTGCCGCGCATCGGCCCGAAGCTGGCCCAGCGCATCATCGAGGAACGCGACAAGCAGCCATTCGCCACGGTCAACGATCTCCGCCGCGTCAAGGGCATCGGCCCCAAGACACTCGACGGATTGAGGCCATTCGTGAGGATGGGAGCCGACAGGCACGACTGAGCGATAGCCGGCGGTCACGCATGCCATGGCGTCATGACGCGGACGTGCCGCCCGTCGGGATCCAGAAGCGTGGTGAAACGCGTGTGCTCGAACGGCATGGGTGGATGCAGTGGCGTTACCCGGCGATCTTGCAGATGCCGCATGAACGCGTCCAGGTCGGCCACCGTGAAACACAGCTGCAGGAAGTCATAACCGCGCTCCGGTGTCGGCGCTCCCAGATCGGCGGCGCGCTGAATCGTGAAGTAGATAGCCCCCAGCGGACACGCATAGTGCCTGTGCCGCCCGTCATGCTCCTCGGCTTCAAGCGGTATGCCGAGCACGTCGCGATAGAACTCCGCCAGGCGATCGGTGTCCACCGTCAACAACAGCACCACGGAAAGGCTCTGAACCTGAATCGACATGGCAAGTCTCCGGTACCACGGGCAATGAATCGGCCTTCAATGCATTCGCCATAAGTCGTGCACTGCATTTCGCTTGCGACACCAGATCCCCCATCTGGATTCGTTGCCTGGGTGCAGAGAGGGGGGTGGCAACGCAATGAATAAGCTCTCCAAACGGCCAGATGCTGTGTGCCATGCTCACGGCATTGCGTGAGCATGGCGAACCGCTGAGGTCGATGCGCTTGCCGTTGAGCTTGAGACGTTGCAACCGCGTGCCCCAACCATGCTCACGCAAAGCCGTGAGCATGGCACACCCATGGATTACCTGCCCGGCTCCGGTCCCTCGCCCCGATCCGGAACTTTCCCCATTGCCGCCGCCACCCAGCGGCTGGCCGCGATCAGTAGCAGCGCCGCCACGCAGGCGACGACGAACACCGTCAGCGCGATGTTGAGCGTTCCCTTGACCGGGCTCCACACGCCGTCGCGCGTGAAGCGGATGAACTGCGGCAGCATCTGCGACGCCGCCGTCATCGTCGTCATGGTCACGAACAGCATCGGCAGCAGCGTGACCGGCGCGTATCTCCCGCGGCCGCTGTTGACCAGGATCGTCGTCACCAGCGCCAGCGCCACCACGGCCAGCAGCTGATTGGCTATGCCGAACATCGGCCAGATCGTATCGATGGACCCGTTCCAGACGAGAGCGCCCCAGCCGACCGTCACGATGCCGGTGGCCAGCACGGCGCTCGGCATCCAGTCGGTCTGGCCGAACTTTGGATGTAGCTTGCCCATCGCCTCCTGCAACAGGAACCTCGCGATGCGCGTGCCGGTGTCGATGGTCGTGAGGATGAACAGCGCCTCGAACATGATGGCGAAGTGGTACCAGTACTTCATCACGTCACTGAAGGGCAGCCCCAGCTCGTTGAGCGGCTTGGTGAGGATGAGCGACATGCCGACGGCCAGCGTCACGGCGCCGCCAGTCCGGCCACGCAGCGTCTCGTTGCCCACGTCCTTCTCAATCTGGGCAAGGTCCAGGTGCGCCAGGTCCTTCTCGCCGAGCAGTTCGTAGAGCCGGTCGAGCTTCTGCTGATAGTCGCCGACGCGGTTCTGGTCGACGTTGATGTCGAAGTAGAGCTTGGGATCGAGCGATGCCGCCGCGATCAGGGCGACCACGCCGACCAGCCCCTCGATGAGCATCGCCCCGTAGCCGATGGGCCGGATATGGCTCTCCTTGTCGATCATCTTGGGCGTCGTGCCCGACGAGACCAGGGCATGGAAGCCCGATACCGCTCCGCACATGATGCAGATGAACATGAACGGGAAGATGCCGCCCCACGGAAACGTCGGTCCGCCGCCGGAGAAGACCGGGTTCACCATTGGACTGCGCAGCAGCGGATTGGCGACTACCACGCCGACGACCAGGATCGCGATGGTGCCGATCTTGAGGAAGCTGGACAGGTAATCGCGCGGGCAGAGCAGCAGCCAGACGGGCAGCACGCTGGCGATGAAGCCGTAGCCGGTGATGGCCAGCACGGTCTCCTTGCGGTCGAGCGAGAAAAAGCCCTCGAGCGGCGAGCCGGGAATCCAGTTGCCGGCCACCGTGGCGGCGAGCACGCCCACGGCGCCGATGATCGACGCTTCCACCACCTTGCCCTTGCGCAGGCGGTACATGTACAGCCCAACGAACAGCGCGATGGGAATCGTACAGGCGATGGTGAACGTCCCCCAGGAACTGCCGGGAACGAGCAGCACCGTACCGGCGGGCAGCGTCACCAGCCTGATAGTGGGAGTCAGCGACTCCTTTGCCGGGACGGACATGCGAAATGCCTCCGGCCGCGGTGCCGGCGGGCCGCCCTGCGGGTACATGATCTGGCAGCCTTCGGGAAACTGGTAGACCTTGCGTTCATCATCATGCGAGAGCAAGCGCGGTTCGCCTCTGGGCAAGAGAATCTGCGTGCCCTTGGCGAAGCCAACTTCCTCGCCGCCGAGCGCCTTGACGACGACGAAGCCGAGGCCGGCAAGGGCGATGACGACGATGAACAGGATGGCTGCCGAGACGACGCCTCCGGCCCACGACCCCAGCTCGCGGCGGGCAATCTCGGCCAGCGACATGCCGTTGCGCCGCACCGACGCCGCCAGCACGAGCATGTCCTGGACCGCCCCAGCCAGGCAGACGCCAATCAGCAGCCACAAGAGCCCAGGCATGTAGCCATACTGGATGGCCAGCACCGGCCCGATGAGCGGCCCCGCCCCGGAGATGGCCGCGAAGTGATGCCCGAACAGCACCCACTTGTTGGTGGGATGATAGTTCTGGCCGTCGTGCAGCGTGTGGGCGGGCGTCGGCCGGGAATCGTCGAGCGCCGCCACCTTCGCCGCCAGGAAGGCGCTGTAATAGCGATAGGCGATGGCCAGCACCAGCAAGACCGCGAGCATGAGCGGCATGGCCCGCAGCACGGTGTTTCCGCCCAGCTCATCGTAAAAAATCCCGCTCCAGAGCAATCCCGACACCGGCATCCTCCCGAAAAGGCCGCCTCTGCGCGACTTCATCGTGGGCCATCTCAATTGTGATATGCGGAATCGACGTGAGGGCGAGGCCGAGAGGCCGACACTCCGTCGTTGTAGCAGCGCGTCAATCCGCGTACAATACGGGCGTACTTCATGTTCCTCATAGCGGAACAGGGACTCGCCATGACGCTCGTGCCCGTAAACCCAGTGACATCCCGCCGTCACTTTTTGCAGGCGGCCGGCTGCGGCTTCGGCGCCATCGCGCTGGCGGCGCTGCAGGCCGAGCGGGCGGCGGCCAATCCGCTGGCGCCGCGCGCGCCGCATTTCACGCCGCGCGCTCGCCGGGTGATCTTCCTGTTCATGCAGGGCGGTCCGTCGCACATGGACCTGTTCGATTACAAGCCGCGGCTGGCGCGGTCGCACGGCCAGCCGTTGCCGTTCACGCTGCCGGCCGTAGAGCAGACCGTGGGGATGAACAACACGCGACTGCTCGGGCCGGTGGCCGGCATTCGGCCGCACGGTCAATCGGGTTTGCTGGTGAGCGATCTGCTGCCGAACCTGGCCCGGCACGCCGACGACCTGTGTGTGCTGCGCGGCATGGTGGCGGATAGCCCGAATCATCCGACGGCCATTAACTTTTTGCACACCGGCGCGCTCAATGACCTCAGGCCGTCGCTGGGCGCCTGGCTCGCTTACGGCTTGGGGACCGAGAACCGCAATCTGCCCGGCTACATCACCATCCTGCCCGGCGAGGGGGAGCGCAACTACAACAGCGCCTTCCTGCCGGCGATCTACCAGGGAACGCCGATCCAAGACGTCGGCGGCAGCCGGCCACCGATCCGCCACCTGTCCGATGCCGGCACATCGCCGAACGTGCAGCGTCGTCGGCTCGATCTCATCCAGGCCATGAACCGCCGTCATCTGGAACGGCTGCGGGCCGACCAGCAGATGGAGGGTGTCATCGAGTCGTTCGAGCTAGCATTCCGCATGCAGGCTGAGGCGCCGCGCCTGGTGGACCTGACCGGGGAGACACGGCGAACGCTCGATCTCTACGGCATCGGCCGCGAGCCGACCGACCAGTTTGGCCGGCAATGCCTGCTGGCTCGCCGACTCGCCGAGGCGGGCGTGCGTTTCATCCAGGTGACGCTCAACGGCTGGGACCATCACGGCAGCATCCGCTCTGCGATTCCCGTCTCGTGCGCTAGGGCCGACCGTCCCATAGCCGGCCTGTTGGCCGATCTCAAGGCGCGCGGCTTGCTGCACGATACGCTCGTGGTCTGGGCCGGCGAGTTTGGCCGTACGCCGCACAGCCAGGACCTGACCATGGGCCAGGCGCCGCTGTCGGAGTTCGGCCGCGAACACAATCCGCACGGCTTCACCATCTGGCTGGCCGGCGGCGGCGTCAAGGGCGGCTTCACGCACGGCGCCACCGACGACTTCGGCTACCGCGCCGTCACCGGCCGCGTCCACATGCACGACCTGCACGCCACCATCCTGCACCTGCTTGGGCTGAACCACGAGAGGCTGACCTTCCGCGTTGCCGGGCGGGACTTTCGGCTGACGGATGTGCATGGGGAAGTGGTGCGCGAGATCATGGCCTAGTACAACATCGATGAGACAGGAGCCGTAACATGCGATCCGAACAAATCATCATCGCTTGGGCGCATCCAAGCCATCCACATGTGTTGTTCGGATTGGCATTTGCTGCTGGTGTTTGCCTCTTGTACTCGGACAATCTTCCCACGCGTCTTGGTGGCAGTCTGCTAGCTTTCGCGGCGGCACTAGGTGCAAGCGGACCGCGCGGCGACCCTGACAACTGGTTTATTTCGCTGATCTGGGTTGGGATCGCAGCCTTGTGCCTCGTCGTAATCCGTCCGCGGTGGCTCGGCAAGAGCAGCCCGCCGGCGGAAAGCGTGGCGAGCGACTCTCCTTCCGCGTCGCGGGGCGGGATTTCCGGCTGACGCGTATAGAGGTTTGGGCAATTCGTGTATTCTGGTATAATCTCGCACATGAAGCCATCCGAGAATCCAACACAGGCGTACATGGGGCACGTGAAAAACGGCGTTATCGTCCTCGATACGCAGATCAAGCTCGACGAGGGCCAGACCGTTCGCGTGGAGCCGTTGACGCATGCCTCGCTGGATGCGGAGCGTGCGAATCGTGTCCAGCAACTGCGGCAGCTCGTTGCAACATGGACAGAAGAGGACGGGCGGCTGTCGGACGAGGAAGCAGATCGTCTGCACTCCGCACTTGAGCAGAACCGTAGGCTCAGTTTTCGATCCTCAGCGCTCGATTAGTCGAGGCGATGCACTCGCTCATCCCCAATGCCGACCATCTATCTCCTCGACACCGGACCGCTCGGACTGTTGGCGCGCATCGTGCGCGAAACCGCAAGCGGAAGAAGAGCTTGTCATGTGCCAGCGCGTCACTTCTCGCTTCTCGGATCACGCAGCATCAAATCGGTGACCGCCTCGCGCGGGTCCTTCCCCTCGTAGAGTACGCGATAGACCTCCGTCGTGATGGGCATGGGGATGCCCATCATGACGGCGCGTTCGTGGACGCTGCGGGTGGTGGTGACGCCCTCGGCCACCATGGCCGTGCTCGATACGATGGTGGCGAGCGTCTCGCCCCTGGCGAGGCATTCGCCGACGCGACGGTTGCGGCCGTGGCGGCTGATGCAAGTCGTGATGAGGTCGCCGATGCCGGCCAGACCCCAGAACGTCTGCGCGTCGCCGCCCAGGGCCACGCCGAAGCGTGCGATCTCGACCAGCCCGCGCGTCAGCAAGGCCGACTTGGTGTTGTCGCCGAAGCCCAGGCCGTCGCTGATGCCGGCAGCAATGCCGATGATGTTCTTGAGCGCCCCCGCCAGTTCCACACCCACGATGTCCTGATTGGTGTAGACGCGGAAACGATCGGTGCCGAAGCGCTGCTGCACCCAGCATGCCAGTTCGAAGTCCGCACTGGCGACGACCACGCCGGTGGGCAAGCCCCGGCCGACTTCCTCGGCGTGGCTCGGTCCGCTCAACGCCGCCAACGGCCTGGGCCCCAGCACCTGCTCGATAATCTGGCTCGGGCGAAGAAAGGTCGCCAGTTCCATGCCTTTCGTCAGGCTCAGCACCGGCTTTGCCGTCGGGATGGCATGAGCAATGCGTTCCAGGGTGGGCCGCAGGTGCACCGTCGGAATGGCCTCGATGACCAGGTCGGCCCCGGTGATTTCGCCGATGTCGCTCGTCAGCACGACGGCCGACGGAATGGGCACGCCGGGAAGAAGGCGGACGTTCTCGCGGCTGTCGCGCAACATCTTGGCGTTCTCCGGCCGGGCGCTCCAGAGGAGGACGCGATGCTCGGCCGACTGCGCGAGCACGACCGCCATGGCCGTGCCCCAGGCCCCCGCCCCAAGTATCGCCAGCTCAATCGCCATGGCTGCCCTTTGTGCCTGCTTGCGCATGCTTGCCCATGCCTGCCCATAATTGCCCAGCTTCGCAGGTCATCCCCATTATAAGCGTCGCGCGAACCGGCGGCTGTTGATACGAGCTTTATGACAGAATCTCCCAAGTCCCATCCTCTTTCTGTCGATGATTACCTACAAGGGTCAAGGTTTTCAAAAGCTTCAGTGGCAACGGCGGAAACGCTTCGCCGGACGGCGTTCGAATGGAACCGCCGTTTCGGCGTGCGCGACGCGACTCACAGGGAGGAATCATCCATGCCTGCGCAACTACGGGTCTATCCGGAGTCCTGCGAAGCCAGCGACGATATTCAGCAACCTTCGGTGCGCGTCAGTCTTGCCGAACTGTTGCCGCTCGTGACCATCGCCAAGCGCCACAATTACCTGTGGTTGCAAGACTTTCTCGACGACGAGGTGTGTGTGACGCCCGACCTGTACGAAGTCCTGCGCGCCTTCAGCTCCGAGCGCCGCCCGTGCGCGTGACGCGCCACATCCTGCCGCAATCGTGAAGACATTGTCGGACTTGCCTGGCTCTGAGCGCGAACGAATCGGTGCTTCGCTCCTGTCCGGTCCGGGAGTGGCAGGTTGTGGCCTATTCCTTGAAGAGAAACTCATTCGACGCCAGCATCGCATGGCAAAGCTGCGTCCACGCCTGAACATGCGCGCTGCTTGACCCGGACTTTGCTGCACGAAACTCGTTCTCCACGGCGCGCAGGAAGTCAACGCCTTGCCGCCTCTCGTTCGCGCTGGCCGGACGGCCGAGGGCCAGGAGGTAAAGCTGCGCCAGCCGAGCGTCGTCGCTGTCCACTTCCGCCAGCAGGCGATGGGCGGCGTGACTGGCCTGCTCCTTGAGAAATGGCGAATTCATGAGAAAGAGTGCTTGCGTCGGCACGGTGGTGACGGCGCGGGCGCCGGTGATCTCGTTGGGATGTGGGAAGTCGAACGTGCTGAGGATTTCCAGTTCGCCGGCGGGGCGCAGCCGAAAGAGGGGCTGGTAAATCGTGCGCCGCTCACGAACGTTTTTCGGGATGGTCTTGCCGGCGTATGTCGGCGGATTGACGTTGCCGCCGATGCCGTTGACATTGCCGGGAAGATCCAGACCTAGCGATGGCCCGCCGCCGCCGCGTTCCAGCCGGCCGCTGACGGCGAGGATCGAATCGCGGATGGCTTCCGCCTCGTGCCGGCGGCGATTCATGCGCCACAACAGGCGATTGCTGGGATCGACTTGCATCGCCGTCGCGTTGTGCGCGCTGGCCATCTGGTAAGTACGCGACAGCACAATCTCGCGGATCATGGCCTTTATGGACCATGCTCTTTCTCCGGTCGCTGACGCTCCCGGCTCTCCCTGGAATCGCCACGCAAGATAATCGAGCAGCTCCGGATGACTGGGCGGCTCTCCCTTGGTGCCGACGTGATCCACTGACGAGACAAGGCCGACGCCGAAGAGGTGATGCCAGATTCGATTGACCATGACCCGCGCGGTCAGCGGGTTGTCGGGCTCGACGAGCCAGCGCGCCAGCTCGCGACGGCCACTTTGCGTGGCCGTGATCGCCGGCGGGTCTCCAAGCGTCGCCAGTTGCGGAAAACCACGCGGCACGGATAACCCCAGCGTACGGAAGTTGCCGCGCAGATAGACGCGGCTATCCGCAGGCTTTTCGATGTCGCGCACCGCCAAGGCGTGGGGCTGCTCCGGGCGGTTATAGTCCAGACGTAGCAAGCGATCCTTCACTTCGCGGAGGCTATTCTCGATGGCGCGCGGTTTGTCATCCGTGCTCTTCGTCTTGCGAAGCGTTGCCAGTTCGGTCTCCAACCTGTTTTTTTCTTTCTTCGCGGCGGCGATCGCATTGTCATGCTCTTGCGTTGCCCTCGCGCGGGCGGCTGCTTGCTCCGGTGACTCGGATAGCGGGCTGCGCATGATCCGGCTCCACACGCCGGGTCCGTCGTGACGCGTCGTCAGCGTGCTGTGGAAAATGCCGGCCAGGGCGTAGTAGTCCGTGGTAGGCACCGGGTCGAACTTGTGATCGTGGCAACGAGCACAGGCCAGCGATAGTCCGAGGAACACCCGGCCTACCTTGTCGATCTGATGGTCCACAACGTCTGCAAGTTGCTGCGGCTTGATGTAGTTTTGCAGCGACCAGGGACCAATGGCCAGGAAACCGGTTGCGACGAGCTGGTCGCGGCGTTCGGCAATGGAACCATGCGGCAGCAGGTCGCCAGCTAGTTGCTCAGTGATGAAGCGGTCGTACGGTTTGTCTTGATTGAAGGCGGCGATCACATAATCGCGATAGCGCCAGGCCTCGCGGATGACGACGTTGCCATCCACGTCGGCAAGATCGGCATGACAGCTGAGGTCGAGCCAGTGCCGCGCCCAGCGCTCGCCGAATGCCGGCGAGGCGAGCAGCCGATCGACGACCTTTTCATAGGCGTCTGCCGACGGATCGGCAGTGAAGGCGGCGATCTCGGCCGGCGACGGCGGCAAGCCGGTGAGGTCGAACGTCAAGCGTCGCAGCAGCGTCCAGCGGTCGGCGTCGCGCGCCGGCGTCAGGCCGGCGGCCTCCAATCGCGTCAGGATGAATCGATCAATCGCCGCGCGCGGCCAGGAGGCGTCGCGGACGGCAGGGACCTTCGGCAAACGCGGTGCGACGAAGGACCAGAATCGCTGCCCCTTCGGCGAATCGATTGCGGACTTCTTCGGCTCGGCGCCGACTCGCGGGTCCGGGGCCCCGCGCCGCACCCATTCCACGAGCGTGTCTATCTCTCGCTGCGCGAGCTTTCCCGCCGGCGGCATGCGCAACTCATCGTCGCGATAGCGAATGGCCTTGATGAGCAGGCTCGCGTCGGGCCGGCCGGGGACCACGGCCGGTCCCTGGTCTCCTCCCTTGCGCAGAGCATCCCGGCTATCGAGTCGCAGTCCCCCCTTGGCCTTCTTCTTCACATCCGAGTGGCAGCTGTAACAGTGCTCGGCCAGCAATGGCCGTACGTGCTTCTCGAAGAACTCGATATTGCCATCCTGGCCCGTCGCGGTCGGCGCGGCGACTAGCCAGATGCACACGGTCAGTCGAAAGCGAAGTTTCTGCATATCCGAAGCTTAAGCGTGGCCGCGCCGCCGGGCAAGGGAAATGAGCCCATCTTCCGATCAACGACTTTCACTCTTTGCCGTGGTAGCACGCTTTTGCTGAAACAGCCAGGCCCACACTTCCGGGTTGGCATACGTTGCCGTCCAGGAGTCATGAGCGGCCTCCGGGTAAACCTTCAGCTCGACGTCCTTGGCGCCGGCGTTCTTGAGAGCCTTGAGCATAGCCTCCGCAGTCTTGAGGCGAACGACCGGGTCCTTGGCGCCCTGAAAGATGCGGATGGGCAGGTTCTTGATCTTCTTGGCGTTGGCGGGGTTGCCGCCGCCGCAGATGGGCATGATGGCCGCAAACCTGTCCGGCCTGGCTGCCGCCAGCGCCCAGGTGCCCATGCCGCCCATGCTCAGACCGGTAGCGTAAACGCGGTCCGGGTCGATCTTGTAGGTCTTGCCAGGTCGTCGAGCAGGGCATGCAGAATGAGCGGGTCCCAGCCAAAGCGTCGCGCTTGCGGCGAGACGACGATGGCGGGAAAATCCTGGCCGGCCGCGATAAGCTTGGGCGGCCCATGAAGCTTGACCTTGTCCAGGTCCGTCCCCGTTTCGCCGGCGCCATGCAGAAAGAGCACGAGCGGCCAGGACTTCTCCCCTTTGCCATACTCTTTCGGCAAGTACAGCAAATAATCCACCTCGACCTGAATCGTCACAGCCTTGGCGAAGCGCTTCGGCGCCTGCTTGCCCGTCGGCTGGTCCTGCGCGACACCAGGCGAGGCCAAACACACAGCCAGCATCAACGCCATGAAGTCAATGATCCGTGTCATCTCTCGTTCCTCGTCGAGTTGCCAGATATGGAATCAGCCGCACGCAAGTCATCCTATTGGGAATCGGCGAGCATACCGGCCAATCCCGGCGGTCCGTAGCGGCTTTCGCCAACTCGCTCGCGTTTCTACACGTACACCTGCCATGTCGGCTTGATAACCAGCTCTGGAATCGAGACGTGCGGCGGCAGCGTGGCCACGAAGAGCACCGCGGCAGCCACATCTTCAGGCTTCAGGATGCGGTGCCGGTGCTCCGCGCTGACGGCTTGCGGCCGGACTTCCAGAATGGGCGTGTCCACTTCGCCAGGGTAGATGTTGCTGACGCGGATGCCGCTGTCCTTCTCCTCGGCCGCCAGGCAAATGCCAAGCGCGGACATGCCAAACTTGGACGCGGCATAGGCGGCCCCGCCCAGTGGGCCTGCCCGCTTGCCGGCGATCGAGCTGACGTTGATGATGAGTCCATCCTTGCGTTTCAGCATCGCCGGCAGCACTTCGTGCGTGCAATAAAAGGCACTGTCCAGGTTGGCCCGCAGCAGCAGTTGCCACGAGTCAGGCGTCAACTCACGGAACGTGCGCTCCTTGATGTTGAGACCGGCGTTGTTGACGAGGATATCAATCGGCCCCAAGCGATCCGTGACAGTCTTGATAAGCGAGCGTACCGCATCCGGGTCGGCGAGATCGGCGGCATGCGTCATGAGGCTGTCGCTTGCCAGCGACTTGGCGGCTTCGCGCAGCCGGCTCTCGGTGCGCCCGGCGATGGCGACACGGGCGCCTTCACCGAGAAAGGCCTTCGCTACACCCAGCCCGATGCCGCTCCCCCCGCCAGTCACGAGCGCGATCTTGCCCGCCAGCCGCTTCATGGTCGCATCTCCACTTCCTGGATTTTCCTGGATTTGGCAATTGGTGCGGGTGACTTCCTCACCCCGTCGTCGCCCCCTCCGACGCCGACCGTGCCATCCGCGCGTATTTCGCCAGCACGCCGCGGCTTTCGCGCGGGGCCGGTTGCTTCCAGCCGGCCTTGCGGCGGCCCAGTTCGTTGTCGTCGAGCTTGACGGACAACACCTTCTTGTCGGCGTCGATCGTGACTTCGTCGCCGTCCTTGAGAAACGCAATCGGTCCGCCGGTCCAGGCTTCGGGAGCGACGTGGCCGACAACCAGGCCGTGGGTGCCGCCGGAGAACCGGCCGTCGGTGATGAGGCCGACGCTGTCGCCCAGTCCCTGGCCCACGAGGGCGCCGGTGATGGATAGCATCTCGCGCATGCCGGGGCCGCCGACGGGGCCTTCGCCGCGGATCACCACCACCTCGCCGGCCTTGATCGACCTCTTCTGAATTGCGGCGAAGCAGGCTTCCTCGCCGTCAAAAACGCGGGCCGGCCCGGTGATGCTGCGCTTCTTGAGGCCGGCGACTTTCGCGACGGCGCCTTCCGGCGCCAGGTTGCCCTTGAGGATCACGATGTGCCCGCTGGCATGCATTGGCGCATCCAGCGTCTTGATGACCTTCTGCGGCGACGCGTAGATGCTCTTCACCTGCGACAGGTTCTGCGCGATGGTTCCGCCGGTTACGGTGGGGCAGTCGCCGTGCAACATCCCGGCATCGAGCAGCGCCTTCATCACGGCCGGGGTGCCGCCGACCTTGTAGAGATCGTTCATCACATAACGGCCGCCGGGTTTCAAATCGGCGAGATCGGGGACCTTGTCGCCGAGCCGGTCGAAGTCGGCCAGCGTCCAGTCCACTTGCGCCTCGCGGGCGATGGCCAGCAGATGCAGCACGGCGTTGGTCGAGCCACCCAGCGCCAGCACGAACGTATAGGCATTCTCCAGCGACTTGCGAGTGATGATGTCGCGAGGCTTGATGCCCTGCTCGATGACCTTGACGAGGCACTTGCCGGCGAGGAACGCTTCACGCTCCTTGGCGGCCGACACCGCCGGGTTGCTGGCATCGTACGGCAACGACAGCCCCATCGCCTCGATGGCGGAGCTCATGGTGTTGGCGGTGTACATGCCACCGCAGGAGCCGGCGCCGGGGCAGGCCTCGCACTCGACACGGTGCACGCCCTTCTCGTCGAGCTTGCCGGCTTGAAACTGTCCGACGGCTTCGAAGATGGAGACGATGTCGATGGCCCCGCCGTCGGCGCCGACGCCGGGGAGGATGCTGCCGCCGTAGACAAAGATGCTGGGGATGTTAAGCCGGGCCATGGCCATGACGCAGCCAGGCATGTTCTTGTCGCAGCCGCCGATGGCGAGCAGGCCATCGTGATTCATGCCGCCGGCGACGATCTCGATGCTGTCGGCGATGACCTCGCGCGACACCAGGCTGTAGCGCATGCCCTGGTGACCCATCATGATGCCGTCGGAAGCCGTCGGCGCGCCGAAGATTTGCCCGACGCCGCCGCCGGCGCGGATGCCTTCGGCGCCCTTCCGCGCCAGCCGGTCGAGGTGCGCGTTGCACGGCGTGATGTCGCTATAGAGCGAAGCGATGCCGATCATTGGCTTCGAAAAATCGTCATCCATGAAGCCGACGGCGCGGAGCATCGCCCGGTTGGGGGCGCGTCCCATGCCTTCGGTGGTCAGTCGGCTACGGCGTTGTTCAGCCATGATGAAACTCCAGTTGTGACTCATATGCGAATGGATTTATATCGGAATTCACGAGGAATCCGAGCATGACTGGCCGAGTCCAGCCCTGAGTTTGCCAACCGCTTGCGGTTTCGCGGTCCGGCCCACGCGAAGTGAAATAGAGAGACGGCGTCACCGCCAGAAATGCGTTGCGTTGCTACCCCCCTCTGAGCACCCCGGCAACGAATCCGCGTCCCGAGCAAATGCCGCAAGATATTTGTGGCACACATTTTACGTCCATGGCCTGTCGTACGCTTTCGTTGCCGGGGGTTGCTGTCTTGAAATCCGCCCGACGGGCGCCATCGCTCATCCTCGGTTCGCCGGCCGCTTGTGGTTTCGCGCACGCGCGCAGTTGCAAAACCACAAGGCAATAGATTCCGCAGAACGCGCATCTTTCGAGCCCAATCGTTGCCCTTGATTTCGTGTCCATCGTTCCTTCTAATCGCTCCGATTTGAGTCAATGGCAGGAGGAAAGCCCCATGTCTCGCATTCGCTTGTTGGCGGCGACGGTCATCACAGTCAGCGCGTTTGTCGCACTTGCTCAAGGCGCCTGGTCGGCTGATGTGAAGCCGGTCTCGGGCAAGACGGAATCCACCGCGAACGGCCTGAACTACAAGGTTCACGCTCTGAGCGAATGGACCAGCGCTGAGATGGGGAAATGGATCGCCACGACGCTCCCCAAGGTGATCGAGCCGGCGACGTGGAGCCAAAGCGCCACGAAAGGACCGGGCGAAGCGATCTATCAGCCAGCGACCAACATCCTGGTTGTCTATCAAACGCCCCAGGTGCAAGCCAAAGTTGATGCCTTCTTGATGGAACTGAAGTCCAAGAGGCTATTCCTAACTAAGGTCTAAGGTTTTGCAAAGCTGCAGCTGGCCTTGTCAAAATGGGCAATTTCGTTCAAATTCCTGGTAATTTCACATGGCGCACGACGACCACGGAGGGTCCGGTCATGCCAGGGATT
>VGYC01000029.1 GCA_016873095.1 Planctomycetota bacterium | reverse complement strand
GATTGAGAGGTGTTCATGGACGACAAAACCCGACGCAAGCGACCCGGCTACGGGATGCGCCGATCCCGCGCCCCGGCCCGCTGCCAGCGCCCAAGCCGCAAACCGTTCAGCCTACGCTTGATTAAGGGCTAGATTCTTATGTCTCTCTTTCGCGGAAACAAGATTGGCTTCTCCATCCGCTGGGAATAAGTGGAGAGTGCAACCACGGGTTTCATGCCGGCAGCCCAATAGAATCAAGGATCATGAGGAGGACCCGCCGATGAAGCGCTGGACGTGGATCGCAGGTGAGGTTGCCATCGTGGTTGCAATGGTGATGCTGGCGGCGCTCGCCAATGTCGCGGCTGATGGCCCCGAGACAGCGGTCAAGCCGCGCTCGGTGACCAAGGTCTACGCGGATGGTCGCCACAACATGAACACGGCGTTCGTTCGCTGGCAAGATCGCTACTGGCTTGCCTTCCGCACCGGGTCCAAGCACGCCAGCCCGGACGGCGCCACGGTCGTGCTCGTATCCAGCGACGGCAAGAAATGGGACAACGTGCACGGCATCGACTCGCCGCTTGATGAACGCGACGTGCAGCTTGTGGCCACGCCGAAACGGCTGTTTCTCTACATCCCCGTGGTCGAGCGGGCGCCGGGCAAGGGCATCGCCGTCGTCACCTACGTCACCACGACCGATGACGGCACGACCTGGAGCAAGCTGGCGCAGGTTTACGAGACGCAGTTCGTGCTGTGGCGGCCGTTCCTGCATGAGGGGCGCTTCTGGGCCACCGCCTACAAGCCGGCCGCCCGCGGCAAGCGCGTGCTGGACCTGGTCCGCTCCGATGACGGCCTGAAATGGGAAAAGATCGCGACCATGCGCCAGGGCCACTCGGAAACCGAGACGACACTGCAATTCGTGGCCGGCGGCAGGCTGCTGGCCTTCCATCGCGACGCCGGCCGGACCAACGGTTTCCTGATGTCGGCGAAGGCGCCTTACACGGAGTGGGACGAGCCGCGGCCGTTGCCGGTCATGCTCAACGGCCAGAGCGCTTACACCTTCGACGGCGTCCACTACCTCATCTCGCGGACCATCCGCCGCGAAGACAAGAAGGAGTTCGTCGGCACCATGATCTACACCTTCGATGCCGACGGCAAGCTGACGCCGTACTGCAAGCTTCCTGCGTCCGGCGACTGCGCCTACGCCAACGCCATCCGCGTCGGCGACGAGATGTGGGTCAGCTACCACTCCGCGCACGAAGGGACCGCCAACATCTATCTGGCGCGCGTGCCGCTGCAGGGAAAGTGATGCTGCACCTCGGCTAGATATGCTCTTCTCGCCACAGTTCCAGAACCTGGTGGCCCGCTCTGCCCGGTCAACGATCGATGAAAAGACCGTCCGCCATCGCAATTTCTACAAGAAGATCGAGGAAAAGGAGAAGAAGCGGGAGCAGGAGCAAACCAAGGGCAAGCCCGCGATTCCAATCTCAGCTGCTGGGTGGCATCATCCTGCGCAGCGCCGGCTACACCGCCCTGGTCCGAAGAAGGTTCGTTGTCGCCGGCTTTCGGAACTCTAGCGGGTTCCGCTTCATGGTGGCGGAGTAGGACGGGTAGCTTCGTCGATTTGCTGTTGCTAGAATCCCTAAATGAGGAGTGCGAATGCAATTTACGCGATTACAGCTCGGTAACTGGAAAAATTTCACCAAGGTTGACGTGGCCTTGGCCCGCCGCGTGATCATTGTTGGACCAAACGCGTCCGGCAAATCAAACTTGCTTGATTCCTTCCGCTTCTTGCGCGACCTCGTGACAGAGGGAGGAGGCTTGAACAAGGCAGTGGAGGTGCGAGGACGCCTGCCCCGAGTGCGCTCTCTTTTTGCACGAAGTAATTCGACTATCGAGATCGCTGTGGACGTTGTCATTGCCGAATCCACGTGGCGTTATGAACTCGCGTTCACCCATAGGACGCTACAGAACCCCGTCCCGGTCATCTCACGCGAGAAAGTAAGCAAGTTGACGCAGCAGCGAAGCGAGATCATCTTGGAGCGGCCTGATGCTGAAGACAGAGTAGATGCCGAGAGATTGCGGCAAACGGCGATTCAACAAGTGACGGCAAACCAGAAATTCCGTGAGTTGGCTGAGTTTTTCCGAAATGTCTCTTACATCCATGTCGTCCCGCACTTGATGCGCGAGGGAATCAACGCGCCGCTTACGGCTATTGGCGAAGACCCATTTGGCCGCGATTTGCTCAATCGTATCCGGAGTTGCTCAAGCAAGCTCCGCCGGGGTCGCTTGACTCGCATCGAGAAAGTCTTACATGTGGTAACGCCCGAACTCGAGGAATTGTCTCTAGTCCAAGACGAAGAAGGGCGACCCCATCTGCAAGCCAAATTCAAGCACTGGCGTCCGCAGGGGGCGTATCAGCGAGAAACGCAATTCTCCGATGGCACATTGCGCCTGATCGGCCTGCTATGGGCGCTGCAGGAGAAATCTAGCCCACTCCTCCTGGAAGAACCTGAGCTTTCGTTGCATGCTGCCATCGTCCGGCGGTTGGCGCCCTTCATTTATCGCGCCCAGCGCAACCATGGCCGGCAAGTGTTGTTGTCCACACACAGCGTCGATCTTCTGGCCGATGAGGGCATAAGTGCTGACGAGTTGTTACTCGTGCAGCCAGGAGACAATGGTTCCGAGGTCATCCCGGCGGCATCAATCTCGGAAATCAAGCAGTTGATGCAAGCGTCGATTCCCGCCAGCGATATTGCCATTCCGCGCACGCAATCCAGAATCGATACGCCACTTTTCGACAAGCTGGAAGTTTAGGTATGGTCTGTCCGTTCCGCCTGATCGTCGTCGAGGGGACGCTAGAGGTAGCCGCCGCTGCAAGGATTCTCGGCGTCCTCGGTTTGGACGAAGGCGCGCCCCCGGCCATGAGCAAAGGCGGGCGACACAAGTTCTGGTCGGACATACGCCGCTACAACGAGGCAGCCCAATATGCTCCGGTCCTGGCCCTAGCCGATCTGGAGATGGAGGCATGTGTAACCGCGTTGTTCCAACAGCATTTGCCGCACGGAAGGAATCCCCAGCTCGTCCTACGACTTGCTGTGCGCATGTTGGAAAGCTGGTTGCTCGCTCATCATGACGCGCTGGCTGCCTTTCTCAAGATCTCGGCGGCCAAGGTCCCAGTTGAACCCGATCAAGAAGTCCATGCTAAGCGCACGATCGTCAATCTGGCGCGCAAGTCGAAATCACGGCTTTTACGTATGGATCTTGTCCCAAAGCAAGGAACGTCCGGCCTAGTCGGACCAAATTACACCGCCCGCATGGGTGAGTTCATACGAGAGCACTGGCAGCCTCTTGTTGCCCAGACCAGGAGCCCAAGCCTTCGACGCGCACTCCAAGCTATAGAGCAGATCGGACACTAATCCTCCTCCAACTATCATTTCACCTCAACCCCATCCACAAACCGTCGGCACTCCGGCAGCGCGTCCAGAAACGATCGGCCATATGCCTTGGTGGACACGCGCGGGTCGAGGATCACGACCATGCCGGTGTCCTGCTTGGTGCGGATGAGCCGGCCGAAGCCCTGCTTGAGGCGAATCACGGCTTGCGGAACCTGGTAGTCGAAGAATGATTGCCCACCCTGCTTGTCAATGGCCTCGGCGCGGGCTTCGACGACCGGGCGCGTCGGCGGTGAGAATGGCAGCCGCGTGATGATGACGTTCCGCAGCGCGTCGCCCTGCACGTCCACTCCTTGCCAGAAGCTTGACACGCCGAACAGCACCGCCTTGGCGGACTTCTTGAACTCCTCCACCATTCGCGCCGGCGGCATGCCGTCGTTCTGGCACAGCAGGCGGATGCCGTTCTCCTGGAACCATTGCCTCAGCTGATTGGCGGCCCGGGACATGGCCTGGTTGCTGGTGAAGAGCACAAAGGTTCGGCCGCCGGTGAGCAGCGCGAAGTCGCGGATCTTGACCAGGCAGGCGCGCTCGAAGGCCGCCGTGTCGCGCGGATCCGGCATCGACGGGAACAGGTGCAGTTCGGCTTGCCTCCGATAGTCGAACGAGCTGCCGAGCTGGATGGCCGGATCGTCCTCAGGGAAGCCGAGCCGTTTCTGGAAATATTCGAAGCCGTTGTGGCCGCCGATGCTCAGTGTCGCGCTGGTGACGATCACCGACGGGACCTTGTCGAAGAGCAGTTCGCGCACCAGCGGGGCGACGTCGATGGGTGCGCTCGCCAGCGTGGTGCGCTTGCCGGAGAGATCGATCCAGTAGACCTGCTCGGCGAGTTTCTGGCCGAGCCAGTCGGCCGTCGTCGCCGCCAGGGCCTTGCAGCGGTTGGCGGCCGACGTGAACTCGATCTGCAATTCCTCGGTGTGCAACGACTCGGCGTCACGGGTGATGAGGACGGCCAGCTTTTTCAGCTCATCGGTCAGCACGTCGGCCACGATATCTGGCTGGCGGACGCGCATGGAGCCGACGGCCGCAGGACTTTCTTCATCGCGTCCCTTGCGCGGCTGCTCCTGGAACCAGTCGCGAATCGACTGGAAGAAGGCATCGGCGGCGTCGCGAACGACAATAACCTGTTGCATGGCTTCATTGGAGCCGCCGCCCGTGAGCAGGCCCCGGCCTTCATTGTGCCGGTCGGAGTACAGGCGGTTCATCAGGTACTCGACCTGCCCGCGCGTGACCTGCAGGCCGAGATGCTCGGCGGCGACGTCCTCCAGCGTGTGAGCCTCGTCGAGGATGGCGACGTTGTACCTGGGCAGGATGCCGAACTCGCCGGAGCGGCGCATGGCCAGGTCGCAGAAGAACAGGGCATGGTTGACTATCAGCACCTTGGCCTTCTGCATCCGCGCCCGCGCCTTGAAGTAGAAGCAATCGCTGTAATCGGCGCACTTGCGGCCCAGGCAGTTGCCGCTGTCGCTCTCGACCAGGTCCCAGACGGCATAGTCGAGCCGGAAATCGAGATCGCTGCGGCTGCCGTCCTTCGTCCCCCTGGCCCAGCGCGAGACGAGGTTCAGGTTGTCTTGCTGGTAATGGTTTTCAAGGAGATTGCCGCTCTTTTGATTGGCGACGCGCAGTCGCCGCAGGCTGATGTAGTTGCCGCGCCCCTTGACGAGCGCCGCGTCGAACGGCTCCGGCATGACCGATTGCAGGAACGGGATGTCCTTCTGGACCAGTTGCTCCTGCAGGCCGATGGTGTGGGTCGAGACGACGACGCGGCTTTCGGCATCGGCGAGGACATGCTGGATGGCCGGCACGAGGTAGGCGAAGCTCTTGCCGACGCCGGTGCCGGCCTCGACCATGAGATGATGCCTGCCCGCCATGGCCCCTGCAACGGCATCCGCCATCTCGAGCTGCTGTGGCCGCGGCTCGTAGTTGGCGAGCTTGCGAGCGATCGCCCCGCCCGGCCCCAGGATCGACGCGCTGGACATGGGGAGTATTGTAGGCATCACGCTCCGCGTGATGCATAAGATGCAAGTGTTGTAAGGATCCGCGCCGAAATAACTTGCCGATTCCGAACCCCCTCTCCCCCGGAGTACCGGGGGAGAGGGGAGCCGCGAGGCGACTTCGGTAAGTCATTGGCGCGGCGCCTAACGCCAGCGCAAGCGGCCGCATCACGCGGAGCGTGATGCCTACTTTGGAGAGGAAGCAATGAACGCCCGAGAGATCTTGGTGACGCTCAAGAAGCTTGGCAAACCGCAGACGGCCGCGGTCTACAAGCGGCACGGTTCCGGAGACAATGTTTTCGGCGTGTTGACCTCGGAGATCGCCAAGCTTCAGAAGATGATCAAGGTCGATCACGTGCTTGCCGGAGCGCTTTGGAAGACCGGGAACGCCGAGGCGCGCATCCTGGCACTCCAGGTCGCCGACCCGACGAAGCTGACGCGGGCCGATGCGGACGGCTGGATCGCAGACGGTCCTGTCCGCTTCGTCGGCTGCTATCTGTCCCTGCTGCTGGCCCGCAGTCCGCTTAACGGCGCGACGATGCGCGCCTGGATGAAAGCGCCCGACGAATCCCACCGCGAGATGGGCTACGGCATGTTCAGCGTCCGACTGAAGGAGAACCCGGATTCCATCAGCGACGCGGACGCCGAAAACGTGCTGCTGACGATCGAGAAGGAGATCCACCGTTCGCCGAACTGGGCGCGATATGCGATGAACGGCGCCCTGATCTCCATCGGCATCTACAAGCCGGCGCTCCGCAAGCAGGCGCTTGCTGCAGCCAGGCGCATCGGCAAGGTCGAGGTTGACCATGGCGAGACATGTTGCAAGACACCGGACGCCGTCCCGTACATCGAGAAGGCGGTGCAGCGGAAGCGCTGCCCGTGACCGGCAACATCCCCACGCATCGCGTCCAGGCCCCAAGCCGGCCGGTCGCGTGACGCATGTCATTTCGCGTCGTGCGCGCTGGCGGCAACCAGGGCATTCAGCTGGTCGATACCATGATGCACTCCCGCATCGACGCAGATATCGCCTTCGGTTACCTGGTCGCCGTAGACCTTGATCGTGCCGAGAAGGTCGCCGTTGTGGGCGCCGCCACCGGCGCCCTGGTCGCTGCGCAGGATGATGAGTGAGAACGTGCCACCGTCGTCGCTGCCATATTCGATGGCGGCGATTGAAACGGTATGGCCCTCGATGCGGATCTGGTCACCGTCACCCTTGTCGAAGTCCAGGATCACGTCGTTGCCAAGCGACTCGACCCAGTGGTCGTGGACATTGTTGTTCTCGCCGGCCACGCCGTGCCAGTCCACGCTGCCGTCGGCGCGTGTGTGCTTGGCGATGATTTCCGGCCGGGCGTTGAGAAAGAGTTTGAAGACGAACTGGTCCTTGCCGAGTCCGCCGCGGACCACGTCGGTGGAGAGGGATGGATCGACGGGGGAAGTGATGCGGCCGCTGCCGCCGGTCTGAGCAGGGTCGGGTTCGCCGCCGTCGCCCATGATGACGATGCGATCATTACCGGCGCCGGTATCGACGCTCTGATTGCCGCGGCCGAGCGTGACCAGGTCCGTGACGCGCGCGCCGCCGACATATGTGGCGCCGGCAGACGTGAGTGTGACGACGCGCGTCCCGCCGCCGTTGTGCTCGGCGAGTCGGTCGGCCTCGCGCAACAGTTCCATGCCGTTGTGCGGCGCGGCATTGATGGCCACGTCCTTGACCGTCACCTTGTCCCCGTAAACCTTGATCGTGCCCAGGATGTCGCCGTTGTGCGCCCCGCCTCCGGCCCCCTGATCGCTGCGGATGGTGATCAGCGAGAAGGTCCCGCGCGCATCGCTGCCATAGGTGATGCTCGCCAGCCTCACCGTGTGACCGGTCACCTTGATGCGGTCGCCTTCCGCCCTGCTGTAGTCAAGGATCGTGTCGTTGCCGAAGCCTTCGACCCAGTGATCGTGAACGTTGTCGTTCTCGCCGGCGACGCTATGCCAGTCGATGCAGCCGCTGTTGTGACTGCGATACTGGTCAAGAACTTCGGGTCGCGCGTTCAGGAGAGGGAGAAACTCGAACGTGTCTGCCCCCGCGCCGCCACGGAAGACGTCGTCGGCAGCGCCGGCGGGCACGGCCCTGGTGGCACGTCCGCTGCCTCCCGTCTGCGCCGGGTCGGGTTCGCCGTTGTCCGCAAACGAGAGAAAGTGGTCATTGCCGCCTGCGCCATCCACGAACTGCCTGCCGGAGCCGGCGCGAATCTTGTCACCGCGCTCGGAGCCGAGGAAGGTCTGCACGATGGTGCGATCCGGCACGTATTCCTGGAACGCGCTGCTGGGCGCTCCATGCATTCCGGCAGCCCGGCCGGCGCTGTTGTCAAGTGCGTCAACCAACATGAGTTGATCGATGCCGTGATACACCTCGGCCGTGACGGTCACGTCGGCCCTGGTCACCTTGTCGCCGTAAACCTTGATCGTGCCCAGAAAGTCCTTGTTGTGTGCGCCGGCCGCGCCCTGGTTGCTTTTCAAGCTGATCAACGAGAAGGCGCCACCGGCATCGACGCCGTAGGAAATGCTGGCAATGCAGACCGTGTGGCCTTCAATGCGAATCTGGTCGCCGTCACCCTTGTTGAAGTCCAGGATCACATCGTTGCCCAAGCCTTCGACCCAGTGATCGTGGACATTCTTGTTCTCACCGGCAACACGTCGCCAGTTGATGGTTCCGTCGGCGCGCGTGTGTCTTGCCAGGATTTCTTTCCTGGCATTCAACATGAGCCGGAAGACGAACTGGTCCTTGCCGAGTCCGCCGCGGACCACGTCAGTGGACAGGCTGGAATCGACGGCGGCGTTGACGCGCCCCTTGCCGCCTTGCTGCGCGGGCGCGGGTTCGCCGCCATCGCCCAGGACTACGATCCGATCATTGCCGGCGCCGGTATCAATCGTCTGGCTGCCGCGTCCAAGCGTTACAAGGTCCACGACCCGTCCGGCGCCGCCAAACGTGTCGCCGTTGCTGGCTGAGACGACTTCCCGGCCACCGCCACCGTTGTTTGCGGCCAAACGATCCGCCTCTGCCAGCCGTTCGATGCCGTTGTGCGGGCCGGCGTCGAGGCAGACATCTTCCGCCGTCACTCGGTCGCCGTAAACCTTGATGGTGCCGAGGATATCGCCGTTGTGGGCGCCGCCCCCGGCCCCCTGGTCGCTGCGAATGGTGATCAGCGAAAAGGCGCCGCCGGCATCCACACCGTAATCGATCCCGGCCAGCGCCACCGTGTGTCCCGTGATCTTGATCTGGTCACCCTCGGCCTTGCTGTAGTCGACGATAATGTCGTTGCCGAATCCCTCGACCCAGTGATCGTGGACATTGTCATTTTCGCCGGCGACTTCGTGCCAGTTGACCTTGCCGCTGCTGTGGCTACGGTACTGATCGACAACCTCGGTGCGACCGTTGAGCAGGGGCATGAATTCGAAGATATCCGCCCCCGCGCCGCCGAAGAACACGTCGTCGGCAGCGCCAGCCGGAATCCGCACATTGATGCGGCCAGCGCCTCCCGTCTGCGCGGGGTCAGGCTCGCCGCCGTCGGCCAGCGACCGGATATGATCGTTGCCACCCAGGCCGATCACCAGCTGTCTGCCCGAGCCGGCGCGAAACTCATCACTGCGGCCAGTGCCGGTGAACGTCTGATCGAAGCTCGCCAGACCCGCAACAAGCGCGATCCGCGCAGCGTCGGTCGCCGATAATCCCCCCGTCAGCGCCAGTGCCCAGCCGCTCGACGTGGGCAGCGCCCGCGTTTCCAACCATTCGACGCCCAAGATCGCCTGGCTCGAGCGACGCTTGCATGTCCAGCGACGCCCGCGCGCGGACCGTGACCACAACATGTTGATGCTCCTTCAATGAGGGAACCGAATACGAGTCGTGGACGGGGTTATTGCAATCCGGACGGGAATTCAGTGCAAGCAATGATCGGCTTGAGTGATGGACGCACTCAGACGGGGTGCCGATTGGAAAAGCCTAGCATCTACTCACGACATTGTCAAAAAAGAATTTCTGATCGCGGGATCTGCATTCCGCCGTTGCCATGATCGCCACAGCGCGCGCCGGCTCAGCGTTGCCGCTTCTTCCAGTCCTCATGCCAGAGTTCCGGATCCCAGTAGAACGGTTCCCGCTCCCGGAAGATGTAGGCATGGACAAAGGAACGCGGCCGACGGCGCTCCGCCGGAACCTGATACGCCGTGTGATCGATCTCGAAGGCGAAGCCGAGCGGCAACGGCGAGCCGGACGTGGCCTCCTTCCAGCCGTCGTTGCCGGCGAACCAGCAGCCGGTGTAGTCACCCAGCGACGCCATGTCCCAGCGCGTGATGCGCCTGGAGGCCCGGTCGTACTCCAGAACTCCTTCCAGGCGGGCATCGTAACGGTTCTCGACCGTCTTCAACACCTTGCCGGTCGGATAGAGCTTGAGCGGGCCCTTGCCGGACAGGAGCACGTTGCCGTTGACGCGTAGGCGCACCGTCCGCTCGCCGACCTTTTCGACGGTCAGTTGCAACGCGCCATCGCGCAGCGAATCCGGTTGCCAGGCCTGCTCCACGACCCAGAGGGTCTGCGGCCACATGCCGAGCAGGCAAAGGCGCTTGACCAGCTTGGCGGGAACCTTGCTGCTGGCGCCCACCCGGAGTTCCTGCGGAACGAGCGACCGGCATTCCTGCTCGGTCAGCCAGAGCGAGCCGCGCTGTCCGTGCGGGGCGTGCGTGCGGAAGCCGTCGAAATCGCGGCCGGCGGGCAGGCGATATTCTCCGGTCGCTGACACTTCCGGCGCGCTTTTGGTTGCGACGCGCCCCAGCGGGCGGTCGTAGATGGTCAGAACCAGTCCGCCGGGCGGCGGCGCGGGCACTGGCTTTTCCTTGCCGGCGACGGAGCTGGCGCGGCGCTCCGCCTCGGGAAGTTTCGCGTATTCCTGCAGAACTTCTCTGAGGGCGGGGCCGAGTCCGTTGCGGTCGCCGTACTTGACGGATCCCGCAAGCAACCGGCCGGTGGAGGTCATCATCACGAGTTGCGTGCCGCGCAGCCAGCCGTTGCCTTCCGTGGGCTTCGGCTTGGCGATGTAGAAGCGCTTCCACGCATCCTGGTACACCTTGTCGTCGCTGTTGATGAACCAGCCGGGGGCGAAGCAGGCGACCTTATCGTTGAGCAGCTTGATGGCCTCGTCGGTCAGCGTGGCGGAACCACCTGCCAGGTGGTGGGACGCAGCGCTTCAGCAAATGCCCAGCGGCTCGTTGTAGCCGGCGCCGCCGGTGTAGAGGATGATGATCGGCTTGTCCTCGGCCGCGGCTTTCTTGCGAGCAGCGATCACGTCCGTGAGCCAGTGGACGCGCAGGTGCCGCCATTCATTGTCATGCGGGCGGATGAGGGCGTGTAGCTTTTCGAAGCTCGTGGGCGTCAAGTCGAACTTGGAGGCGGCTTGCTGGGCCAGAAGGCGGCCGCCTGCCGCGCTCATCAAGATTGCGGCCACAGCCGCCGCCTTGAGTTTGCTCATTCGCATGTGGACCTTCCTCCCGAAATTCGAGCCGGCGGGCGCTTTCACGCGGTTACGGGCAGCATACACTGACACTCGCTCTTTGGGAAGTGTCGCGACGTCGTAGCGACAAGTCTGCCAGCTTGTCGGCTTTGGCAAGTCGTCGCGGCTCTTGCAATCGCCAAGCCGGCAAGCTGGCAGCTTGCGGCTACGTGCCGACGCCGGCGTGGTCGGTTACCCACGAAGGACGAATCCCATGAAACGACTAGCCCTGGCCGCGGCGTCACTGGTGTTGGTTGTCCTGGCCGTTATCGGCTCACAGCGCGGCAATGACGACGCCAAGGCGATGCCCGGCAGATTCCCCGCCGCTTTCGGCCCCATCCATCCGCGCATCTCACCGGACGGCAACAGCATCGCCTTCTCCTACCTTGGCTCGATCTGGACCATGCAGCGGGCCGGCGGGACCATGACGCGGCTCACCGACGGCGCGGGCTTCGATGTCGAACCCGTGTGGTCGCCGGACGGCAAGCGCATCGCCTACTTCAATTCGCCGAACCTGTACGGTGGCGACCTGCGGCTGATCCACGCCGACGGTAAGCCCATCGCGCTGCCGAAGCCGGTGCTGGTTCGCGGCACCATCTTGTTTCACAAGCTCGAGTTCCATCCGGACGGCAACCGCATCCTCGGCGTTTTCCGCGTCGATGGCAAGGATCACGGCCTGGCCTGGTACGACGTCACGAGCGGCGCCGTGCAGTCGCTGCTGACGCCACCCGCCTGGAGCCGCTGGGGAATCTCGCATGACGGCAAGTGGATCGCCTACACGGAGACGATGGACATCTCCGGCCAGCAAGGCGGCAACAACGGGCCGCACGTGGATGTGTGGAAGATCTCTTCCGCCGGCGGCAAGGCGGAGAAGATCGTCCGCTTCCCGTCGCGCATCCACGACCTCTCCTGGGCCGCCGATGGCCAGTCGCTCTATATCGTCTCTGACCTGAGCGGCGTGCATTACGACCTCTGGCGGCTGCCGCTCAGCGATCCGCTGCGCGGCATGACGAAACTGACGTTCGGGCAGGCGGACGAGGATCGGCCATCGCTGTCGCGCGATGGCCGCTGGCTGCTGTACACCGACAACCACGCCGGCGCCACGTCGCTGATGCTGCGCGATCTCAAGGACGGCGGCGAGCGGACCGTGGCCATCGCCAGGATGGACTTCAAACGGCCGACCGGAAGGTTGAAACTGACGACGCACGACGGCGGCAAGCCGGTCATTGCCCGTGTCTCGCTCAAGCAGGACAAGGGGAAGTACTACGCGCCGCCGGGGTCGCTTTATCGCATCCTTCGCAACTACGCGCACTTCTATTGCGATGGCGCCGTCGAGATGGAGGTGCCGGCTGGCACGTATCATGTGCGGGCCTTTCGCGGGCCGGAGTACAGCGTCGCCGCCCAGGAGATCGACGTCGCCGCCGGCAAGACGCACGAACTGAAGGTCGAGATGGAACGCTGGACGCACCAGGCCAAGGCCGGCTGGTTTTCCGGCGAGAACCACATCCACGCCAACTACGGCTACGGGCAGTGGTACAACACGCCGGCGACCATGTTCCAGCAGTGCGCCGGCGAGGATCTCAATGTCTGCAACTTCATGGTTGCCAACTCCGACACCGACGGTATCTTCGACCGCGCCTTCTTCCGCGGCCGGCCCGATCCGCTGTCAACGAAGGAGACGATCCTCTACTGGAACCAGGAGTTTCGCAGCACGCTGTGGGGGCACATGACGCTCGTCAATCTGAAGCAGGTCGTCGAACCGATCATGACCGGCTTCAAGGACACGACCAACCCGTGGGACATTCCCACCAATTCCGACATCGCCGACCGGACCCATTGGCAAAAAGGGCACGTCAACTACACGCACGGCGTGCAGACGGCCGAGGATCCGCTGTCCAATCCGTATGCCGGCAAGGCGATGCCGGTGGACATCGCCCTGGGCAAGATCGATTCGCTCGACATCAATAACAGTTACGCGGGAACCGTCCCGGTCTGGCATCGATTCCTCAACCTTGGCTTCCGCCTGCCGGCGACGGCGGGGACCGATTGTTTTCTCAACAAGATCGTGAGCCAGCTTCCCGGCGGCGACCGCTGCTACGTCAAGATCGACGGCCCGCTCGCCTACGAGCGCTGGATCGATGGGCTGCGCGAGGGCAGGTCGTTCGTCACGAACGGTCCGATGCTCGAGTTCACCATCGACAAGAGTCAGATCGGCGACACGATCAAGGCCGCCGAGCCGCGGAAGATTACCGTCCGCGCGAAAGCAATCGCTGCGTTTCCGCTGGCGAAGCTGGAGGTGCTCTATAACGGCAAGGCCGTCGTCGGCGTCGAGCCGGACCAGAAGTCCGCGACCATCGAGCGCCAGCTGCTCATCGACAGGAGCGGCTGGCTGGCCGTCCGCGCCACCGGCCCAGGCCATCCGGATAGTCCGCTGCCCGCCCTCTATGCCCACAGCAACCCGATCTATGTCGAGGTCGCCGGCAAGCCGGCGCGCTCGCGTGCGGATGCCCTGTTCATGCTCAACTGGCTGGACCGGCTGGCCGTGATGCAGCGCGAGCGCAACCGCATCCCGACCGAGGAGCTGCGCCGGCACGTGCAGGGACAGTTCGAGGCGGCCCGGGCGGTGTATGCGAAGATGCTGAAGGACGGCGAGTGAATCATGGGGGGGACGAATTGCGGGCAGTTTGCCGGGGCGAATCACGGATGCGGCGCTTCCCAGACGCGGATGCGGTTGCCGCCGGCGGCGGCGAGGCGGCGGCCGCCAGGGCTGAAGGCGACGGCTGACAGCGCGTTGGCCGGTCCGTCCAGCTTCAGGATTTCCTGCGTCGTCACCAGGTCCCAGATCCATACCGAGCTGTCCTGACCGACACTGGCCAGCCGTCGGCCGCCCGGATGAAACGCCAGCGACAGGACCTGTCCCGGCGAGCCTTCCAGGCGCAGATGCTCCTTGTGCGTTTGCAGATCCCAGAGGCGAACTGTCTTGTCGGTACTGGCTGAGGCCACCTGCGAGCCGTCGGGACTGAAGGTCACGGCACGGGTGGTGCCGCCGTGGCCGCTGAGCACGAACGACTGACCCGTGTCCACGTCCCAGACGCGCACCGTCTTGTCAAAGCTGCCGGATGCCAGCAGCCGGCCATTCGGACTGAACGCGACGGCGACGACGCTATTCCTGTGCCCGGTCGCTGCATCCGGGTCGGCGGCCAGCACCCTGTCGAGACTGCCCGTGCGTGCGTTCCAGAGGCGGATGCTGCCGTCGTCGCAGCCGGAAGCGAGCCGGTCGCCGGCGGCATCAAAGGCCACGGCCAGAATTCGGTCGGCGTGCCCGCGCAGCATCAGCGGCGCCTTGGTCGGGTCCTTGACGTCGAGGAGGCGAATGTTGCGATCCGCGCCCGCAACGGCCAGCAGGAACTCGTCCTTGCCAAACGCCAGCGCGGTGATCGCGCCCGTCTCTTCCTTGAACGAGGCTACGGTCTTGCGTTGCTCGATGTCCCAGACGGCGACTTCGCCCACGGCTTGCTGGCCGCGACCGGCCGCGGCGAGCAAGCGGCCGGTCGCGTTGAATGCAATTGCGCCGGCGTGCAGCTTTGCGGTCAAGGTGACGAACCCCTGTCCGCCATCGCTGTTGAAGATGTTGACTCGCCCCGAGCCACCCGCCGTGGCCAGGTGGTCGCCGTCCGGGCTGTACGCCAGCCCCTGGACCCGCATGAGGTCGCCGCGAAATACGATCGGCTCGCTCGACTGTATCTTGTCCCAGATACGGACGAGTCCATCGGAGCCGCCGGCAGCGAGCCGTCCTTCCGGTCCCATCGCCACCGTCAACACCTTGTCGGAAAGCCCGTAGTGATGAGTGAGCGCTTCCTTCTTCGCGACGTTCCACCAGCGCAGTTCACCCTGATTGCTGCCCCGCCCGCCGCCGGAGACCAGGATGGTGCCGATCCGGCTGAAGGCAAGGCAGGCGATCTCGCCCTCGTGGCCCTCGAACGTGTGCGCAAGCTGGCCGGAGTCAGCATGCCACAGCTTCACCTTGCGGTCGGTCCCGCCGGATGCGAGCCAGTTGCCGTCGGGCGAAAAGGCGATTGCAAGAATGACGCTTGCGTGCGCCTGCCAGGAGCGAATCTCGATCCAGCGGCTCGCTTGTCTGGGGTCCGGCGCCCAGAGCCGGATAATCTTGTCGGCGCCGGCGCTGGCAAGCCGCTTGCCGTCGGGAGCGAAGGCAATGGCCCGGACGTTGTCGCGATGTCCGAGTTTCTGAATCTCGATTCCCGTGTCCGGATCCCAGAGGTGTACCGTGCGGTCGAAACTGGCGGAAGCGAGCCGCTTGCCGTCCGAACTGCAGGCGATGGCCGTGATGGCGTTGGCGTGCGCGGCCCATCTGCGAACGGGTTTGCCGGTGTCGGCGTCCCAGACGCGAATTTCCCCCGGCTTGCCGACCGGCCCGCCGGCGCTGATGAGCTGTGTGTGACCGGGGCGATAGATCGCAGCGACCGCCTGTCCTTGATAGGCGCGCAGGGAATAGCGTCCCTGGCAGAGGTCCCAGAGGTAGTACCACTCCCAGTCGCGCAGGTCGTCCTGGCCCTTGCGCGGCAGCCAGCGGCGCAGCAGGTCGATGGCCCGATCCTGGTCGGACTGGTCGAGAGCCTGATGAGCCTGGCGGACCTGGGCCAGGTACAGGAGCCTGCGCATGCCGCGTTCGCGAATCTCGGAGAGATCGCGCAGCTCGCGTTCCTCGCGGGCGATCTGCCAGTGAAGAACGCCGAATGCCAGCGGCGCCAGCAGCACCAGCGTCAGCAACACGGCTGCCGCCGGATGCCGGCGGCACCAGCGCACCGTTCGCCGCAGGGCGCTCATCCGCCGTGCCGCGATCGGTTCGCCTTCCAGGTAGCGGTGCAGGTCGTCGGCGAGTGCCTCGGCCGAGGCGTAGCGCCGGGCCGGGTCCTTCTCCAGGCACTTCAGGCAGATCGTCTCCAGGTCGCGATCGACCTCGGCATTGAGGACGCGCGGCAGGATCGGATCGAGATCGGCAACTTGCGCGAGCGTGCCCAGCGTCGTCTCGCCGCGAAACGGCGGCTTGGACGTGATCAACTCGTACAGGATGGCGCCCAGGCTGTAAACGTCGCTGGCCGAGCTCACCGACTTGCTGCCGGCCGCCTGTTCCGGCGACATGTAGCTCGGCGTCCCCAGCACGGCTCCGGTGCGGGTGCGGCCTGAATCCATGGCGATCACCTTGGCCAGACCGAAATCCGTCACCTTGGGAATCGCGCTTTCCAGGTGGTGGATGTCCGACGCGCTCGCGGATGCGGCGCCGAGACCGTCCGCCTGTAGCCGGCCATCGTTGATCTGCAGCAGCACATTGGCCGGTTTGAGGTCGCGATGGATGATGCCGTGCGTGTGGGCGTAATGAACGGCCCGGGCGGTAAGCTCGAGGTAGCGAGCGGCCAGCCGGCTGGGCAACGGTCCGGTCGCCACCGCCTGGGCAAGGTTGTGTCCGGAGATGTACTCCATGCTGAAGTACGGCTGACTGTCGTGCGTACCGACTTCGTAGAGCGCGACGATGCCGGGATGCTGGAGCTGAGCGGCCGCGGCGGCCTCGGTCTCGAAACGGTACAGGTCGTCCTTGTCGGCCAGGGCGCCGCCCATGATCATCTTCAAGGCGACGATGCGGTTGAGCCGCACATGCCGGGCCTTGTAGACGACCCCCATGCCGCCCCGGCCGATCTCCTCCTGCAGCTCGTATTCGCCGAAACGCACCAGTGGACCGCCGGCGCCGAGGTGGACACTGCCGATCGGTTCATGCTCCGGCCCCTCGAGCCACTTGCCGGTGATGGGCGCGCCGCCGCCGAGTCCTTCCACGAGGGTCGGATCGCTGCCGGTCTCTTTCGGTGCGTCGGACATGATGTTCAGCTAAGCGGTCAACGGGCGTATGCATTATAATTGCTGCGCAGGTCGCTGTGCAGATCATCCATGCTGCGGACCAAGCGTGATTGAGAGCGGCGCAGGCAACGGTCCTGAATCCATGATACTTCGCTGCCCGCCAAGAATGATTTTCATGTCACCGAGGCTGATACCATCGTGACATGAAACATCGATGCGGAAATCTGTGAACGCAGTCGCGTGGGCAACGCTGCCAGCGTTGTCGCCTCAGCACGGCCGTGTGACGGCCGAGGATTGTCGATCTCCTGACCCGTCCCTGGTCGCACGGACGGGTCAGGAAACGTCAAGAGCCGTCCTGCTAGTCGATGACCCCAAAATAGGTCACTACCGCCGGATCCTGACGAAAGTCGTAGGTCGGATTCGTGCCCGGGGGCACCGCCGGGTTCGACGACGACACCGGACCAGGGTTGCCGCGGCAGGTGATGTTCACGGTTGCGCCAACATTGCGCGTGAAAATCGCACTGAATGAACCAGGAGAGCCAAGGGTTACGCCTGGCAAGACCACAACGGTTTCGGTGTTACCGCTGCCGGAATCGATCTCGAGCAGCATGCCCGGCTGAATATCCCAGCGCGTGCTATTGACGCCATCGATACTCTTGGTCTGGCAAGTTATGGTCTGCGTTCCTGGGGTTGTGCCCGAAACTTTGCCGGTGAGCACTGCCCCCATTTTCGGGAACAACTTCAGCTGCGTGCGGTCCACCATGGCGAAGATGCGGTGGCGGATGTGCTTGTTCGACGCGCGGCCGATCTCGGCGCCGAGCCTGGCCGGTTTCACCGTGTCGTCCACGACCTCGAAGAAGCCCACCGTGAGCCAGACCGCGAAGACGTTGCTGCGCGTCGTCACGTTGTTGAAGATCTTGTTGAGCAGTTCCAACTTCAGGTGCGGGTTCGACCCGGCGGCGGGGTTGAACTCGAACAGCCGCTTGGTGTTGTCCACCGGATCGACGCGCAGCAGCGTGTCGTCGATGCCGCTGCCCAGCGGAAACTGCGGATCGCCGGAGGCGATATTGCCGGTGGCCAAGCTCTTGAACGGCCTTTCGTTCAGGCCGTTCGACCCTGGGATTCCCGGGGTGCCGCCGCCGCCGTTGCGGGCCGCCAGCATGCGCGAGAAGATCGTGTCCACGTCCGCGGCCGTGAAGGAGCTGATCCCCTGAGCATCGGCTAGCGCCCGGAAGATCTCGATATCGCCCGTGTCGGCTCCCTTCTCCGGGCCGTAGATCGTGTTGACGTTGATCTTGCCGGGGATACGGCCGCCCGTGGAAACTCCGATCCCCAGACTGCGAACCTCGGCGAACTCGAAGAAGCGGTACAGCCTCGTCGCCGGATCGAACCACGGCGCCCGGTGCGTGTATTTCTGATTGGCGGCATTGCCCGTGATGAACTGCTGCGTCAGCTGATACGGCTGAAACGCCGCCACCTGCATGATCTCCACCGGGCTCGTCAGAAAGCGATCCATCTGCACCAGCCAGTTGAACGGCTGCGTGAGCGTCGCGCTGTTGGTCGGGGCGCTGGCCTCGCGACCGTTGTGCCTGAAGAACGTGTGCTGCGGCTGATTGGTGTTGGCCGTGCTCGGGTCCTGGTTGACCTGCTGCGAGCTGTGCGCGGCGTAGGGCTGCATGCGGCCGACCGCGCGACGGGCATAGATGGCCGTCGGCGTCCGCGGGCCGATGACCGTGTCATTCTTGACGCCGTCCCGCGCCGGTACGCTCGTCACATAATCCACGGTGATGTACGGATTGTAATTGGCAGCCTTGGGGTCGGACTGCTCGGGCAGATACGGACACGCCAGCCGGCGCAGGAACAGGTTGTGGCTGGGGAAGTTGGCCGGCAGCGTGCTGTTCGGAATCGTGTAGGTCATCGCGCTCTTGACTCCGCTCAGTGTCTGTTCCTTGACGCGCAGCGTCGCCAGCGGCGGCGTTGGCGTCGCTCCGGCCGTGGATGGGAAATCGTCCTTGGGGCCGAGCAGATAGAAGCCCTCGTTTTTGCCGTTGGTCCCGGAGTAGTTCGTGTTGGCCGGCAGGACCAGGTGCACATCCACGCCCGCCAGTGGTTGTGGCGTCGGCGCCCCTTCGGGCGAGAAGTCGGCGACCTCCAGCTTGGTGTTGCTCGGGTCCGGCTTGCCGGTGTTCAGATCGATGAACGGCGACCCGGAGCCGGGCGGCGCCGCGATCGTCAGCTTGTAGGACGGGACCATCGGCGACGCGCCCACCGCCGGGATCTGCAACCGCGCCGTGTTTGTCCCCGCGCCGTCGTCCTTCTTCGGGTTCAGCAACTCCACCCAGATGTTGACGCGGTACGGCATCGTCGCTTTCATGGCGCCATCGAGCGGATCGGCCGTGTCCGTGATCACCTCGACATAGCTTTCGTTGATGACCAGCTTCGGCAACTCCGTGCCGTACACCCAGCGCTCGGCATCCGAGTTGTCGGTCGTGTCCCAGTTGAAGGGCGTGATGTAATCGTCCGAGTCGCGGAAGTCAACCATGTTGACGGCCAGCTGGGCCAGCCAGCGCAGCGCGTTCCACTCATCCGTCCCCTTGGTCGGGAAAACGGTCGGCGACTTGCCGGTGGTCACCAGGCGCAGCCGGTTGTAGATGTCGCGGGCGAACTGCTGGCGTTCGCTCTGCGCTGCGTTGAAGCCTGGCAGGTCGGTGATCTGCCCCGTCGTCCCATCCACTCCCGGATAGCCCGACAGCACGCGATTGAGGTCCAGCTTGCCCAGGCCGATGTTGGCGCCGCTCCAGCCGGCGCCGAATTCGGCGGTCGGCGTGGCGGGGAAGCTGGCCGAGGGAAACGGCGAAGCGGCCGCCATCGGGTACGGGTCGCCGGACTTCCAGTCGTACGGAACATGGGCGGCATCGGTCGGTATCAGCCAGCCGGTCGCCCCCGGCCGGCCCACGTCGAAACTCTTGGAACCCACCAGGCCGCGTACGCGCGGAATGGTCCCGAAGTTCGGGTAGAGCTGAAACAGTTCCGACTTGCTGCCGATGCTTCCCTTCAGGCCATAGCGCAACAACGCCTCCTGATCGGTCCAGTCGAAAATGCGGTCGTCCGCGACTGCCGTCAGCGCATTGAAAAGTCCCGGATGATCGGTCAGGTCCTGGGGGTCGCCATACGCGTTGGCATCGTAGTACGGCCATGGGTAATAGCCAGGATTTGGGTTGCCTCCCTCGCCGGGCAGCAAGAACTTCGCTGACGGTGCGGCGCTCGAATCGACCCCATTCAGATCCAGGCGTGAATAGTAGGGGGCGGCCGGAAAGCTGAATGTGCCGCCGCTGGCAGGCTTGCCGTTGGGACCGTAGCGGCCCTTGTATGTCTTCATGGCAATCGTCGTGCCCAGGAAGAGCTTGGCCAGGTCTGGCTGGTTGGTCATGGCCCGGGCCAGGTTGACTTCCCACGGGCCGATGCCGTGGCTCGAGGCATGATTATTGCCCGCCGCGCGGATATTGCCGTGCGCGTTCAGGTTCAGCTTGCCGTCCAAATCGATGATCAGCGGCGCGAACAATGGCCTGTACTTGACGCCGTTGGCAACCAGCGTTGGAAAGCCGAGATCCATCCAGTAGCTGTCGTTCTTGTAGTACTTCTTGTTGCCCATGCCGTCGTAGTAGACGGTGCCGGGCGAATTCTCGAGGTTCTTGACGTGGCCGCCGCCGTCGGCATCCGGCAAGCTGGCGTACAGCACCGGGTTCCAGGTGGGATCGGGTTGGAGCATGTTGTACTTGCCGGCGCCCAGCCACGGACGGCGGTACGATTGCAGCAGCACCTCCCAGCTGGCGTTCACTGCCCCCAGGTAGACGTTGTTGTGGTCCGGATAGGTGTACGAGACATTGCTGGCCACGAACGGATTGGTCTGGGCCGCCTTGTTGTCTGCGCGATGGCCCATGCGCTCGGGGTCGCGGATGAAGTTATCCGAAGGATAGTATGTGTAGTTGAGGAGGTTGAAGTTGTCCTGCCCGTTGATGGCCGCCGCCGTCTGGTTGAAGTGTGCCCGTCCCAGACCGCTGAAGGCGGCGCAGTTGATCGCGCCCGCCTGGTAACCGTACATGTTGCGGGCCAGGCTATGGCCGCGCATCGCCGAGTAGACGCCGTTGGTGTCGTCGCCGTCGTACAGGAACTGGGCGAGAAAGAAGTTGGCCAGGGCCTCGACGTTGTAATGGTCAACGCCGATGTCCGCCGCCTCGCGGAACGTCATGGATGCCGCCGCCTCCGAATCTGCATAGAAGACGAAGCTCAGCCCGACGGCGGCAAACAGCGCGAGCAGCGCCATGACCACCAGCAGCACCACGCCGCGACGTTCCTTGCCCGCGGTTCCCGCCGTCAACATTTCTGGAACAAATACCATGACTCTTCTCCTCGATGCCCCCACAACCTGCGAACCACACCACGGCGACGGGATGAAAATACCTGTACGATGGCTGCGCGTTCTGCAATCGAAATCAAAACTTACCAATCAAAAATCGACTCACATATCTTGAATGATCGTGATCTGCCGGGTGCTCTGGGTCTTGGCGTCCCAGACGCGAACCGAAATCTGCACGGCCACGAGCGGCACCGGCAAGATGACGCTGCTGGTGTCATAAGGGGTGGCGGCGCCCACATCCGAGAAATCGGCCTCGCCTGCCTTCATGAGTTGCACGGAGAATGACACCACGTTATTGAGCAGGATCGTGCGGCCGTCCGTGTCGGTATTCACAAAGCGCCGCTTGCCGGCCTTCAGGTCCGCCGGGCTGTTGAACCAGAGATCCGTCGGCACGACGTCGGCCTGACAGCTCACGCTCTTGTAATACTTCGCGCGATCGGCAAATGGCTCTTTGGTGCCGTTGTTGAGGTTGGCGTTGTCGGCCGGCACCAGATACTGCCAGCGACACAGGCGATACAGCGGCGTTCCCGTCCCGGAAGCGCCGCCATTGGGCAGGTCGGTCGTGCCCTGTTGAACAGGATCGATGGCGTAGGCGACTTCGGCCCAGAGGCTGCTCACGGTGTCACCGTTGCGGTGCGGCGTGACGCCGCCCGTGGGGTAGACGAAGTCAATGGCATTGTCCAGCAGTCGTGAAGCGCCGAGCGCCTTCGGCTTGACGGCGGCAACGAAGAAATTCTCCGGCCGGTTGACCACCGTGGTCCCCCCCGCCAGGTAAATGTCCTTGGCGTAGACTGAGAAATGCAGTATGTGCGTCGCTTCGCGTCGCGAAAGCATGGCCGCGTTTGGATAGGACGAGATGCGCTCCCAGTCCGTCGCTTCCGCGGCGCCGCTAACGCCCTGCTGGACGCGGAAGAATCCTTCCGTCGGGACGGCCAGGCTTTTCAAGCGGATCGGCTTGCCGGTCGCGTCTGTCAGATGATCCAGCAACAGGTCCGCGCGCAGGCTGTTCACGGTCGTGCGCAGCCCCTCGTCCATGTCGCCGATGGCCTTCAGCCCGCGAAACGTGTCGAGGGCGGCGATGAACGCTTGTGACAGGATGACCATGATGAACAGTGTGAGCGCCATGGCCACGAGCATTTCCACCAGGGTGAAGCCCTGCCGGTTCGAACCTTGCCGGGTCAACCCTTGCGCTGTCAAAGCTCGTCGAGTCAGGCCTTGCGGTTGACGCATGCGTTCACCTCGATCCGCGTGACGATCAACGTCCCGTCCCGCGTCGAAAAACTTCGGCCACGCCTTCCATGACGACGATTTGCAAGTTTACGTTGCCGCTCGGAAACGGCGTCTGCACTTCGATGTCCACCTCGGTAGTGGAACTGTCTTTCATGGCGACGACGCGATGAAAATCGGCGCGAGAACTCTTGTTGGCCACGCCGGCCACCGGCATCAGCGTCACGTCCAGCAGCCATTCGCCGGGTCGAACCTGTGGATACGTTCCCACCGCGCTCCAGTCGATGCGCACCACGTTCTGCTCGAGCAACTTGGCGGCATACAGCCTTTCCGTGCTGCCCGCGACCAGCGGCGGACGGTTCTTGTACACCACCACCTTCAGATCGACGATGCTCGTGTTCGATGCCGTCGGCCGTTGCAGCATGTAGGCCCACTGGTAGCGGTACTCCCGTTCAAAAGCGCTGCCCACAGTCCCGTCGGTGTTGAAGTAGATATCGTCGAGAAACATGAACCAGCGCGTTGCTTGCGCCGCAGTGGTGGCAAAACTGAGGGTGCGCCGCGGCACCCAGTCCACGTTCGCCACGGGACCGGTATTGCTCTGATAACCGATCGGATCGACGAACACCGGAAAGCTTTGCCCCGCGTCGTCGGCCGTATAGGGCGCCGGCCAGACCGGGCCCTTCGGATACTTGAAGTAGTCGAACGGGCCCGTCCCCAGAAAGCCGCCGGGAGGAATGAAGTTGAGCTGGGCATCCGTGCGCGCGCCTTTGGCCGCAGCCACGGCGTCGGCGTTCTTGGCGATGTGCCCGGTCCGGCCATCCTGGATGGCCTGGGCCATGCGCAGCACGCCGATCGGGAACAGGGCCAGCAAGGCAATGAGGCCGATGCCCATCACGAAAATGGCCACCAGCACTTCGATCAGCGTCATGCCGGATCTGGCTTGCCGAGCAGAGGCTTTGCGGCTGACGGAGGTCATGGTCCAGTCGTCCCTCCCTCGCGGACGAACTTGTAGCGATCGCTCGGATCGTGGTTGGGCGGATAAGCGGCCACCAGTCCCGAACGCACGTGCACCGAGATGAGCGAGGGCTCGCCCTCGAACTCCGGGTTGGCGCCGCTCGTGTAGGTCAAGTTGCGAACCCAGAGGACGAGAAAATCCAGGTGAGCCTGGGAGCCGATGACGCTGCCCGATGGCGCGAACAGGATATCGAACGCGCTGCCGGCGCCGCTGTATTGACTGAAGGCCAGATCAACACCGATGTCCTTGGGCATCTCCAGCCGGTCGCCGTCGGCGGCCCGCGGCGCGCGCATGATGCGAAACTTCGTCGTCGGGGCAATCGCGGCCAGCAACGGGGGCGACAGGCCCAGATTCTTGGGCGGTCCGACGGACGCTATCCGGTGCACGCGATTGGATCCCTCCAATTCCAGATAGTCGCCCGGTTCGACGATATCGGTCGTGCCGCCGGTCAAGTTGAGGCTCGATACCTGAACCGTGCTGAGATCCGCCGCGTTCGGTTGCGAGACCGTTCCGGTGTTGTAATCGGCGGGCTGTTCGATGTACTGCGCCTGAAAAACCTTGCCGGACTCGATGTACAGTCGCAAGCCGCGCGGCGCCTGGTCGCGCAAGGCGCGCTGCTTGGCGATTCTGAGCCAGCCTTCCAGCAGGCTGCCGCCCTCGGCGGCACGCTGGCTGTCGCTCACGCCCGGCCAGAACATGACCAGGATGCCTGCCAGAACAAGCATCAGCGAGATCACCACCAGCAATTCGACAAGCGTGAACCCGCCCCGGGGCGAGCGGCGATCCGCAGCGGGAGGGGGCACCTGCCGAACCGCTTGCGCGTCGAGTTCGCAGCATGGCCGAGCATCGGGATTGTGAGTGAGCCGAAGCATCAGACCCTCTAATTGCCGGTGCTTCCCACGTTGAGGAAGAAGCTGTAAAGGTTGTCGTCGGCGCTGCCGTCGCCTGTCAAACCCATGTCACTGCCGGCGCTGTAGGACTGGAAGTTGAGACCGAGCTTGCCGTCTCTGCCGCTGGACGCCAGCGCGGGGATGATGTAGCTGCCGGAGGCGACGGCGTGTGCCTTGAGCGTGCCCGTGAAATACGCGTAGTCGTAGCTGCCCGTGTTTTGCAGCAGACCGTCGGGATCGAGGGGATCGGAAAAGGTCGCTCCCCGTCCCGTTTTCGCCGGGTTCAGCCACTGGCTGCCGCTGGCGCTGAGCAGGTTGGGATACTGCGTCGGAAACCGAAAGAAGGCGATGGGGGTGCCCCAGCCGTCCACCAGTTCGGGAATCCCGTCGCGGTCGCTATCTTTCAAGAAGGGGCCGAATTTCTCCTCGTCCAGGACCACGCCGCCGCGATTGACCGACAGCGCCATCACCAGGCAGGCGGCGCTCTGCGCCTGCACGTTCGCGGAACTCGCGGTGCCGAGCTTTCTCTGATACGTGCCGATGTTGCGCCGCTGGGTATCGGGAATCAGCGGCGTGCCGCTGGCGAAATCCGGATAATGCTGGTACGGCGGCGGTGTCCTGACCTCGTCATAGCTGGCCGGAAACGCCTCCATCAGACGCAGCTTCACCCACACGACCTGGGCCCGCTGTGGATCATTGCCGGCAAGCTGCAGAGCAGCCGTCGAGGGCGTCTCCTTCTTGGCGTCGGCGACGACCTTCGCCCAGTGCTTCTGCAGGATCGAGTAGGCCGTCTGGATGGCCGTGCGCGTGTTCGATTCATTTTGCGCGTCGATAACGCGCATGACGCCGGTGACGGTGAGCGCTGCCAGCACGCCGATGATGGCAATGACGACGAGCAACTCCACGAGCGTGAAGGCACGCGCTGATCCGGCAATGTCACGACGCACCATCGATCACCCCTTAAGGCGCCACGCCAAGGAAGTCGCTGGAGAAGTTGGACTGGTCGTCGAAGCCGACGTCTCCCAGGTTGTTGTTCGGCGCCCAGACTCCGCCACTGCCGAATGTCTGATCGCGCCCGGCCGATATGATCTGGAAGGACGTGGGATTCATGAATTTTCCATTCTTCGTGTAGGGACCGCCACTGATGAGGCTGGGACAATCGTTTGCATAGCCGGGCGAGCTGCTGAAGAACGCGTAGGGCTTGTCCTTGGAGGGGACGTTAACATAGGGATCCTTGTAGGAGTAGAAGTCGCTGCCGCCGCGCTTATACAGCCGTTCCTGCTTGAAATTGAAGAACGGAAGGATGCGCGTGCCTCCTGCCTGGGTCGGGTTTTGCGGCTTGGTGGACCAGCCGTCGCCTGTCGGACCCTGCAGGAAGTAGACCAAGCACTGATCCCCTTCGAGCGTGCCGGCGCCGCCCCACGAGCACTGCGCGAAATCGATGCGACTCCAGATCCGGCTCAAGTAAGTCGCCGATGCCGAACCGGCCGGCGGCGGCAAGACGATCGCACTGGGCGGATACATGCCGTACTTCAACTTGAAATTCTCGACGGCGATCGTGAGCTGACTCAATTCTTGCGTCGTCGTCGTCTTCGGGATCGCCTCAAGGATCTTGAAAACTCCGGCGCTGACCAGCGCCCCGAGCACGGCGATGATGGCGATCACCACCAGCAGTTCGGCGAGCGTGAATCCAGGGCGATGGGGTCGTGCGGCCAGCATGACAATCTCCTTCATTTTTGATTTTTGATCGATCATCGAGACTCAAGAATCAGGACTCAAAAATCAAAAATTCTTCGCTACATCTTGTTGCCGCTCAAGCCTTCCAGCAGGGCGAGCAGCGGCAGGAACAGGGCGATGACGATGGTGCCGACGATGAAGCCGAGGACGACGATCATGATGGGTTCGAGCAAGCTGATGAGGGCCTCGACGAGGACGTCGACTTCCTCGTCGTAGACGTCGGCGACCTTGTAGAGCATGCTGTCGAGGTCGCCGGTCTCCTCGCCGACGTCGATCATGTTGACGACCATGTCGTCGACGAGGCGGCTTTCCTTCATGGGCTGGGCAATGGTTTCGCCCTCGCGGATCGATTCATAGACCTTTTGGTACATGGCCTCGAAGACCGCGTTCATGCTCGTCTCGCGGCAGATGGACAGCGCCTCCAAAATCGGCACGCCGGACGAGATCAGCGTGCCCAGCGTGCGCGTGGTGCGGGCCACCACGGTTTTTTCGATGATGTTGCCGGCCACCGGGACCGCGAGCTTAATGCGGTCGAGCACGTAGTTGCCGGTCTTGTTCAGGCGTATCAACTTGAGTGTCAGCCAGACGACGATCGGGAACAGCGGCAAGACGTACCAGTACTTCACGAACCAGCGCGAGGTCTCGATGAGGGCGCCGGTGAGCCAGGGCAGCTTCATCTTGAAGTCTTCGAAGATCTTCTCGAACTTGGGGATGATGAAGATCATGATGAACGACAGGATTGCGACAGCGACGAAGATGACGACGCACGGATAGATCATGGCGCCCTTGATGCGCCGGGCCAGGCTCTGGGCCTTTTCCTTGAACTCGGCGAGGCGCTTGAGGATGACTTCCAGGGCGCCGCCGGCCTCGCCGGCCTTGACCATGTTGACGTAAAGCTTGTCGAAGCACTTGGGGTGCTTGGCGAAGGCTTCCGAGAGCGTGCTGCCCGACTCGACGTCATCGACGACGTCGATGAGGGCGTTCTTGAGGGTGCCGGGCTTCATCTGGCCTTCGAGAATCTTGAGGCTGCGGAGCACCGGCAGGCCGGCGTCCTGCAAGGTGGAGAACTGGCGGGTGAAGGTGCACAACATCTTGGTGTTGACCCCGCCGATGGTGAAGACCTTGTTCTTCTTGCCTTTTTTCTGGCCCTTGCCCTTCTTCTTTTCCTTCTTGCCGGCGACCTCCGTCAGGCGGGTGACGAAGTAACCCATCTGGCGGATCTTCTGCTGGGCTTCTTCCTCGTTGGTGGCCTCGACGGAGTCCTTGACCTCGCCGCCGGTGGTGTCCATGGCCTCGAACTTGTACGTCGGCATTGCAGTGCTCCCCGATCAGGGCGACGGCTCCGCGGGAAATTGCAGATTGCAGATTTGAGATTGCAGATTTGCAAACCCGCGACTGCCTATCTCCTCCAATCTCAAATCCGCAATCTCAAATCTCCAATGCAAAATCCCCTCAGGCGCTACGGCCCTTGCTCTTCGCGGTATTCAGGACGTTTCAGTTCGTCCGCGTTCATCAGTGCACCTGCTCTGCAAATCTGCAATCTAAAATTTGCAATCTGCAATTCTCGTCAGCCTTCATCAGCAATGATGGTCTCATGCACGACTTCCTCGATGGTGGTCTGGCCGCTGAAGATGGCGCGCAGGCCGGACTCGCGGAGGGTGGTCATGCCTTGCTTGCGGCAGGCGGCGTACAGCTGGTCGGTCGAGATGCCGGAGGAGATCAGGTCGCGGATCTCATCGTTCATGACGACCAGTTCGAAGAGGCCCATGCGGCCGCGATGTCCGGTGTTGTTGCAGCGGTCGCAGCCCCGGCCGTAATAGAACTTGTGCCCCTGCGTCTCCTCCCGGCGCAGGTTCAGTTCCATGAGCATTTCCGGACTCGGATCGAACTCGACGCGGCAATCGTCGCAGATCTTGCGAACCAGCCGCTGGGCCAGGATGCCTTCCACTGTCGCGGTGATCAGGTACGTCTCCAGCCCCATGTCGCGCAGACGCGTGACGGTGCTGGGGGCGTCGTTGGTGTGCAGCGTGCTGAAGACGATGTGACCGGTGAGCGACGCCTGCACGGCGATCTGCGCCGTCTCCAGGTCGCGGATCTCGCCGACCAGGATCTTGTCCGGATCCTGACGCAGGATGGCACGCAGGGCGCCGGCGAAGGTGACGCCGATCTCGGTGTTGATCGGCACCTGCACGATGCCGTCGATGTCGTACTCGATGGGATCTTCCGTGGTGATGATCTTCTCGGTGACTTGGTTGAGTTCGTTGAGGGCGGAATAGAGCGTGGTGGTCTTGCCGGAACCGGTGGGCCCGGTGACCAGGACAATGCCGTTGGGCTTGCGGATCAGCTCGCGGAAGGTGGCCAGCAGCGTGGGGTCCATGCCGATCTTGTTGAGGTCGAGCGAGACGACGGAGCGGTCCAGCACGCGGATGACGACGCTCTCGCCGAACATGGTGGGCAGGACGCTGACGCGCATGTCCACCTGGTTGCCGCCGACGTTGAGTTCGATGCGGCCGTCCTGCGGCAGCCGGCGCTCGGCGATGTCGAGATTGGACATGACCTTGATGCGGCTGGCGATGGCGGCGGCCAGGTGCCGCGGCGGCGGCACCATCTCGTACAGCACGCCGTCGCAGCGCATGCGGATCTTGTACTCTTCCTCGAACGGCTCGAAGTGAATGTCGCTGGCGTGGTCCTTGATGCCCAGGAGCATGACCATGTTCAGGAGCTTGCGGACCGGGGCGGCGTCCTGGATTTCCATCATGCTTTCCAGGTCGATGCTGGTCTCGCGGCCGCCATGGCTCAATTCCGGATCATCATTCAGGGACTGAATGATGTCCATGATGGTCTCTTCCTTGCCCTGGTAGCACTTGGCGAGGACCTCGGCGATGAGCTTGGGGTTGGCCAGCGTGGCCGTGACTTCCTGGATGCCAAGGAAGTTGCGGAGGTCGTCGAGCGCCGGCAGGTTGTTGGGGTCGCCGAGGACGACGGTGAGCACGTTGTCGCGGAAGGACAGCGGCATCACCTTGTAGACACTGGACATGGTCTCCGGAACGAGTGCCAGTGCCTCGGCGGTGGGCTTGAGTTCCTCGGCATTGAGGATGCGGAGATTGAACTGCTCGGCGAGGGCCTGGAGCAGCTGCTCCTCGGTAATGAGCCCGCGATTGAGGGCCGCCTGGCCGACCGGAGCGTTGGCGTTCTTGGCCTTGTCAAGGATTTCCCAGAGCCGATCTTCGTCGATGAAGCCGAGGTCGACGAGAACCTGTCCAAACTTGCGCGAACCGCTCTTGCTGCTGGCGACCTTGGCGGACTGCGGCGCGGCCGGGGGGGCGTCACTCTTGGCGGGCTTGGCAGGCGGTTTGCTCGCGCCGGGCTTGGCCGGCTGCTTGGCGGCGTCGCCGCCCGGCGCTTTCGCCGGCGGCTTGTCGCCGGGCTTCTGCGGTTTTTTTGGATCGGTGGCCATGATTCTACCTTATTCGTCATCGTCTTCGTCGCGGCGACGGCGGCGCGGACGATCATCGTCGTCGTCCTCGTCTTCATCCTCGTCGTCGTCTTCTTCGTCTTCCTCCATCTCGCCGCGCTCGGCCTGGAGGATGCGGGCCGCCAGTTCAAGCGGCTTGGACGATTTCAGCAGCACCTCTTCCTTGGCCACCAGGTCGGCCTTCCAGAGGCGGAACAGGCTCTCGTCCATGAGGAACATGCCGTCCTTCTTGCCGGTCTGGATGCTGGAATCGATGCGGTACGTCTTGTTCTCGCGGATCAGGTTGGAAATGGCGGGCGTGACCACCATCATCTCGTAGGCGGCGACGACGCCTTCCGGCTTCTTGGGCAGCAACGTTTGCGACAGAACACCGATGAGGGCTGTCGCCAGTTGAGTGCGGATCTGGTCCTGCTGATCCTTGGGAAACACGTCGATGATGCGGTTGACGGTCGCCGACGCACTGTTGGTGTGCAACGTGCCGAAGACGACGTGGCCGGTCTCCGCCGCCTCGATGGCCGCGTGAATCGTCTCCAGGTCGCGCATTTCGCCGACCAGGATGATGTCGGGGTCCATGCGCAGGGCGCGCTTGATGCCCTCCTTGAAGTCGGCCACGTCCACGCCGATCTCACGCTGGTTCACCGTGCACTTCAGGTGCTTGTGATAGTATTCGATCGGGTCTTCCAGGGTGATGATGTGGCGGTCGTAGTTGTTGTTGAGGAAGTTCATCATGCTGGCGAGACTGGTGGTCTTGCCGGATCCCGTGGGCCCGGTGACCAGCAGCAAGCCACGTGGCCGGACGATCAAGCGCTTCACCGCCTCCGGCATGCCGATCTGTTCGAATGAAAGGAAGGCGCTGGGAATGCGCCGCAGCACCATGCCGATGTGGCCGCGCTGCTTGAAGATGGCGACGCGGAAGCGGTAGCCGTCCACAAACTCGATGGCAAAGTCGGAGCCGCCCTTTTCTTGCAATTCTTGCTGGCAGCGATCGGGCGTGATGCTCTTCATCAGGCCGGTGGTGTCGTCATTGTCGAGGATCTTGGTTTCCAGGCGGCGCATGCGGCCGTTGTGGCGCACGACGGGAGGCTGACCTGTCGTTATGTGCAGGTCGCTCGCCTTGAGCTGGATCACGGTTGTCAACAGCTTATCGATCTGAACGGTTCCGGCAGCCACGAATGCACTCCGTAGCGACAAGCTGCCAGCTTGTCGACTCAGCGGCACGGGCCGCTCTACATGGAATCCAGGCCGGCAAGCTGGCAGCTTGCGGCCACGCGACAACCAGCTCTCAGCTTGTCAGCCAGCTGCCTACGCCTCTAGACGGGAGAGTTGCGCCTCATACCGCATTATCTCCGTCAAGCAGGGCGAATCAACGATTTTCGGCAAAAAAGGCAAATTACTTATCCATGTCATGATGGCAGATGCTCAGGACCTCTTCGAGGGTCGTGAGTCCAGCGAGGGCCTTGCCGACGCCGTCCTCGAGAAGAGTGCGCATGCCCAGCAGCCGCGCCTGGCGGCGAATGGCCTGTGCTGGCTCGCGGTTGAAGGTCATTTCGCGAATGGCGCTGTTCATGCGCAACATCTCGAAGATGCCGCGCCGGCCGCGGTAACCCGTGTGGTGACAGTGGTTACAGCCACGACCGCGCGCGAAGTTCCCGGCATTGACCTGGGACGGGGTCAGACCCGCCGCACGAAGCTCGGCCGCCGGCGGCTTGTCCGGCTCCTTGCACTTTGGACAGATAATCCGCACCAGACGCTGGGCCATGATGGCGATGACGCTGGAGGCGACAAGAAATGGCTGGACTCCGATGTCCTGGAGTCGTGTGATAGCGCTGGGCGCGTCGTTCGTGTGTAATGTGCTAAAAACTAAGTGTCCTGTCAGGGAGGCCTGCACCGCTATCTCGGCTGTCTCCTGATCGCGGATCTCGCCGACAAGGATGATGTTGGGGGCTTGCCGGAGCATGGCCCGGATGATGCGCTGGAAATCCAGTCCGATGTTGTGCTTCACTTCCGTCTGATTCACGCCTGGCAGGTAATACTCGACGGGGTCCTCGGCAGTGATGATCTTTCGATCAGGCCGGTTCAGCTCATTCAGCGCACCATAGAGCGTTGTCGTCTTACCAGACCCGGTGGGGCCGGTCACCAGGAAAATGCCATTGGGCCGCTTGATGATCGTCTGAAAGCGCTTGTAGTCCTCGTCCGAAAAGCCCATGTCCTTGATGTTCAGCTGTATATTCGTCCGGTCAAGAATACGCATCACGATCGACTGCCCGTGGTTGGTGGGCAGGATGCTGACGCGCAGGTCGAAGTGCTTGCCGGAGACGGACATCTTGATACGGCCGTCCTGAGGGCGTCGCTTTTCGGAAATGTCGATGCTGCCCATGATCTTGAGACGTGAAATCATGGGGGCCAGCAGTCGCCGCGGCGGGCTATCGCGCTCCACCAGCACCCCGTCGATCCGGTAGCGGATGCGAATGCGATCGGCAAACGGCTCGACATGAATGTCGCTCGCCCGGAGGCTGATGGCTTCCTGGATGATGAGATTGCACAGCTTGACAACCGGGGCGTCGCTCTCGTCCACGCCCTGGTTGGCTGACGCCTCGGTTTCCGTGAAGTCAATCTGCGTATCGGTGAACTCCTGCAACATGGAGTCCACGGATTCGGTTTCGGTCTGCCCGTAATGCCGGTTGATGGCCTCGACAATCTGCTCGCGCGGGGCCAGCACCGGCGTGATGTCCTTGTTGAGGATGAACTGAAGTTTTTGCAGCGTATCGAAATCGGAAGGGTCGCTGATGATGATCTTCAAGGCGCCGGCTTCCTGGGACAGCGGCAGCACCACGTTCTCGCGGGCCACGGATTCGGGGACAAGTTCCACGACGCTGGCCGGGATGGTCACGTTGGTGAGGTCAACGAACTGCATGCCGTGAAATTCGGCGACCGCCGACATCACGTCCTCGTGCGTGGCGTAGCCGAGCTTGACGATGGCGTCCTGCAACTTCGCGCCGGTGGCGGCCTGCAAGTTCTTGGCTTCGGAAAGCTGATCGGGACCGAGAATCTGTTTCTTGACCAGGATGTCCGTGAAATCGCCTCGCCCCTTGGCCATGGCTGCTCCCAATAATGTTGGTCTGGACCGTGCCGCGATGGGAATGGTCACTATGTACATTAAACCGCGCGTGTGCATCCTTCAAGAAGAAAACAAGTTGTTTGCACCCTTTGTTGGCGCGTAACCGCAGTCGGGGAGCCCAGCCTGGACCCCAGCGCGTCGCTTCGTCGGTAAACGCGCGCAAGCTCGAGGCGCTGGCGCGTTGTTCTCATGTCAAGGAGCCGTTACAATATTCTTGCAGCCCTTTCACCCAGGGGGACGATCGTGGCTCCTATCCGCATGTGCGTGGTCGCGTTCTTGCTCGGTGTGCTTGCCATTGCCTCACCGTTGGCGGGCCAGGAACGAGACGATCGACCCGTGGCGTTCAATCAAGGCGGCGCCACGGAACCGAAAGTCGAGGTGTTGGATCGCGGTCTGGTGCATGAAGCGTTCGCGCATCCATCGCAGGAGCCGGTCGCGCCGCCTTCCGCCATCGATCGGCCTCCCCCCGATCCGGTCCCCGAGTTACCTGCCGAGCAGAAGCCCGAGGGCGACAACGTTCAGTGGCTGCCCGGCTACTGGGCCTGGGATGGCGAGCGCAAGGAGTTCACCTGGATCAGCGGACTTTATCGTGATGTGCCGGCCGGGCGACAGTATGTTCCCGGTTACTGGGCACGCACGGACGAGGGCTGGCAATGGGTTCCCGGCTACTTCGCGCCGGAACGGCAGGCCGAGGCGCCACAGTATGTTACCGAACCGCCCGCGTCGCTTGACGTGGGGCCGTCCGTGCCGCCGCCGGACGACAGCAGCTTTTACACTCCTGGCTGGTGGGCGTTCAACGACGGCGAATATTTCTGGCGGCCCGGTTGCTGGACGCCGTATCGGCCCGGCCTGGTCTGGGTGTGTCCTCGCTATCTGTGGTCGCCCGGCGGCTGGATCTTCTGCAGCGGTTACTGGGACTATCCATTCGCGCGCCGCGGGTTGCTGTTCGCGCCGCTGGCCCTGCGTGGCGGCTGGGGGCCTGGGTGGGTTCATCGCCCGCGTTTCGCCGTGGGCGGCTTGCTCAACGGTCTGTTCTGGCGGGCCGGCTCGCCGTTCTATCGCTTCGGACCTTACTCTGGTGCGGGCTTCGCGCGGGCGGGGTATCGTCCGTGGTTCAACGGCGCCAATCGCTTCGACCCGCTGGTGAGCTATTACCGCAACCAGAACCGCGGCAACGCCGGCTGGCTGGACGGACTGCAACGCTCCTATCAGGGGTTCGCGCGCGGACAGGGCGGTCCCCAGGTGGCGCTGGTCAATCAGCTGCGCCAGAACACCGCGCCCGTCACCATCCTTTCACAGGAGCAACTGGTGCGGCAGCGCATCAACGCTCAGGCGTATCGCCAGGCGGCCGTGCAACGCGGCAAGGTGGAGACAGGCCGCGCCGCGCCGCGCGTCAATCCGCCGGCGAAGACGGGGGGCATCACGCCCAAGGCAGTTCCAGCGCCGGCGCGGACAGTATCGCCGCCGGCAAGCAGGGCGCCGGTGTCTTCGCCGCGTCCGGCGGCTACTCCGAAGCCGACCAGTCCCCCTGCAAACGTGCGCCCCGGGCCTGCAAGAGCAGCCGGCGCCTCCCCAAAGGCCAGCGCGGCGCCACAAGGCAGGTCCGTCTATTCCTCCCCATCGCCACCCGTCAGTCGCGATGGAACGCGTAGCTTCAGCAGATCGAGCGGCCAGTCTTCCACCTACCGACAGGCGCCGCCGAGCAATCGGTCCTCGCCCGCGTCCCAACCCCGAGGTGGCGGCCGGCGCCGGTAACCAGGCATTGCCAGTCATGCCGCGTCGGCGGCGTGTCGTGCCGACGCGCTGCGAGCGCCTCGCCTGCTCACCCAGCTGATTTTCACGAACAATCAAGTTGGCAAGATTTGCCGCCGATACCGAATGCACGGATTGTTTGCATTATTCCGCGCGACGATGCTCCGTCGCTTGCAAATGAAGAACATGGGTAGACTGCGGCAGGCGAGCAAGGTATGGCTTTTCGGGCTGCTGGCGGCGACGCTGGCGAGCGGAGGCGGCTGTACGCGCGCCTTCTATCGCAAGCAGACGGACCGGCAGGTGCTCGCGGTGCTCGCGGAGAAGGACAAGGCACCCTGGAAGATCCTTGGCTTCTCGCCCTATCCGGACATCATGGCGCGCTTCGGCGACCGCAGCAATCCGGACCGCCCACCGATGCCGCCGGACGACCCCGGGGCCAAGGACTTGTCGCCCAATCCTCAGAAGCCTTATCACTCCGGTGTTGGCCGGGTGGAAAGTCCCGACTATCTGGAAGTCATGGCCGGCTGGGACGCGGAGAACCGCGCCCGTCAGCCGCTGGTTCGTCAAGAAGCAGGCATTCCCAGCAGCGTGCCTTCGTTTGCCGAGTTGCTGCGGACGACGCCGACACCCTACATCGACTCGCCGGATCAATTGCCGCAGCCACGCGCCCTGGACGGCAGCGGCGAGTGCCGCGGCGATCCGCCTGCCGTGCCGCAAAACCTCGATCAGCCGTACTTCCTGACCCTGGACCAGTCCGTCATCCTGGGGACGCTCAACAGCCGCGAATTGCAAGCCGAGCGCGAGAACCTGTATCTGATGGCCATGCCCGTGACAATGGAGCGTTTCTCCTTCGCGGCGCAGTTCCAGGCGTTCGGCTCCGCGTTTTATGGCTTTTCGGGCCGTGAAACAGGCGAGAGACAGGGGCATCGCTGGACGGTCAATTCCTCCGCCGGCGTGGGCAAGCTCTTCTCGACCGGGGCGCTCTTGCTCATGAACTGGGCGAACCGGACGGTCGTCAACATTTCCGGAGACGTGCCACGGACGGTGACCAGCGTGTCCACGCTGAGCCTCGATTTCGTGCAGCCGCTCTTGCGCGGCGGCGGCAAGGCGGTGACGCTCGAGCCGCTCACGCAGGTCGAACGCTACTTGCTTTACGAGATTCGCTTCTTCGCTCGCTTTCGCCAGCAGTTTTACCAGTACGTCACCGGGGGCGGCGCGCTCGATTCGTTCCCGGGGCCCATCACCGACCTGAACCGCAACCCCGTCTTTGCGGGTGTGGTGGATGGGGTGGGTGGCGGCGGATTCATCAATACCACGGGCATCCCCATCTCGGGTTCCGGGGCCCTGCCATTGCTGCCGGGAACCGTGGGGCGCATCGACCTGTCAACCAACGCCAGCAACTTCACGCCACCGTCGAACCAGGGCTATCTGCCGACGCTGTTCCGCGCCACCGACTTGTGGACCGAAATGAAGAACGCCGACAACTTGCAGAAGTATCTGCGCCTGTACGAGGCCTTCGAGGAAGGCGGCAACGTTTCCCCTCTGCAAGTCGAGCAGGTCAAGCAGCGGCTCTACCAGAGCCTGAGCAACATCCTGACCAAGCGGCAAACCTTGCGCGATGCCCTCGACAATTTCAAGATCCAGCTCGGCCTGCCCACCAATCTGCTGATCGAGCTGGACGATAGCTTCATCTATCCCATCTCGCGACAGCTCATCAAGTTCGAGCGCGTCATCGATCAGATCGAGAACGCCGTCAAGGACATCGACAGCTACGAACCCATGGAAGAAGCCAAGCTGATGCGCGACCGACTGGAGAAGTTGCTCACGCAATCAGACCTGGTCAAGGAAACGGTGCTGTTCAAGGAGAATTTTCCCAAGCGCTGGGCCAGCTGGAAGAAGCTGGACGCCAAGACGCTCGAGGATCGGCTGTCGACGCTGCGTGCGCGGCGGCGCGACCTTTACGACAAGAAAACCAATGCCGAGATTTCGGGAAAGCCGTTTCCGTCGGAACTGCGCGCGGAACTGGCACGGCTCGAACGGGAGATTCCGCTGGGCGAGTTCGAGAACACGATACGGCGATACCAGGCCGAGCCGTGGCGAAAAATTGCCGATGAGCGGGCCCGCAAGTTTCAACACGTCGCGCGCTTTCGCGACCTGCGCAACACGTTTCAGCTGGTGCTGGCCGAGGCGGGCAACGAACGTCTCGACCAGATCAGCCGGCAATGGCCCGACTTGCCCCCGATCGACATCGACGGGGAGGACCTCATGACCGTGGATCTGGAGAAGGCCTTCGAGATCGCCACGCGTGCGGCCCTGAACGAGCGCCTCGATCTGATGAATGTGCGGGCCGAGGTGGTGGACAGCTGGCGGCAATTGCGGATTTACGCAAATTCCTTGCTCGGCGTCTTCAATGTCGGGTATCATGGAGATAGCTTCACGCCGCCCGGCTTGGCCGAGCCGCTGGCCTTCAGCCAGGATCGGGCGCGACATCAGCTGACCATGAACTTTCAGTTGCCCTTGGTGCGGTATGCGGAGCGGAACAATTACCGGGCGGTGCTGATCGCCTACCAGCGGGCCCGACGGTCGCTCATGGCGGCGGAGGACGCGATCGCCTTCCAGGTGAGGGCGGATATCCGGCAACTCCGGGTGTTCGCGACGAATTACAAGATCCAGCAGAAGCAGATGGAGCTAGCCTACCGCATCGTGGAAAGCGCCCTGGAAACGTTTCGAGCCCCGCCTAACCCGCTGCAAGGAGCCAACACCGCCGGCAATGAAGCCGCCTTGACTCAGCAGTTGCTCAATGCCCAGGCCAGCCTGCCCCAGGCGCAAAATCAGCTGTACAGCATCTGGATCAACTACCGGATTGTTCGCCAGCGCATCTACCTGGATACCGGAATCATGCAGGTGGATGAGCGCGGCCTATGGATGAATGACAATGGCCAACGAACCCACCTTTCCGAATCCGTTCCCGGAACCGGCCGAGGGGCCGGACAGCGCGGCGCCGACGCGCGACTCCTCGGAGTTTCCGAGCTCCCGCCGCAGGCGCTCGATCCATAAAAAGCGGGCGCTCATAACCATCGTCTTGATGATCGTCATCGCCGGCGGCGTCGGCATTGCCGCCCTGCTGATGACCGGGCTCCGCGCCGAACCGTACAACGGTCCGACGCACGTGGTCAAGCGCGAGAAGCTGCTGGTCACGGTCACCGAGCGCGGCGCTCTCGAATCGGCCGAGAACAGCGAGATCGTCTGCCGCGTCAAGGCCAAGACCCAGAGCGGCGTCGCCTCCACCATCAAATGGGTCATCGACGACGGCACCGAGGTCAAGAAGGGCCAGCTGCTGATCGAGCTGGACGATTCCTCGCAACACGACCAGTTCAACAGCCAGAAGATCGAGGTCGACAAGTCCAGGTCGGAATGGATCAAGGCCGAACAGGATTTCGAGATCGTGCGCAGCCAGAGCTTCAGTGACATCGAAACCGCCAAGATCAACCGCACGCTGCGGAAGATCGAGCTGGAGAAGTTTCTCGGCCACGAGATCGGCAAGAAGCTGCTGCTGCTCGAGAAGACCGACCAGGTGGGCGACTATCTGTACCAGTTTCGCGAATCGGCCCAGGACCAGAACCTGATCGGCGGCGACTATTTGCAGACGTTCAACGACATCGACGGCCGCATCGAAAACGCCCGTTCCGACCGCGAGCAATGGCTGGACCGAGCCACCTGGTCGCGGCGCATGGTCAAGAAGGGCTACGTCAGCCGCAGCCAGGCGGAGTCGGACGAGGCCAAGCTGGCCAGCGCCGAGATCTCGCTTCGCAAGGTCCAGGGTGAGATGAAAATCCTTCAGGATTTCACGTTGCAAAAGGAGGTCATGAAGCTCTGGAGCGACGTGAAGGAAGCGGACCGCGCCCTGGACCGCGTCAAGAGCCAGGCCGAGTCCAACAAGGAGAAGGCCGTCGCCGAGAAGCAAGCCAAGAAATCGGTTTACCTGCAGCAGGAAACCAAGCTGGCCGAGATCAAGGAAGAGATCCACAAATGCCGGATCTTCTCTCCACAGGACGGGCTGGTCGTGTACTTCGTGCCGGATCAGGGTCGTTTCGGCGCCGGCCAGCAGGCGCTCGTGGCCCAGGGTGAAAACGTCAAGGAAGGCCAGAAACTGCTGCGCATCCCGAACCTCGGCAAGATGCAGGTCAATGTTCGCGTCCACGAGGCGATGGTCTCGCGGCTGCGGCCGGAGACGCTGCGATCGACGGGCTTCTCGGATGCACTCAGCGCCGCCTTGCTGCTCAGCCCGGCGCCTCTGGCGGGTGGGCAACTGGCGCCGGTCACCGACATGCTGGCGATCGTCGGAACCCAGAACGCGCTGGTCGAATCTCGCCCCAGCTTCCGCGATCGCGACTTCGAGCTGACCTTTGCCGGCCAGCCGGCCTCGGTGCGCGTCGAAGCCTATCCCAACCGGCTGCTTCGAGGCCACGTCAAGACCGTCGCCACCGTGCCCTCGCAAACGGATTTCCTGTCCACTGATGTCAAGGTCTATCCGACCATCGTGTCGATTGACGAGGCGGTCGAGAACCTGCGACCCGGCTTCAGCGCCGAGGTGACCATTCACGCCGAGGAAAGCAGCGAGGAGGTCTTGACCATCCCCATCCAGGCGGTCGTTGGCAATATCTCGATGGGAGCGCAGCGCAAGTGCTTCGTGGTCGATCGGGACGGCCAGCCGCAGGAGCGCGACATTGTCGTCGGCATGAGCAACATCCGCATGGTCGAGGTCAAATCCGGCCTCAGCGAGGGCGAGCAGGTCGTGCTGAATCCGCGCGCCATCCTGGGGGACAACAGCAAGCTGCGACCCGCCGCCCCGGCGATGCAGAAGGGCAACGGCGACACGCCCGCGGGTCCCGGCGGCGACGTCGATGGCAAGAAGAAGAAGACCGGCAAGGGCGGCGATCGCGCCAAGCAAGCTCAACAGATGTTCGAGCGCTTTCAGAAAGCCAGCCCGGCCGAGCGCCGCGACATGCTCGACCAGGTTCCCGAGCAGTACCGCGACAAGGTGCGCCAGCAGCTCAAGGCCAAGGGACTGGACATTCCGAACTGATCAGGCACCTGCTCCTGTGCTGGACGCCACACATGATGAGGCGTGCGGCGACGCTGGCAAACGAGAACTCATGGCCGCTGTCGCGAAAGTAATCGACCTGGTCAAGAACTACTACCTGGAAGCGGTGGTGGTGCGCGCGTTGCGCGGCGTGACCTTGACCGTCAACCAGGGAGACTTCGTGGCGTTGATGGGGCCGTCCGGCTCCGGAAAATCGACGTTGCTGAACCTGCTTGGCTGCCTGGACCGCCCGACCAGCGGGCAATACTTCCTGGGCGATCAGGACGTGTCGGAGATGGACGACGATCATCTCTCGGAAATCCGCAGCCGCTACCTGGGCTTCGTCTTTCAGTCGTACAATCTGCTGCCGCAGTACACCGTGGTCGAGAATATCGAGGTGCCGCTTGTCTATCAGGGTGGCCGACTCGATGAGAGCACGCGTGCCCATTGCATTCGCATGGCGGAACTGGTAGGCCTGGGCGAGCGTCTCGACCATCGGCCGATGCAGCTCTCGGGCGGACAGCAACAGCGTGTCGCCATCGCCCGCGCCCTGGTCAATAGCCCGCACGTGATTCTCGCCGACGAACCCACGGGCAACCTCGATTCGAAGACTTCGGACGAGATCATGGTCTTGCTCACGCGCTTGAACCAGCAGGGCAAGACGATCATCATGGTGACGCACGAGAACGACATTGCCGCCTGGGCGCGTCGCGTGGTGCACATGCGTGACGGCCATATCGAGTCCGAGCAGAAAAACCCGCCGCGGCCGCTGCCCGAGCTCAAGGGTAGTTTGGCCGTGGCCATCGGCGACTGGCCGGAATTGAAGAGGCTGTGATGCTCTCCATCCGCGATTTCGTGCAGACGCTGGTGCTCCTGAATCTGGGCGGACTGGCGGTGTTCTTCGGCATCATGTTGTTCGTGGCCAAGGGGCGGCGCAACATCGTCCTGGCCCTGCGCAGCCTGTGGCTGCACAAGCTGCGCTCGTTCCTGTCTGTGCTGGGCATCATTGTCGGCACGGCGGCGGTGATCGCCCTCATGGCCTTCGGCGAAGGCAGCATGCAAGACGCCCTGGAGGACATCAAGCGGCAAGGGGCCACCAACGTCATCGTCCGCAGCGTCAAGCCGCCGGATAACTCCACCAGCCAGAAACGCACTTTCGTGGTGGCCTACGGGCTCACGCGCCAGGATCACGAGCGCTTTCTCACGATCAATTCGGTCGTGCAGAGCGTACCCATGCGCATCTTTCCGCAAGAGGTGCGCCGGTTGCACCGCATGGTCCTTGGCCGCGTCGTGGGCACGACCGCCGACTACCAGAAGGTCAACAAGATCGATATCGCCAAGGGCCGCTTTCTCCTGGACGCCGACAACTATGAGGACGAGGGTGCCGACAACTACATGCGCAACGTCGCCGTCCTCGGCTCCGATATCGCTCACCAGCTCTTCCCCTTCGAAGATCCCGTCGGTCAAACAGTCGTCTTGCAGAGCCAGCACTATGTCGTCGTGGGCGTGCTGGCGGATCGCATGCCGACGGGCGGCAGCGGCGGCAGCCAGGCAGCTGAGGACTTCAACAAGGACGTCTACATCCCGCTGCGCACCTGCTGGGCCCGGTACGGCTCCCGAATCTTCGTGCGCCAGTCGGGATCGCGCTCCGCGGAACAGGTGGAGTTGCACCAGGTGACCCTGACCATTTCCGACATGGACAAGGTCCGCGGGGCCGGCGACGCCATCCGCGATCAGCTCGAGCAGAACCACGCCAAGCAGGACTGGGCGGTCACGGTGCCGCTCGACCGCCTCGAGGAGGCCGAGCGTGCCAAGAATCGTTACACGCTGTTGCTCGTGCTCATCGCCAGCATCTCGCTGATGGTGGGCGGCATCGGTATCATGAACATCATGCTGGCCACGGTCACCGAGCGTACTCGCGAAATCGGCATCCGCCGGGCGCTGGGGGCCAAGCGCAAGGACATCACCTTGCAGTTCCTGCTGGAAGCGATGGTGCAGACGGCAGGGGGAGGCTTGCTCGGCCTCGGCCTCGGCCTCACCGCAGTCTACGGGATCCCCTGGGCGTACACGCAATTCACGGACAAGACGTTGCCCGCCCAGATCGTGCAGATGTCGATATTCCTGGCCCTGGCCGTGGCCGTGGACGTCGGCATCCTCTTCGGCTGGTACCCGGCCCGGCGTGCCTCGCGTCTCGATCCGATCGAAGCGCTGCGCCACGAGTAAAAGCACTCTTCGCCCACCAATTGGGCAAGATCGCCGGTGGAGCGCTGCAAGGCCTGTACGCCGATGTCGTGTGTCGCAAATGAGTTGTAGCCACGATTCCGCAGATCTGCTTTTGGCACACGGATTGCTCTCACCAAGCTTCCTCACCTCTCCCGGATGACTCCCTTTTTCCCACTGCTAGAAAGGCAAGACGTGCGACACGGCTACCTTATCGACATGGATGGCGTCCTTTATCGTGGCAGCGAGCTGATCCCGGGGGCGAATGACTTCATCGAACAGTTACGCGCGCGCTCGATTCCCTTTCGGCTATTGACCAATAACAGCCAGCGCACGCGCCGCGACGTGGTCGCCAAGCTCAGCCGCCTGGGCATCGACGTCGAGGAAGAGCACGTGTTCACCAGCGCGATGGCGACGGCCCGTTTCCTGGCGCAGCAAAAGCCTGGAGGCACGGCGTTCGTCATCGGCGAGGGCGGCCTGCTGACCGCGCTGCACCAGAACGGCTACGCCGTTGTCGATCACGATCCGGACTACGTGGTCGTCGGCGAGGGGCGGACCTTCAATCTCGAACTGGTGGAAGCGGCCGTGCGGATGATCCTGCGCGGGGCCAAGCTGATCGCCACGAACCTCGATCCGAACTGTCCCACGAACCACGGCCTGCGACCCGGCTGCGGCGCCATGGTGGCCATGCTCGAGTCTGCCGCGGCAGTGAAGGCCTTCAGCGTCGGCAAACCCAGCCCGGTGATGATGCGGGCCGCACGCAAGGAACTCGGCCTGTCCACCGACGAGACGACCATCATCGGCGATACCATGGAGACCGACATCCTGGGCGGCGTGCAACTCGGCTTTCACACCGTCCTGGTCCTTAGCGGCGGCACCAGCCAGGAAGACCTGCAGCGCTACACGTTCGGGCCGGAAGTCGTCGTCGATTCTCTCGCAGAATTCTCGGTCGTCCTCGAGAAAAAGAACTGGCAATCGCCATGGCGCGAGGCCAACGGCCGTGCTCGTGTCGGCGAGGGCGTGAGCTTGCACCACGCCCACCAGGCCGTTCTTGCCTGACCATTCAGCATTCGTTATCCTGAGTAGGTCGTCCCATCTATTCCATCAATGGAGTGCTCAGATGACCTCTCGGTGCCGTAGTCGAGGATTCACCCTCATCGAACTGTTGGTGGTGATTGCCATCATCGCGATCTTGATCGCCTTGCTGGTCCCGGCCGTGCAGGCCGTGCGCGAGTCGGCCGCGCGTTCGCAGTGCCAGAACAACCTCAAGCAACTCGGGCTGGCAATCCACGCTTTCGAAGGGGTCTACAAGTCGATGCCCCCCTATCAGGGAGTGGTCCCCCAGAACGCACAGGTCGGTGTTTACGGCGGCTGGTTTGTGCACCTGCTTCCCTACGTCGAGCAGGAGCCAACCTACAGGAAGATCCAAGAAACCATCATAAGTTCCGGTTACAGCTACTCGTCGCAAACATGTACCAAGGGCACCGTGGGCATCCCGTGCGACACCAATCCTGCGTACGTCGGCCCCAGCGATTGGCAATGCACGTCGTCGCCGCCAACCCAGAAGAACGGGCACGCGGAACCGGGAAGCACGACGTGCGCGTACAAGAACCCCGGCAACGGCTTGCCTCCTTGCCTGTCAACGCCCAGTGGCTGCACGTATTGCCCGATCACTTCGTCCGGCGTCTCCGGGTCCATCTGCTCGCCGGCGGGTCTGTGGACGTCCTACAACCAGGTCTTCGCGGTCCTGCAATGTCCATCCGATCCGACGGCGCCCGATGGTCTTGGAATGGGCTGGGGCCTGTCCAGCTACGCCGCCAACTACAATGCCTTTTCGCCCACCGGCCAAAATCCGGACGGACTGCCGCCGGCGCAGACGTTCCCGATGATCCGCGATGGGCTCTCCAATACCGTCTTCCTGGGAGAGGTCTACAAGCTGTGCGATGGCCGGTCTCGCTTCGCACTTTATGTCTGGGACGATTGGGGAGGCTCGTATGGACACTGCTTCGGACTCACCAGCCCGAATCTCACCAATCATGTGATCAATCAGTTGATGTTCCAGGACAATCCCAGTCCCGACCTGACCGGCGATACCAGCGATCCTCCGAAGGGTTGTGATTCCTGGCGTTCGCAGAGCGGGCATCGCGGTGGCATGAACGTCACGATGGGGGATGCCAGCGTGCGCGTCGTCAGCCCCAACATGACCCAGGAAACCTGGAGAAGGGCGTTGCTGCCTCGCGACGGCATGACGCTTGGGTCGGACTGGTAAAGGCAAGCCGCGCAGCCATCGCAATTCCGCCTTGCGCCATCCCAGAGGAGTTTGCCGTGTTCGCAAGAGACATTCCGGGCATTCTCTGCGGATGTATGCTGGGCTGCATTTTTCTGGCCGGATGCCGCGATGCGCCTCCGCCGCAACTGGAGGCCGTGCAAGGCACGCTGCTCGATGAGAATGATCGTCCCCTGGCCAACTACGGCATCGTGCTGCATTCCCTGGTTTCGGGAAGCATGCGCAACGGTCAGGCGGACGCCCAGGGCAAGGTGACTCTCAAGTGTCGGAAGGGGAAATACAAGGTCACGTTGAACCTGCCTCCGAAAGCGCCGCCGCCTCCGCCCGACAAGACCGACGACAAGAAAAACGACAAGAAGATGAACCAGATTGAGACGGTCGAGCACCCCTATCCGCAGTATCGGAATGCCGATTCGACGCCCTGGACGCTGGATGTCCCCGAAGGCGGACTGCCAGGGTTCGTCTTGAAAATCAAGTCTGACTGAGCTGAGAGGCTGTCCGAAAAGGGGTCAGACCGGTCAGACCCCAAGGCGCGCTACTTGACGCCGTTGCGGAAGCCTGGGCGGTGCGGGTCCGGGTCGATGACGTCCGGGAAGCCGTCGCCGTCGCTGTCGCGCAGGTACTCGAGATCGAGGCCGTAAGCGCGGCGGACGTTGGTCAGTGCATGCGACACGATGGAGTCGCCGCGTACGTTGTGGATCGGGCCCTCGATCTTGCCGGGCACGCGGAACAGCCATTCCGGATTGAAGCGTTCGAGGCCGGTGTTCATCCCCTGGACCCGGAAGTTCTTGTCGATCTTGCCGTCGCCGTTGATGTCGCACGGCAGCTGATCGGTCTGGTAGAGCACCAAGCTGTTGAGGAAGCAGATGAGTTGCCGCTGTTCGTTATCGGAGAGCGCGGTGTAAGCCTTGCGTGCCGCGAGGGCCTCGCCGCCGTGCCTGCGGATGGTGCTGTCGAGATCCAGGTCGGCGCCGTCGTGTCCATACGGAGCGGTGGTGCCGACGCCCCAGAGCGGCGTCGTCCGCCATTGACGGACGATGCTGCCATCGAATTGCATCTGGTAGAAGGCCTCGCCGACGTCGTGATACTTGAAGTCGCTGTAGACGCCGCGAATGGTGTGGGCGCCGCGCTTCGGCAGCCAGAGCTTGCCTTTCTTTTCCGCCAGGGAACGGAGCCTGCCCTCCATGCGGTGATTCCTGTCGTTGAATGCCACATCAAGTTCAAAGAAGCGACGGTCACCGTCGAAACGCTCGGTATAGTCCCTGGCATCGGGGTTATGCGCGTTCAGGTGCCAGTCGGGCACATGGCAGGAGGCACAGCCGACCTTGTGGAACAGCTTTTCGCCGGTGACGACATCGAAGGTGATGCGGCCGCGCGCGGGCGCTGGATGGTTCAGCAGGTACCATTCGGCCATGTCGAGGTCGCCCTCGCTGATCTCCTCGCAATAGCCGTCGCGATCGGGGTCGTCGAGGCTGATGCCGGGCACACCGTTCTTGGACTTGTGCTTGACGCCGCCACGGTCCTTGCCGGCCGCCGTCACGAACTGCTGGGCGCCAGCGTTCGACACCAGGGCGAGGCCGTTCTCCTTGGGGCTGGTCAGCGTTGTCGGGTCACATGCTTGCAGGCCGGAGTGGATGTCGAACGGCGTGGCCGTGAAGGCCCGGATGGTCGTGGACACCGGCGGCCGGAAGGGCAGATACAGGTGCGCGAAGCCGAAGACCTGCACCTCGAGCGTGTAGCCGGCCACGCCGGGGAACTTCAGGCTGCGCGCGAAGGCGATGCGCTTGCCGTCCTTGTCGACGAACACCGGGAAAAATACGGGGTTCAGGTCGGGATAGCCGTCGCCGTCCTTGTCCTCGAAGCTGCCGTAGTCGATCTCGACGCGCTCGCCGCGGTCGCCCATGGCCAGGTTGGGAATGACGAGACGCTTGCCCCTGGCTTCCTCGATGCTGATCCAGCCGTCGCGGTTGGTATCGGCGATGGCGAGGGCTTGCAGGCGCATCTGCAGGCCGATCATTTCCAACAGGCCGCCGCCGAAGAGGTGTGGCGTGTTGCGGCCGGAGCCGCCATTCTTGGCGATGGTCATGCCAGCGCCGGCGTCACGATACGGGACGTTGTGGCAGGCGCCGCAGGAGTTGACGTGGCTGCGGTCCATCATCTTGGTGACGCCGTCGGCCAGCAGGATGCCGTCGATCTTGCCGGCGTCGCCGTAGACGCCGTCGCGCTCGCGGAAGTTGCGCTGCGTCAGGCTGCGGCCCCACTGGTAGCCGAGCCAGGGATCCACCTGTTGCAGGTACATCGAGCCGCCCTCGCGCGGCGGGTCGGTGGTGTGCACGACGCGGATGCGCGGGTTCTTGACCGAAAGCCCGCTCAGGTCGCGCGGCGTGTCGATCGGGTTATCCAGCGAGTTGCCAGGCCGCTCGGAAAGCTGGGCCTGCACCCACATGGTCTGTCCCAGGTACAGAGTCCCGGCCACGCCGACCACGAAGCCCACAAACATCAAGCAAAGGCGTTTCGACATCGTTTGCTCCAAGAGCTTTCAGCTATCAGCTTTAATCAATCAGCCAGAGCTGATCGCTGAAAGCTTGCCGGCAGGCAGACCGGCTCATAGGTTTCCATGATACCACGAGGATTCTTTATTATGGTTGAACGTCGATCCGAACTCAAGCGCCGTCGCAGTCGCAGGAAGAAGCTGACCAAGCTGAAGGCCAAGCTGGCTCTCGCCAAGGAGGGACGCGATCGCGACCTGGTCTTGCAAAAAATCCGCATCGTCAGCCCCTGGTGGCAAGAGCCGAACAAGGCGTGACCGGGCAGCTTGCAGCGTCACTTCAGCCCGTAACGAAAGATCACCCAGCCGGCCGTGCCCACGGCGAGCGTCGAGCCGTCCGGCGCGAATGCCAGGCAGCGGCCCACCTCGCCCTGCGTGCCGATATCAATGCGCCCCAGTTCCTTGCCCGAGGCCGGGTTCCAGAGGCGCACCGTCAGATCGTCGGCGGCCGATGCCGCCAGCTTCGCTCGCGGAAACGACAGCCCCGTCACCCAGTTCTTGTGCCCTTCCAGCGTCCGCAACACGGATCCTTCGGCCACGTCCCAGACCTTGATGGTCTGATCCTGGCTGCCGGATAGCAGTTCCTTGCCATCCCGGGAAAACGCCAGGCAGGTGACCTGACGCTTGTGGTCCTCGAATACTCTTGGCTCGACATCGTCGCGCTTTTTCAAAGGCCAGAGGCGAATCGTGTTGTCGTCGGCAGCGGAGGCGACCCAACCGCCGGTCGGCGAAAACGCCACGGCATTGACGCGGTCACCATGACCGCGCAGCGTTCGCAGCACGCGGCCCGTCTGGGCGTTCCAGAGCTTGACTGTGCGGTCCTCGCTGCCCGACAGAGCGAGCTTGCCGCCGGGCGAGAGGGCGACGCAAGTGACGCTTCCCTCATGCCCCTTGAACACGGCCAGTTCCTTACCGCTCGCGGCGTCCCAGAGCTTCATGGTCTTGTCGCTGCTGCCGGTCAGCGCGACCTGCCCGTTGCGCCGGAGAGCCATGGCGTTGATGGGCCCGCTGTGTCCGACATAGGTGAACAATTCTCTGCCGTCCGCGTCCCAGCGTTTCAACGTGCCGTCAAGACTGGCGGAGAAGATGCTGCCGCGTTCATCGACGGCGACGCTGGTGATCGCACCCTTGTGGCCGCCGAAGGTGCGCAGCAGCCTGCCCTTGTCCAGGTCCCACAGCGAGAAGGCGTTGGCCCCGCCGCCGACGAGGGCCTGCTTGCCGTCGGCGGTGAGCAGGATCGGCGCCAGCCCCTTGATCGGGTGCCTGTGCGACCAGAGTTCCTTGCCGGTGTCTGCGTCCCACATGGTGATGGCGCTGGCCTCGCCGACCGTGACCGGGTCGGTGTACTGCTGCACTGCCAGGCAGCGCCTGCCGTCGGGGGTGAGGGCCACCGTGCCGACGCCGTTGTCGTGCGTTTCCTTCTTGAGCGTGCGTTTTTCCTTGCCGGCGAGATCCCAGATCTTGATCGTCTGATCGCGGGCCAGGGTGGCCAGAGCCTTGCCGCCTTCGGACAGAGAATAGGACAGAGCCCCGTGCTTGTTGAAAGCGCGTAGCTGCTTGCCGTCGAGGTCCCAGAAGACGAGGCGATTGTCGTCGCCGGCGGAAATGGCCTCGCTGTCGTTGCGGAAGCCGACGGTCCAGATCTCGTTATTGCCGTGGCCCTTCCAGCTCTTGACAAGCTTGCCCGTTGCCAGGCTCCAGAGCTTCAGTTCGCCGCGAGCGCCGGCGAGGGCATGCTTCTTGTCGGGCGAGATGGCCACGGCCCAGGTGATACTGTCCGAATCTTCCAGATCGCGGAGCTTCCTGGTCGTTTCCAGGTCCCAGAGCGTGATGACGCCGCGCTGCTTGCCTTCCTTGCTGAGCGAGCCCAGCGCGACGATTGCCAGCTTGCCGTCGGCGGAAATGCCCAGGCCAGTTACCTCGAAGCCGGGGATCTTCCAGTCGTGCTTGACCTTGCCTTGCTCGAGATCCCAGACCGTGATGGTACCCTCAGCGGTCTCCGCGGGCAGTGCGCCAGCGACGACCGCCAGCTTGCCGTCAGGCGAAAACTGTGCCGTGTGCGACCACGCGGGAGCCTGTTCACGCTGGCCGAGCGTGTTGAGCAGGGTGACCTTGAGTCCGTCGGCGCGAACCTGAATCGGCACGACGACAAGAACCGCGAGGACAAGCCAGGTGTGGCGCATGTGGAGAATCCCGACCGCTTGCGGCTTCGCGCCAGGGCACGCAACCGCAAGCGGCGACCAGAATCATGGAGGCGACGTGGGCAAAATCTCTTCGTACTCGGAGAAATCCTCATGCTGACCTTCGCGGGCCGCGACGATCAGCAAGTCCTCGTTCATCTCGTCACGTGCGAAAAGCTTGCGGAACTTGGTGATGAACTTGCCCTCTTCGAGG
>VGYC01000028.1 GCA_016873095.1 Planctomycetota bacterium | reverse complement strand
GCCTTTCTGAAAGCGTACCAGAGGGTTCGGTTGCACAAGCCCAAGCCCAAGACGAATACCCCGACCAAACGCCTGTATCGAAACCGAATGTACATCCTCCCGGATGGACGTGAATTCTGGCTGTACTTCAAGTGGGACAGCAGCCGTCGCATTGGAAAGGTCATTGCCGAGCAAGGAGGGGACGGCAAGTTCACGTTGAAGAACGAAATTGTAGACGATGACGTGCTGATGACATGCCGCCTCGTCCCCAAAGGACAAGAGCCGTGGCATATTTGAGTACGGAAAAGAAGCGAAGAAGGACACGTTGACCCGGCAAATGATGAGGAGCATGACCATGACAAAGGCAACCATCTACACGAGATCGTCTACAGGCGACCACGACCGCCAGCGTGATGAACTCGTCGCCAAGTTGGGCGACACGCACGAGATCGTCGGCGAGTACCGGGACGACGCCAGCGGCAACCAGGGCGTCGGCGACCGCCCCGGCCTGAAGAAGCTGCTTGAAGACGCAGCGCAGGGCAAGTTCGACGTGCTACTCTGTGCCGACCTTTCCCGGCTGACTCGGCAAGTGACACCGGAGATCATCATGACGTTGAAGATGGCTGGGGTCCGCATCATGACGGCTGAGGGCGGCGAGGTCGGCATTACTGATCTTTTCGCCCAGGCGATCATGAACCAGCTTGCCAAGACGGAATCGCAACGCAGGAGCGAGCGGATCAAGCAGGGCATTTGGGCGGCTCGTGAGCGCCGGGCCGCTGCCGACACTGCTGAGGCTGGGTCCGGCAACGAATGATCGTCAGATCGGTTTACAACTCGCCCTACTGCGTGGTACAATCCTGCTCGTCGGGAACTTCTATTTGTGGTCGCTTTGCAAGTTTCCCGGCTTTCGCCTTGAGGGACGACGACCCGACCCCCGTTCAAGGCAATCTGCGTATTCCGCACGAGTGTTGCGGAGCGGGGATTGTCTGGACCGAGTGGATCGGCTCTTGCCGTCGATTCTGCCCTCGACCTCCCCTGAGTGTCCTTCCCTCAAGAAAGACGAACCATGCTGCCAACTGATGTTTGCTATGTCCGCATTTCAGACGAACGCCAAGAAGTTGATCGCCAAGTTGCGGGCCTCCGTGAAAGGATGAAGGCCGAGGGTATCAACATTCCCGACCACCTTTGGGAACTGGTGCTGAAAAAGAAATCCATGCCACTGTATAGCCCGGTGCAATGGGATTGGGGCAGCCGTGATATGGCCGAGGCCCGTCCCAACTTCATGGCTCAGTATCAGCGGGTGCTGAATCAACGGCGTGATGACCCGAACCGGCTCAAGGTGTTCTGGATTTACGAACTCGACAGGTTCGGCGTAAAGGGGCCGAGGCAGTGGTTCCGACGTTGCGACGAGTTCGATGAACACGGCTGCAAGATCATCTCTGTTATGGAAGGCGACCTGACCGGCGACGAGGACGACCTCAAAGGCATGATCGAGGCGCTGTTCAAGACCCGTGGAAGCCGAGAAGAGCAGCATAAGATTGCCAAGCGAGTGGCAGGGCAGGTCGGTGAGATGGCGAAAGTGGGTAGGGACTTGGGCCAAGTTCCGACGTTCGGCTACGATCAGGGCTGCTTCGATGCACAAGGCAATCTTGTCTGGCGGCTCCACTATCTCGACCGATCCGAACGCATTCAAATTCTTCCAGACGGCTCGCAGGTTCCGTTTAATGGCAAGGGCAACCACCCGGTCAGGGCGACGAGCCAGCACTACGCCTATGTACCCAGCTTTGACCTGAAGCGACAGCACTGCGTCCTCCGGGCCTTTCAGATTTACCACGCAGAGGCCGGGTGTATCTCGTCTGCCCAACTCGCTCGCCGCCTCCAGATCGAAGGGTTCACCAGCTACAAGGGCAGGCCGTTCGACAAGGGCATGATCGAATACATGCTGGAGAACCCGACTTACCTCGGCTATCGAGTGAGGAACAGGACGACCAAGGCCAAGTTCTTCTTCTTTAGAAAGGAGGCCAAGGACGGCAACCACCTGGAGCGCCGCCCCGAAGAACTGAAAAATAAGGAGCGGGACCGACCCAGGGAGGAGTGGATTCTTTCGGACGAACCAAAGCACGAGCCGCTGGTCAATGACGAACTCTTCGAGGCCGTGCAAGCATTCCGTGAGCAGAATCGGTGGACCGGAATCCGTGCGCCACGAAATGATGACGGCTGGCTGAAACCCGTGCTTTACTGCGGACACTGCGGAAAGCAGATGGTTTGTGGCAAGTCCAACAACTCGAAGCGGGCCTACATTTGTGCCTCCTACTGCTACAAGTACCAGCGATTTCGGGCGAATTTGACGTGCAAGCGCAACATGGTCCTGCACGAACGCATCGAGGCACTGGTCATGGGCTACCTGGACAAGCTAGGTGTTCGGCTGGTACTGGCGTTGGAGCAGCAGGCCGAGCGGCGGCTTGAAGAGGAAGTTGCCCTGGCCCGTGACGAGGCGTCACGGCAGGCCGGGTTGGGTTTCAAGGACTACCTTTTTGAGTTGTGGGGCGACCTGGAACTGGAAACCCACCCAGGCCCGTTGGCCGATCTCGTGAGGGAATCGCTGAAAGCAAAGGACATCTCTACTGACGAGCAGATGGATGCGTTGCTCCAGTGCGAAAAGCTGAAAGTGCCAATGGCCCGCCATCTGGCAGACCAAGCCGAGGAGGAACACGCCGACGTGACTCTCGCCACTACCCGACGTGCTGTTAGTGACCGACAAAAGGCGGTGATGGAGCGCCGCCTGGGCGAACTGGAGGCGAAGCTGGACGTGCTGGCGAAGCACTTGCGGCCCTACGATGAACGGAAGGAACAAGCCACTGCCATGTATCAGGAGAAACTAGATCAACTCGAAGAGGTTCGCCGGGCGATGAAGGCGGGCAACAATAGAATGAAGGGTGCTACGGTGGCCCGATTGTTCACCCGGATCGTCGTCAAGTTCGACCAGTCGAAGAAGCGTGGCGGCTGGCTTCCCGACAAGACAGAATTTCACCATTGGCACGTCAAGGAGGCGGCTCGCCACGCCCTGACGGACCAGCTAACCGAGGTCGAGGAGGAATTTCTGCATCTGGGTGACGTTAAGAGACTGATCGTCGAGAGCGATATTCCGGGGTTGTCGGTGGATGCGGAAGACGAGAAATCCCAGAAATCCCAGGAAAAACCAAGCGATAGTTCGGGGCGGTCGGCTGGCCGACGACCTTGATGCTGACCAACGCCATCGGCTACCTGTGCGAGGCGGCCTGGCACCACGCCGACCTGTCCATCACCTGGGGCAAGCTCTGGGTGAAACTCAAGACCCATTCTGCCGGTGGCATCACCGACAAGGATTTCGCGCTGGCACGCAAGATCGAGGACGTCGTCCTGTGGCGTCCCGCCGCCGGCGGCCCTCTCGAGGGCACGCCCAACAAGTTCGTTCACTCCAAGAAATGATTCGCCGAGGCGCCAGGGCCGATCAGGTCGAGCAAACGGGCGTCACGGCGCCGCCGGCCCGCACTTCACGATCAGTATCTGCTCCTGCGTGATCTCGAGTTGCATGTCCGTTTCGCGGATGGCAGCCGTCAGCTTGCCTTGCAGCGACATCTTCGTTTCCAGCCCGATGAGCCGACCCTTGTCGGCATTGAAGGTGATTGTCCCCTCGTATTTCGGCAGACGAAGAGACCCCGCGGTCACTTTCAGGGGGAGATCGGCATCCTCGGCAGGAGCCTTGTATTCGCCGACGCCCGAGAACGAGATGGTCGCGATCTGCGTCTTCATGTTGAAGTCGGCCAGCTTGTAGGTCGCGTCGATGGCCATGACACCGAGCGGCCCGAGCGGCAACGATGATTTGCTCTTCCAGGTCTTGCCCTTGTCCACCGGTCCGGCGGGCAGGAACCCCAGCCAGGTGTCGACGCTGCGCTTGCACGATTCCTCGGTGAAGACGGCGCGAATCAGCCTGGCGTCGGCGCGATTGTCCTTGGCTAGTTGCTTGACGAGGGCATCGTATCCCTCCACGCGCACGATCTTGTGCTTGCCATCCACGTGGTACCAGAAGCTGGCGCCCTCGAGTTGCTTCAAGACCTTGGTGTTGGCGTCTGGCCCATCGCTGCCGTGCTGCACCTTCACTTTGTCGATCTTTTGTTCCAGGATCAGGGTGCCGTCCGGGTTCTTCTTGAGCACGCTCACGCGCGACTGTCGAGTCTGGTCGAGGTCCTGTCGAGTCTCCATGGTTCCGAGCTGGATGGTCTGCCGGGACTGCACCGTTTCTTCAAGCGCGAAGCGCTCGCCGGCATCGAGCTTCCAGGCAAGCGTGACCTGCGCGTGGGCAGCTGCTGGAAAAGCAATCGCGACGAGGACGACCAGAGCGCGACGCGCCAGTGTGGGTGACAGCCGTCGCTCACTGGCCCGTCGGGTTTCCCAGATCTTGAACTCATTCATGAGCGAGGCTCCGCGAGAGATGGTTCATTCGTGAGGTCGGCCGGCACGCCATTCGTCGTCGCCGCCTGGTGAGCATCGAGCGTGCTTTTGAGACGCTGCAGCCAGGCGGCCGGCGGAATGCCATACGGCCGGAATTTCTCGATGCGGCCCTGGTCCTCGGAGTAGAACAGGGCGCGATGCGGCCCAAGCTTGCCGGCCAGCGGCGAGTCGATCAGATTGCTGGAGTCTGCGGCGCTCATCTGCCCGAGGACGCGCATCTCGAACTCGCGCAACGTTTGCCGGTCGAGAGCGCGATTCAGGTTGTTGAGGTTGTCGCACCAGAGCGTGGTGAAGACGCCGACGGGCGGGCCGTCGCGCAGGATGCTGGCAATGAGCTTGGGCGGCGTGGCCGTCTCGCCCTTGCGAGAAAAGCCAAAATCGTCATCCGCACGGCGCAGGTCACGCAGCCGTTGCAGGCCGAACAAGAACAGAAAGACCGGGTCGCCGCTCGCCGGCGTTTTCTGGCGGCGTTCCACTTCCTCGGCCAGCTGTCCGAGCAGCCCGGGCAGGTCGCGGACCGGGCACACGCTGAGCGCCCGGCCCATGACCTGCGGCAGATGCCTTAGCAACTCTTCCTCGGCCGAATCCAGCGGGCTGCCCACGATGAGATGGCACGCGGGAACGTTTACGGTCAGCGGCAGCTGCGCGGCCAGGCTCAAGAGCGAAGACGCCATCATGCAGAAACCGGCGTCGGCCTGCTGTCCCACCATCAGCAGATTGCAGCCGCTCTGGCGGCGGAAAACAGCGGCGGTCGGGTCCTTGATGGCGATGGCCTCCCCGAGCCAGGCGCTGAAAGCTGCTGGACACGCGCTGGGCGGAAACTCTTGCCAGGCTTTTTCCAGCAGCGGATTGCGCGTGATATCGGATGGAGCCGTTCCCTCGAAAACAATCTGCGGCGGCAACGCAAGGCCATGTTGCCGCGCCAGGCCGGCCATGTCGGCGAGCGCGCGATCGCGGCGCTCATCCGCCAGCCACACGATCTGAAAGAGGTTGTTGCCCTCAAGCAGGCCGCCGGCCTCGTTGTAAATCGCTTCGCCGGGTCGCGAGAGCAAGCGGGCCGCCGAGTTGTCCTTGCTGAGGATCAAGTGCGCATCCGCCTCGCTGCATTGCAGGGCGATGCGGACTGCCATCTGGTCGATGGTGCTGCGTGCCAGGCTGTAGGCGCCGCCCAGGGTCTGCGAGCCGAGCAGCACGTGAATGCCGAAGGCACGGCCCTGGCGAACCAGCCGGTCGAGATAGCGGGCCGCCTCCTGGGCGATCTTGTCATCCTCGACGAAAAACTCCTGGAATTCATCGACGATCAGCAAGATGCGCGGCATGACGGGAGCGACACCGTCCGCGTCATGCGACTGCCGGTAGGATGGCAAATCGTTGACGCCGGTCTGCCGGAATTCCTCGCCGCGGAAGGTCAACTCCGCGTCGAGCCGCTGCAAGACACTCAGGCCGAATTCGCGTTCACTCTCGATGGCCACGACGCGGGCGTGCGGCATCTCGTGATTGGCGTAGGCCTTGAATTCGACGCCTTTCTTGAAGTCGATCAGGTAAAGCTCGACCTCGTCGGGGCTGTAGAACAGGCCGAGCTGAGTGATGACAGTATGCAGGAAGGTGGACTTGCCAGAGCCCGTCTTGCCGCCGACCAGTGCATGCTGCGCCGTTCCCTGACCGAGCTGGAAGAACTGCTGCTTGGTGGCGCCCGCACGGCCGATGGGCACGGCCAGCCCCTTTCGGCTATCGGCAGTCCAGACGCGGTCCGGCGCCGGGGCGACGTATTCGAACGGCACCTCGACGCGGCCGGCCAGCTTGGCGCGCTCGCCGATCACCTGCAGGATGCGCGTGCTGAACTCCGCCGGCGGCGGCGCGTCCAGCCGTAGCGGAAAAGGCGTGAAATCCGCGTCGTTCCAGGTGAATCCCTGGCCGTTCCAGGCGAGGGCCAGTCCCGGCTGCTCCAGGTCGGCGAGTTCGAAGCCCTGAGGCAACGGTTGCCGTTCATCGACGGACACGAGCGTGTAGATGCCGCAGCGGGCGCCGCTGGTGGCCAGGCTGACAAGCCGGCGCGCGGACTCACCGCTGAAATTCACCGGAAAATTGGCGACCACGAGAATGCGATACGGCTCGGCGACCTCGCCCGCGGCAGCGTTGTATTCTTCCAGTGTTTCATATTCGTTGCGCAGATACTTCTGGATCACGTTCTCCATGTGCTCGGTCAGGTCGGCAAGCCGCTGATCGATGTGGGCTGACTCGGTCCAGATGCGACTGCTGACGAGCTGCTCGTCAAAATCGGCGAGATGCATGAGGGCGGCAAAGTTCTCGCCCCTGCCGACCGGATCGATGATCGTGAAGCGCACCTTGCCCGGCGGCAATGCCGTGAGAAAACGCAGCACCAGAGCCTGCAGCGAAGCAACCGCCTGCGCGCGGCCCTCGTCGCGCGTTCGATAGAGCAACGATGCCTTGTTGGGAAAGGGCAACAGCGCCGGAAACGTGACGCCGTCGAGGCTCGGCTTCGGCAAACGCGGGTCGCGGGGCACGCCGTTGGGAATGAGATCCAGCGACACGCCCAGCTCGCCGAAGCGGATTCCCAGAGGCACCGCCGTCGGCGGCTGCCACGCCGCCCACCACGGGTCGTCCCAGGGCGGAAACAGCTTGCGGCATGGCTGGTCGATTTCCCAGAGCACGGCCTGGAAGCGGTCCAGTGCCGACTTCCACGTCGAGGCCATGTGCGTCCATTCCTGCGCGTGCCGGGTGTTGTTCTCCTTGCGCAGCCTCTCGAAGCGCAGCGTCACCTGGGCCAGCTCGCTGTCACGGATGCTGTGGATGTCGGTCCATTGCCGCTGGAAGGTGGACTCGGCCTGGTCGATGTCGTTGCGTTGCCGGCGTGTGATCTCGTCGCGGCGCACCGCGAACTGCTGCTGCGCTTGCTGAATCTGCATCTCGCGCTGCGCGGTGATGTCGCGGAGCTGCTGGCGGCAGGTCCTGACGGCCTGGCGGAGCGTCTCCTGGTTGCGGCGCTTGCTCTCGGCGCGCTGGCTCTTGTAATGGGCCTTGGCGATGGCCAGCGCCCGCGGTTTCAGCTTGTGCACGTCGGACAGTGCCTGGCTGATGGTCTGCAAGATGTAGCCGGCCTGCGTCCGCACCTGTTGTTTCATCCATTGCCGCACCAGCCAGCCCATGCTGCCGACGACGAGGGCGCTGCCCAAAGCCCAGAAAAAAGGCGGATCAATGAAAAGCGCCGGCACGGTGAACAGCACCCAGGCCAGACCCCACAGCCAGCCGAAGCGATTCAGATAGCGAGGCAGGCGGAGACTCTTCAGCTCCAGCAGCTTGGTGCTGGCGAGCACCACACACTCTTGCATGGCGCGCGCCGGGTCCGGTTCATTGTCAAACGACGTCGGCGCCAGCGTCGGCGTCAGATCCAGCAGCCGCCAGACGGCCAGCAACTTCTCGGCCTCTTGATGGGAATGCAGGACCTTGTTGACGGCGGCCTCGGCCCGGCTCTCGGCCTGGGCGCGCTGCTCGCGGGCGACCTTCTTGTCCGCGTCGTAGATCGTCGTGATCGTCCAGCGCGATTCCTTGAAATCGCTTTCGATCTTCTCCTTGGCGGTGGTGTACTGGTAGTTGGCCTTGTGCTGAGCGGTGGCGTGATCCTGGGTGGCTTCTTGAAGATCATGGCTGGCCTGTTCGGCGATGCACTGGCGTGCATCCTGAAGCTGCCGCTCGGTGGCCTGGCGGGCAGCTTCGTAGAGTCCCTGAACTCGTCTCTGAGCTTCTTGAAACTCGGTGTCCGCGGCAGCCTGCCGCGCGTGCCCGCCGCTGGCCGTGTCTTCTTCCAGGATAGCGCGTGCTGCCCCCTCGGCACTGATCGCTCGCAGGGCCGTGCGTTGCCGATCACTGTAAGGAAGGTTCGCCATGCCTCATTTTCTCTGTGGGACGGTTCTCCTGAGCCGTCTCATGCGGTCGGCCTGCAAGAGCCCATGCAAGATCTCCTGCAACCGGAGTTCAGCCGCACTCCTGTCGCGCCCGCACGATAATCTGTCCCAGTCGGTCGATGGCCGACAACACCTGCTTGGCTTTTTGCTCGAGCGGGGTCCAGGTCTGCTCGGCAAAATCCCTGGCTACCTGATCGCGCCACGCCGTCTGCGTCTGGTCCCAGTGGGCCGACGCCGTTTTGAGCGTCGAGTACAGCTGATAGCGGCCGGTGTCCAGGCTCATGGACCGCCTCCCGCTACTTGCAGGTACGCCTCGAGCGACGCGATCTTGCTGCCCAGCAGCGCGTCGGCTTTCGGCATGTCGGCTTCAAGGATCGCGCCGAGTTGCCGCGCCGGGCCTTCGTAATCGCTGATGTCCTCCGGCAATTGCCGCAACCAGTGCCGGCAGTATTCGACCTTTTCCTCGGCGTGCTCCAGTCGTTCCCTGGCGCGGCGCAGGGCGCGCTCTTGCTCGGTGGTGTCCGGCGGCCGATCGCCGATGCGCATCATCTTGCGCCGCGACAGCTCAAGCTTCGCCTGAAACACCTCCTCCTCGCACTTTCGCACCATGCTCGTCCAGTACTTGAGCTGTTCTTCCAGCCAGGCCAGCGTGTGTTGAACTTCCATCGCCAGCGAGGACAGCGCCTCCTTGGCCTCCGCCGTGAACGTGCACAGCGACGCCTTCCAGTCGATCAAGGCTTGCAGGGAAGCGACTTCCGCCGACCCGGCCATGCGGCTTTTCCTCGCACTGAATGCCTTCCATAAGGATAGATGAAAGTCGCGCGAGGAGAAAGGGATTCCGTGGCGAAGCGTCAGCCAGCGCCCAAGCTCATGCTCAACGCGCGCAGTAGCCAAATGAGGAGAAGACGCGACGCGTGCCGCATCTGGACATCGGTACACACTTCCGCTATTCTACGAAAACTCGCCCCATCTCTGGTCCAACGAGCCAGGTGATCATGGCCGCGGCTCAGCTCCAAGACTTGACGCGAATCATCGAGCATCACTGGGGCTACCGCTCCTTTCGCCCGTTGCAAGAGCGGGCCATGCGGGCAGTACTCGACCGCCGCGATTCGCTGGTCGTCCTGCCCACCGGCGGCGGCAAATCGCTGTGCTACCAGGCGCCGGCCATGGCGCAGGCCGGCACCACCGTCGTCGCCTCGCCGCTCATCTCGCTCATGAAGGACCAGGTCGATAGCCTGCAAGCCTGCGGCGTGCCGGCCGTCCAGATCGATAGCTCGCTCTCGGCGGATGAGAAGTTCGCTCGCGAGATCGATGTCCAGCAAGGCGCGGTGAAGCTGCTCTTCGTGTCGCCGGAACGGCTGGTCCTGCCCGATTTCGGCAACATGCTCCGCCGGGCCGGCGTCAAGACGTTCGCCATCGACGAGGCCCACTGCATCAGCCACTGGGGGCACGACTTCCGTCCGGAGTATCGGCAGTTGCGGCGCATCAAGGAGTGGTTCCCCGATGCCACGGTGCACGGCTACACGGCCACGGCCACCGAGCAGGTCCGCAACGACATCTGCCAGCAACTCGGCCTCAAGAACCCGGAGGTGCTGGTCGGTAGCTTCGATCGGCCCAACCTCGCCTACCGCGTGCTGCCGCGCTACGACCTCGAGAACCAGGTCGCCGAGGTGCTCGACCGCCACAAGGGAGAGGCCGGCATCATCTACTGCATCCGCCGCAAGGATGTCAACGAGCTGACCGAGACGCTGAACAGCATGGGCTACAAGTCGCTGGGCTATCACGCCGGGCTCTCGCCGGACGAGCGCAAGCGCGTGCAGGAGGCGTTCAAGAGCGAGACGTGCGATCTCATCGTAGCGACGGTGGCGTTCGGCATGGGCATCGACCGCTCGAATATCCGCTTCGTGCTGCACACGGGCATGCCGAAGTCGATCGAGCATTATCAGCAGGAGACGGGCCGGGCCGGCCGCGACGGCCTGGAGGCGGAATGCGTGCTGCTGCACTCCGGGTCGGACGCGATGACCTGGAAGTTCATCATGGAGAAGTCCGCCAGCGAGCCGGGCGTCGATGCCTCCTTCCTGCCAAACGCGCTCAAGCATCTCAACGACATGGATCGTTACAGCCGCGGCGCCGTTTGCCGGCACCGCGCCCTGGTCGAGTACTTCGGCCAGCGCTACGAAGCGCCGTCGTGCATGGCCTGCGACCTGTGCCTGGGCGACCGCGAACCCGTCCCCGAGGCGACGGTGATTGCCCAGAAGATCCTGTCGTGCGTGGCCCGCGTCAAGGAACGCTTCGGCGTCAACCATGTCGTCTCCGTGCTCCGCGGCGAGAACGGCGACAAGCTCAAACAACAGGGCCACGATCAGCTCAGCACTTACGGCCTGCTTAAGGGAGAGAGCAAGGACGATGTCCGCGACTGGGTGCATCAGCTCCTGGGGCAAGGCTTGCTGGTGCAGACCGGCAGCGAGTATCCCGTGCTTGGGCTCAATGACGCCTCATGGGAGGTGATGAAGAAGCAGCGGACCGCGAAGCTCTTCCAGACGCCGCGCAAGCGCAAGGAGAAGGAGACCAGCCGGTCCGGCGTCGAGAAGACGTCGTGGGAAGGCGTGGACCGCGGGCTGTTCGACCGGCTGCGCGAGGTGCGCCGCGAGCTGGCCGCGGACCGCGGCCTGCCGCCGTACCTGGTGTTCTCCGACACGACGCTGCGCGATCTGGCCCGCCGCCGGCCTTCGACATTGCCGGCCATGCGTGCCGTCTACGGCATCGGCGACAAGAAGCTCGAGGAATGGGGGCACGAGTTCCTCAAGGAGATTCGCGCCTATTGCGACGACATGGATCTGAGCATGGACACGGTCGTGGACAGCGAGCCGGCGCCGCCGCCCCGCCGTGCCGCCGTCAGCGAACCGACCGGCATGAAGGCCGTCGCCGAGGACCTGTTCCGCGACAACGCCGCCGTGGAAGACGTCATGCACCAGACCACCCGCGCGCGCAGCACGGTGATGGGCTGGCTCGCCGACTTCATCCGCCGCGAGCACCCGGCATCGATCTCCGCCTGGGTCTCCGACGATGTCTACGCGCGAGTCGCCGCTGCCGCCAAGCAGGTCGGCATGGAACGCCTGAAACCCATCTTCGAGGCTCTGGAAGGCAAGATCCCGTACGACGAGATCCGCCTGGTGGTGTCGCACTTGACGTAGGCTGTTTACGTTTCGCGCTCGCAGCGCGGACTTCGCGGCGATTTTTGCAGAGCCCGAAGCAGAGCCCGAAGCGTTAGCGAGGGAGAACGATCAACCCTCGCTTACGCTTCGGGCTCTGCCAATTCGGCGCCGGCCGCGAGGATCAACCCATTATCAATGCAGCGTGCCCTGCGCGCACTTGCCATTGCCTCGCACCTCATCATGATTTAGCATGCCGCAGGTGGCTTATGGCACGTCGCACGCCGATGGTTAACGATCCATCGTCGGAGGATGAGCCAGCGGCTTGTCGTCACGTCCTGAAACCACGTTCGGTTCATGCATACAATCCATGTCAGGAGGTCGTCTCATGAACACGCTGCATCTTCTCACGGTCGGGACGCTAGTGCTAGTTGTTGCCGCCGGCGACGACGGCGCCAAGGTCAAGGCGGAGTTGAAGAAGCTCCAGGGAGCCTGGACGCTGGAGCGCCTCGAGTATGGCGGCAGAGACATCACCGAGACCTACAAGGTGGAGATCGCCATCAAGGATGGCACGCTGGCGGTTGCGGGCAACAAGGTGGCCGAGGAATATGGCAAGTTCGCCCTGACCGTCGATCCGCGCACCACGCCGCGCTGCGTCGACTTCGCGGTCATCGTCGGCGGGCAGAAGGGCGCCAAGCTTGAAGGCATCTATCAGCTCAAGGACGACAAGTTGACATTCTGCATCCAGGCATTCGGCAAAGATCGCCCTGACAAGTTCAAGTCGCCCGAAGGATCGAGCATTGCCGTCGTGGTGTTCAAAAGGAAAAGCGAGTGAAGCGTCACGAGGCGGAATCGCCTGCATTCCGCCAAGGCCACAGCAACTCTGAAAAGGACTTGCAATGTCTACCCCCAAGCCCCACGCCTCCGGCCATGTCGAGGATGTCATGCTGGAAGGGCACATCATCGACTCGCTGCTCCTGCCCAAGGTGCTGGACGAGATCCTCACGCACGGCGGCAATTACCTTCTGAAGGACATCCGCGTCGGCACCCGGCAGGAAGATCCCAGCCACGCGCGCATCGAGGTGCGTGCCGACAGCGCAGAGACCTTGCAGGAGATTCTCGACGCCATTCACGACCACGGGGCCATTCCCGCGGCGGCAGCCGACTGCGCCATCGAGAACGCCGACATGGACGGCGCCTTTCCCGAGGGCTTCTACAGCACGACCAACTATCGCACGCAGGTCCGACTCGACGGCGAGTGGGTCGATGTCGAGGATCAGGAGATGGACTGCGGCATTCTCATCGATCCAGAAGGCGGGGCGGCGCGCTGTATTGCCATGACGCTGGTCCGCAAGGGGGACCGCATCGTCGTCGGCCGCAAGGGCACGCGCGTCTTCCCTGCCGAGACGGAGGCCCGACACAGCCTGTTCGAGTTCATGTCCAGCCCCGTGTCGAGCGAGAAGCCGAAAGGCGTGACGGTACGCGAGATCGCGGCGGCCATGCGGCGCACGCGCGAGGCCAGGGAAAAGATCCTCGCCGTCCTCGGTCCCGCCGTCGTTCATACCGGCAGCGTCGAGCACATCTGCGAACTCATCCGCATGGGCTATCTCAACGTGCTGTTCGCCGGCAACGCTCTCGCGACGCACGACATCGAACAATCGCTGTACGGCACCAGCCTGGGCGTGTCGCTCGATCGCGGCCTGCCGGCCGCCGAGGGGCACGAGCACCATCTGCGCTCGATCAACACGATTCGCCGGCAGGGGGGCATCCGCGCCGCCGTGGACAAGGGCGTGCTCAAGAGCGGCATCATGTATGAATGCGTCCGCCACGACGTGCCGTTCGTCCTGGCCGGCAGCATCCGCGACGACGGCCCCTTGCCGGAGGTCATCACCGACATCCTCGAGGCGCAGGCGCAGATGCGCGAGCAGATCCGCGGCGTCGGCTTCGCCCTGATGATTGCGACAGCGCTTCATGCCATCGCCACCGGCAACCTGCTCCCGGCCTGGGTCCGCGTCGCCTGCGTGGACATCAACCCCGCGACAGTGACCAAGCTGTCCGACCGCGGCACCAGCCAGACAGTGGGGATCGTCACCGATGCGGAGCCGTTTCTAAGGGCGCTGGTGCATGATCTGAAGTCGTGAGCTTGGTTCATGTTCCGCGCCCGCGTGCAACATCCGGCAAGAGAGCCTGCGAACGCGAAACGTAAACAGGGCGCTTGACACGCGCACGGTTTCTCGGCCAAACTACAGCTATGCTGAATCTGCAAACCACCACCGGCCGGCTGTGCGACGGGCTGACGCGTCGCGATGTGCTGCGTGCGGGCAGTCTCGGCGCCTTTGGCCTGTCGCTGCCGGCGCTTGTGCAAGCGCGCACCAGCCAGCCGCCGGCAACCGGTGGCCGGGCCCGCTCCTGCATTGTCCTCTTCCTGATGGGCGGGCCGCCGCAGCATTCCACCTGGGATCCCAAGCCGGATGCCCCCGCCGAGATTCGCGGCGAGTTCGGGCCCATTGCCAGCAACGGTCCTGGCGTGCAAGTTTGTGAGCTGCTGCCGCGCACGTCGCGGCACATGGACAAGATCTGCGTGCTGCGGGCCGTCGCCAGCAACGACAACGCCCATTCGTCCAGCGGCTATTACATGATGACCGGGCATCCGCACCAGCCGATGAACGCGGAGAACGTCAACCCCGGCCCGCCCAACAACTATCCGAACATGGGCGGCATCGTGCGGCGGCTCAAGCGTGGCGGCGTGTTTCCGGCCGCCATGACGTTGCCGCACCGCATCTTCAACACCGACGGCAGCGTCTGGCCTGGGCAGGACGCGGGCATGCTCGGCCGCGGCGCCGATCCCTGGCTGTTCACGTTCCAGCCGACAACGGTGAACTTCCGGCTGCCGGACTTCGTGCTGCCGGTGGAGGTGTCGCAGGCCCGGCTCGACGGCCGGCGTTCGCTGCTGCATGAGGTCAATCGTCAGCTCGATGCCGTGTCGCACGGCGATCTCTTGCAGAGCTTCGATCAGCGCAACCAGCAAGCCTTCGACCTGCTGCGCTCGACACGCTCGCGCGAGGCCTTCCGCCTTGACCGCGAGCCGGAGCGCGTGCGCGAACGTTATGGCGACAGCCCCTTCGGCCGCAGCGTCTTGCTCGCCCGCCGGCTCATCGAGTCCGGCGTGTCGCTGGTGCAGGTGAACTGGTACCGCGGGCCGGACGAGCCATCGGACAATCCCTGCTGGGATAGCCACACGCGTGAAAGCGAACGGCTGCGGACCGTGCTGATGCCGCCGATGGATCAGGCGTATGCCGCGCTGCTGGAGGACCTTGCCGCGCGCGGCATGCTCGACGAGACGCTGGTGGTGAACATGGCGGAGTTCGGGCGCACGCCGCGCTTCAACGGCCGCGCCGGCCGCGATCACTGGGGCTTCGTCTACTCCGTGGCGCTGGCGGGCGGCGGCGTCCGCGGCGGCCAGGTCATCGGCGCTTCGGACGCCATCGGCGGCTACCCGCGCGACGGCCGCGTTCAGCCGCAAGACCTGAGCGCCACCATCTTCCACGCCCTCGGCTTCCACACCGACACCGAGATTCAGGACAGCCTTGGCCGGCCATTCCCCATCAGCCGCGGCGAGGTTGTCCGGCAGGTGTTTTGATTCGGGGCGTTCTTGCGACTTGCGACTACTGCGTGCCATTCGGACTTGCCGGGTATCGCGGTTAAGCTACGATAAGCGATTGTCCGATTTCAAGCTGCAGGAGAGGACCTGCGTGTTTGTCTCCTTAGGCAGAGAATGGTTGGTGGATGCTGGCGGCTGCAAGCCGGAGCACCTGCGCGACGTCGTGCGGCTGCAGGACCTTTGCAACACCATCCTCGGCGATCTTGGCTTGCACGTTGTCGGCGAGTGTCTGTGGCATCGCTTTCCAGAGCCTGGCGGAGTGACCGGCCTCTACTTGCTCACGGAGTCGCACCTCGCCGTTCACACCTACCCGGAATACCAGAGTATTACCTTTAGCCTTTACTGCTGCAAGAGCCGCCCGCGCTGGCCCTGGGAACAGCACTTGCGCGTCTGGCTCGACGCAAAGCGCGTTCACGTTCGCACCTTTCGTCGCGGCGTGAGTGGGCCACGTGGACCATGCCGCCCTGTTGACCTGCATGAGGTTCAACTGGTTGAGAATCACGAAAGATAGTTGCAAGCACCAGTTCCTGCATTTTGTGCGAGTGCCGGGGCCCACCTCAATAAAGGAGACATCAAGTGGATTGGGAAAGGTACCAGCAACTGTTTGAAAACTATCTCATCACGTTCGGATGGGCAATCATCGGTTCTGTGTCGATGGGGATCGGCATCATCGTTGCCTTGAAGCTTTTCACAGTTTCCACACGCCAGATCGATGAATGGGAGGAGATCAAGAAGGGCAACATGGCCATGGCAGTGATCTTGGCTGCCTTGATCGTCTCGCTGGGCCTTGTCGTCGGCCTTGTGATCAAGTCCGAAGGAAGGTAGAGATGAAAAAGTCCACCTTCGTCAAGCTGGTTCTGCTTCAGTCGGTTGTCTGGCTGCTACCGAGTTGCACAGCGCGGGAGGATCAGGATCCCAAGGACCGTGATCCTGGCGGCCAGTCAGGTGGCCGTCGAGGTGTGTTCATCTTCCCGATCGTGACCAGACACGGACCTGCGCGGGTAGCCGCTCCCGTGGCATCCGTGGCGTCTGCCGGTGTGCGGCCGGGTGGTGCAGTCCGGTCGTCGGTGGTCCGCGGCGGTTTCGGCCGTTCCGGTGTTGCGGGCTCATCTTGACCATGAAGCCCGGACGCGAATTCCTGTCCACATGGAAAATGCAACTGCAGAAGACAGCGCTCCGCAGCCGCCTCTGCCTGGACAGCGCGGCAAGGGCCTGATCCTGTTAGTGTCCATCCTGTTCGTCGGCGGCTGCGGCCTGATCTACGAATTGATGATCGCCACTGTCTCCAGTTACCTGCTGGGCAGCAGCGTAACCCAGTTCTCCATTGCCATTGGTGTTTTCATCGGCGCCATGGGACTTGGCTCTTTTGCTTCGCACCTAGTGCGCGTTCATCTCCTGGAGGTTTTCATCTTCACGGAAATGCTCCTGGCCGTTGTCGGTGGACCGTCGGCCGCTCTGCTCTTCTGGACCTATTCAATGGAAGGCGTCTTCGGGTTTGTGCAATACGGCACGTTGGTGAGTGTTGGCGCCTTGACCGGCCTGGAACTGCCTCTTCTGACCCGGCTCCTCAATCGCTACGGCTCGCTGCAGATCATTCTTGCCCAAGCACTGTCATTTGATTACCTTGGCGCCCTGCTCGGCTCGCTACTCTTCCCATTGCTTCTACTGCCATCCCTCGGCCTGATGCGGACTTCTTTTCTGGTCGGCTTGCTCAACGTGGTAGTAGCCGGCTGGAACATTCTGGCCTTCCGGAAGGACCTGCGGCGGCCGTGGTTCGCGCTTGCCCTTTGTGGCGGGATCGCTGGCGCTCATTCGGCCGGCCTGTTGTACTCGGGGCGCCTTCTCTTCTGGCTTGAAAGCCGACTGTACCAGGATGAAATCGTCTACTCCGAACAAACTGCTTACCAGCGCATCGTGCTGACCCGCTGGCAGGACGACTGGCGTCTGTACCTTAATGGCCATCTGCAGTTTTCCTCCATCGACGAGCACCTGTATCATGAGGCGCTCGTCCATCCCGCACTCGCACTGGCGCCGAACCGCGAACGGATCCTTGTGCTCGGTGGCGGTGACGGTTTGGTGGCCCGCGAACTGCTGAAGGATCCCGCTGTCAACGCCGTTACCATTGTGGACCTGGACCCAAGCATGACCCGTCTGGGTCGCAGCTTGCCCGCCCTGGTCCTCTTGAATCGGGGCGCCTTTCATGATCAGCGCGTACACGTGGTCTCCGAGGACGCCTTCAAGTTCCTGGAGTCCTCGACGACGACTTATGACATCATTCTCGCCGACCTTCCGGATCCGAGCCATGAGGTTCTTGTCAAACTGTACTCCGTGCAGTTTTATCGATTGGTCCGTAGGCATCTCAGTGCGACGGGCCTGTTTGTCACGCAGGCCACCTCGCCCGTTCTGGCTCGCGATGCGTTTTGGTGCATCCACGACACGGTCAAGGCGGCTGGTTTGCATCCGCTGCCATACCGCCGCTTCGTGCCGTCGTTTGGCGACTGGGGTTTTGTCATGGCCGCCCGGCGTCCGCTCGACTTATCGACCCTTGAGAAAATTGAGCATGCCGGCCCTCTGTCCGCCGCGGCCCTGAAAGCCATGTTCGCTCCGGAGGATCGGGCTGATGTCGATGCGGCAACGTCCACGCTGGATCGACCGGTGCTCTTGAATTACTATCTCGACCAATGGCGACAGTGGCGCCGGGAAAGTGCGTTATCGCGCCGATCTTGATACGTGGGAAAAGACGTTGTGCTGCACCGCGCCCATGCAACCGTGCGGCTGGACTGCCTTCGCGAAGTCTCGCGCTGGCGACGCAGGCACATTTTCCTGGCGTGCCAGCCAACCGACGCTACAATGCCGGTAGTTCCTTGGATGGGAAGGAGCGGGGTTCACACTCGCCGGCAACCTGAACCGTGAAAGCCATGTAGGAATTCCAAACATGCGTTGTACCCGAAAATGGTGTTATGCCTGTGATTGTTCATGAAAAGTCTGCGAAGTTGAAGCGATGGCTCATGGCCGTGATTCTCGCCTGGCAGCTGGGGTGCGCCGGCGGCCACGCTGAGCAGGGCCCGAACCTCGGCGAGCATTTGACCATTCAAGACGGCGAACCGGCCGTCATCATGGATTCGCAGGATGTCACTCAAACGGTGTCCAATACCGTATTCGACCCGAACAAGCGAGTGATTGCATTTGATTTCGACTTCAAGAGCAAGAATTCAGCCGAACATTACACGGGAAAGATTTTTAACCTCCGTCGCGATGTCGCCGGCCGCGTGACTTCATTTGAAGCGATCATCAACGGTCAACATGGAACCGTTGTTTCGCAGGCAGAACCCAGTCTGCTGCCGAATCCGCGCGCGGATCGGGAAGCAGCCAAGGCGGCCGAAAACGCTCGCCTGGAAGCGAAGGCAAAGGAGACCGCCAAACGGGCTGCCATGCGCAACACCACCAACCAGACGCTGGAGCCCCTGAAGTTCCTTCCGGGAGCAAACGCGGCGGGCACGGCACAAGGTTCTTCCGAGTGGGCCGACGCCAGCAAGTTCGCCGTCAAGCAAGCCGGATTGCTTGTTTCTGTTGATGATCTTCAATTTCAGGCAAACCGGTTGCGGGTGCGCTTGAAAGTGCAGAATCGCGGGGATCAAGCCATCGACTTCAGGGGTTGGTCGGCCGCCTCAGCTGAGGATCAACCGCGGCTGCGCGATCAAACCAACGCGTTCTTGAAGCGTGTGCCGACAGCCACTCCAGCCCGGCGCCTGCTGCGGACGAACGAAACGATCACGGAGTCGTTGGAATTCGAGGCCGCACCGAGCAGGATCGAGTATTTGCGCCTGGAACTGCCTGCAGACGTGTTCGAGGGCTATGGCTTGTTGCGCTTTCACTTGCCGCGTACTTTCTTGCTGGCACACTAGCAAGAACTGCAAAAACAAGCTGCCGCTGAACAAGCTCGGCTGCAAAAACTAGCCAGGGAGGCTCAGGAGGCTCTTGAAAAGGAGGTCAAGCGCAAGGCCGCCGCCGAGCGCGAGCGACTCAGACTGCTCGAATTGTCCAGGCAGACCATCGACGCCAAAGCCATGTACGCCGAACTCGTTCGCTTGGGCGCCAAAGACTTCGTCGACAGGTATCCCGCTGACTTTGAGTTGAAAATCGCCGGCGTGGTCCGCAGGGCAAACAAGGGCTTTTTCCTGGAACACGACCCGGCCCAAAGCGACAAAGACAATTGGCGACGAGGTTTTCGCCGCATCCATTGCCTGCGCGAAACCGAATTCCGTACCGGACAACAAGTCATCGTCATTGGCTCCATTCGCGTCAGCGAGGTAGAGGGCGTACCACGCATTGTGCTGGTGGCCACGCGAGTCCTGCCCCGGCAATGACGGCTGCTTGTCAGGGCTCTAACCAAACTTACCCTTTCTGGCCGAATGCTCCGGCACGGTAGCGCGATTTGAACGCAATCTTGCACAAGCGAGCCTCATTTCGCTACATCGTACTGCATGGATGAAGCCCCCGCCGATCGCCAGATGCACGGCTTCGCTCGCACGCGTTGCGGTTGCGAGCGCTGCCGGGTGCCATGCCGGCACGTGCCCGGCGGACTGGATGTCGCCGATCTTGACCGGCTCTGCCCGGAGGGGCGCGACCTGTTTGTCTGGGCCGAGGAGCATCTGCGGGCCCGCATCGACAAGCCGTATCCGGTGCTGGTCCCGGCTCGTCAGGCGAACGGCCATTGCCACTGGTTGTTCGAGGGGAAGTGCGTGGTGCACGAGCATGCGCCGTATGGCTGCGCCTACTTCGATACGCACATGTCGGCTGACGAGTCCAGGCGACGGTACGCGGCGACCGTCCGGGCGCGCGAACAGGACGCCGCCGAGGCGGGGCTCTACTTCCGGCTCTGGGAGCGCTTGCGCGACAAGGGGCTCATCGAGCATCCACCAGGCTGCAGCGCGCTGGACCGCGACTTCGAAGATATCCAGCGCCAGGCGGAGAGAGCGCGGCGACGGCTGTCCTATAGTAGCTAGCGAGGCTGCGAAAAAACCACGGATTTCACGGATAGCACTGATCGGAAGAACGAGCGTGAAATCGGTGAAATCCGTGGTTCTCTTTGGATTCGCGTGCAAGGAATCACGCTGAGCTCTCAGAAGTCTTGCCCGGCGATATAATGCCCTCTCGCCATTCGTGTTTCTTCGAGGCTGCGTATGAATCCGTTTGACACTGCTTCGCCGCTGGATGCCCGCTACTATCTCGCGGACGAGGGCTTCTTCAAGCAGCTGCATCCTTTCGTCTCCGAGTCGGCCCAGGTGAAGTATCTGGCGCGCGTGGAAGGCGCCCTTGCCGAGGTGCTGGCGGAGCGGGGCGTGTGCACGCGCGAGCAGGCGGCCGAGATCGTCACGGCCTGCGCCGCGGTGACGCCCGAGGAGGTTTACGAGGAAGAGAGCCGCATCCAGCACAACATCCGCGCCCTGGTGAACTGCATCCGCCGCAAGATCGGCCCGCAGGCCCGGCCCTATGTCCACCTGTTCGCCACCTCGGCCGACATCATGGATTCCGCTCGCGCGTTGAGCTTGAAGGAAGCGACCGAGCGCGTCGTCGTGCCGTTTCTGCGCGACCTGCTCGGGCAGTTGATCCGCCTGGCCCGCGCACACGCGGACACGCCACAGATGGGCCGGACACACGGGCAGCACGCAGTGCCCATCACCTTCGGCTTCGCCGTCGCGCTGTATGTCTCGCGGCTGGGCCAGCGCCTGGAAACGATCATCGCTGCCGCGCGTAGGTTGCCGGGCAAGTTCGCCGGCGCCGTGGGAGCGTACAACGCGCTGTCGCTGCTCCATCCGCAGCGGCCGGCCGACCTGGAAGCCCAGCTCATGACCAGGCTGGGCCTGGCCGTGCCGGAGATTTCCAGCCAGGTCGTGCAGCCGGAGCCGATCGCCGACTTCGTCTATTCTCTGGCGTCGTGCTGGGGGGTGATGGCCAATCTGGCGGACGATTTCCGACACCTGCAGCGCAGCGAGATCCGCGAGCTGCGCGACCGCAAGGCAGAGGATCCGAAGTCCGAGGTCGTCGGCTCGTCCACCATGCCGCACAAGATCAATCCCAAGGATTTCGAGAACGTCAAGAGCCTGTGGAAGGCGTACATGCCGCGGCTGACGACCGTGCTGCTCGATCAGGTGTCGGAGCATCAGCGCGACCTGACCAACTCGGCATCGAGCCGCTTCGTGACGGAATTCGTGGCTGCGTTCGCCTATGGCGTGCACCGGCTGAAAGGCGCCCTGGCCAGCATCGAGCCCGATGCGGCCCGCATGCGCGAAGTGCTCGAAGCCGGCAAGGATCCGGTGACTGCCGAGCCGCTTTACGTCTTGCTGTCCCTGGCCGGCCACCCGGACGCCCACGAACAGGCCCGAGTTCTCGCCCGTCAGGCGCTGGCGATGAAGGTCACGCTCGCCCAGCTCATCCAGGCGGACGCCGGCCTCCGGCCTTATCTCGAACGGCTGTCCCCGGCTCAGCAGAGCATCTTGAAGGATCCTGCCGGCTATGTCGGCTCGTCGTCACAGACGGCCCACGAGACGTGCGCACGCTGGGAGAAGCGGCTGGCGGAGATGCGTTCGTGAGCGCACGTCGCGTGCTCATCCTGGTCGCCGTCACTGGTCCTGTTCCAGTGCTTCCAGATTCGAGGGCAACCCGCGCGAGGCCCGGATGCGGTCCACCTCGTCTAGCACTTCGGTGATGACCCGGGCGTTGAGCCTGAGATTGGCATACTCGACGGCGAAGGCCCAGAGGTTGACGAGGAAGGTGATGCCGGCCGCAGTTGCGTGGATGTACCACGGCCATTCCTGCAGCTGGGCGCCGGCGCCGGCTGCGGCTGTGCCGATGGCGGTCAGCATCGCGAACAGCGCCGGCGGAAACGTGCTCCGCTTCAGCTCGCGCGTCAGCTTGGGTAAGTGCTGGTCCGGCAGCTGATAGGCCAGGCCGACCTCCTTCACCCAGCGGCCGGTTCCCAGGAAATAGGTGAAGATGATGCAGTGCACCAGCAGGATGGCCAGGACAGTGACCAGGCCGAGATTGAAATGCACCATGAAGGTGTCCGACTTGGCCCCGGACACTTCCATCGAAAAGGAGGCGAAGCCCACGATGATGGTGGCCGTCATCGCCAGGATGACGAAAACGGCCAGGGTGAGAAAGATGCGCGTCATGGGCAATCATCTTGGGAAAGAGATCGATCCGGCAAGGTCGCTGTCTTCGGAAAATCTTATGATTCGCCGTCTCCAAAACAACGCGAGGCCGGGCGGCCTGGCCGCTTGCCGTGGCGGGTTTGGCGGTGGTTCCGCTTCGTGGGGCGGGCCGTCGTAACGGCGCAATCGAGCGAGCCATTTTTTTTCGACCTCGGCAAGCTCGGCGCTATAATAGACTGCACGGGCGAGACGCAACTGCTCGGCCGGTTACTGGAATGCTCCAGTGAGCCGCGGTGGACTTCGATGTGGCAGGCCTGGCGACCGCCGGATGTTCTTCCCCTGCTGGCCAGGCGATCTCTCGATCCCGGGCTTGTCTGGGCCACAGTCGCTCTCGCCGCCTTGCTGCTGCTGAGTGCCATTGCTGTTGTTCTTGTCAATCGCTGGCGGCGACGAGACGACTCGTGCGCCGCGGACGGTTCTCTGGACTATCAATCCCTGTTCGAGCAAGGTTTACTGAGTCGGGAGGAACTGGAGCGAATCCGCGGCGGACGCCAGAAGCCGGAAGCGGCCACGCCCACTTCTTCCGCGGCCTCCGCACAGATGGAAGCCCGGGACAACGCTGCCGAAACACGATCCTCGGCTCCGGACGCGTCTTCGGTCAATAATCAGCCGCCCACCGGTGCCGAAGTGTCCTGAAATCGCTTGCGTGCATCCAGGTCAGAACGTAGAATTCTCCAGGTCGATTACTTTACAAGGAGATTGCATTGGCGACCAAAGATACCGGCACGGGCAATGGCGGGCGTCGGCCGACCGGCAATAGCGGCCGCAACCGTAATGCATTTTGCTCGTTCTGCCGCAAGAGCTATCGCGATGTCGGTCCCCTCGTCGAGGGGCCTGGCGACGTGTACATCTGCGGCGAATGCATCGAGCTGTGCCAGTCGATCATCGACCAGGAAAAGCGCCGCCGCGGCGTATCCAAGAGCCTCGTCACCCACATCCCCTCGCCGCGATCCATCAAGGAGAAGCTGGACCAGTACGTGATCGGCCAGCAGCGGGCCAAGAAGGTTCTCTCCGTCGCCGTGCACAATCATTACAAGCGACTCAGCATCGGCGAGGAAGGGCATACCGACGTTGAGGTGGACAAGAGCAACATCCTGCTCATCGGCCCGACCGGCAGCGGCAAGACGTTGCTGGCCCGCACGCTCGCCAAGGTGCTGGACGTGCCCTTTGCCATCGGCGACGCCACCACGCTCACCGAGGCGGGCTATGTCGGCGAGGACGTCGAGAACCTGCTGCTGAAGCTGCTGCACGCCGCCGACTTCGACATCGAGGCGGCCCAGCGCGGCATCGTCTACATCGATGAAGTCGACAAGATCGCCAAGACCAGTCAGAATGTCAGCATCACGCGCGATGTCTCCGGCGAGGGCGTCCAGCAAGCCCTGCTCAAGATGCTCGAAGGGACGGTCAGCAACGTGCCCCCGCAGGGCGGCCGCAAGCATCCCGAGCAGCAATACATCCAGGTTGACACCACCAACATCCTGTTCATCTGCGGCGGCACCTTCGTGGGGCTGGACAATCTCATCGCCCGCCGCATCGGCCGCAAGACGATCGGCTTCGGCAGCAACCCCGAGCATCGCGAGCATCACCTGGGCGAACTGCTCGGCCGCGTGACCAGCGACGACCTGATCGAGTTCGGCATGATCCCCGAGTTTGTCGGCCGGCTACCGGTATTGGCCCCGCTCGACCCGCTGGATGAGGAATCGCTGGTCCGCATCCTTACCGAGCCGCGCAACGCCTTGTCCCGGCAGTACCGCAAGCTCTTCGAGATGGAAGGCGCGGAGCTGGAATTCACGCCGCAAGCCCTCTCCGAGATCGCCCGCAAGGCCAAGGAACGCGATACCGGCGCCCGTGGCCTGCGCAGCATCGTCGAAGAGGTCATGACCGATATCATGTACGACCTCCCCGAGATGGAGCCCAAGGAAAAATTTGTCATCACCGAAGGCGTGGTCCGCGGCGAAAAGCCGCTTTTCGAGAAGAAGCCCGCAGATAAGAAGAGCGCGTAGCGCCTTGCAGACAGGCGTCATCGACGCTCGCTCGGCGGTTTCGCGCGGCAAATCCAAGGCGCGCGAAACCGCCGATCGCATTTGATTCTCCTCACCAACTTGCTGCTCACGCCGGCTGACTTGCTGGGCGGCGACCTTCCCTGCTCTTATACTTCGAACCATGCTCAGCGCACTATTTGCCGTGGCGCCGCCCGTGCCGGGGGACAAGCCGGTCTTGCCCATGATCGTTCTGGGGGCGATCATGACGGCAACCTATCTGGCCATTGCCTTCGAGTGGCTGCACAAGAGCCTGGCGGCGCTGCTCGGGGCCATTGCCGCGGTGATCGCGGCCATGGCCTTCGGCGTCTTCAAGTCCGAAGCGGGGCATTCCGCTTACGACCGGGCGGTCCATGACATCATCGGCCACGATCTGGGCGTCATCGGCGTCATCGTCGGCACCTCGGTGCTCGTGGACATCGTGGGGCGATCCGGGATGTTTCATTTCCTGGCCGTCAAGATCGTCAAGCAAACGCGCGGCGATCCGCTGTGGCTGCATCTGGCGCTCGGGCTGGCCACGGTCTTGTTCGTGACGTTTCTCACCATCACGCCGGGAAGCCTGATCATGGTTTCCTTGACCCTCGTGGTCACGAAGGAGCTTGAACTGGAGGCCAAGCCGTACATCATGACGGTGGCGATCTGCGCCAACTCCGGAGCGCTGGTCACCTTCGCCTCGGGCATCTGCACCTTGATGCTGGGAACGGCGGGCAATCTGGCATACGTGGACTTCTTCCGCGTGTCCACGCCGATGGCCTTCCTGTCTGCGGGGATCGCGCTTTTCATGCTGCGGCGCTTCTATGCGGAAGCGCTGTCGCGGCGCGGCGATGCGGCGGAGCGGGCAAGCAAGGTCGCCGCCTTCGACGAGTGGGCCCTCGTCAAGGACCGCCGCATGTTCTACCGCAGCGGTCTGATCCTGACGGGGACCATCATCGGCTTCGTGCTGGCGCAGCCACTTGGCGTGGGCATTGATTTCATCGCTTTTTGCGGCGGCACGGCGGCACTGCTCTTCTCAGGCATTCATCTCGATGACGCGATCAAGAAGGTTAACTGGTCGGTGGTGCTGTTCTTCATCGGCCTGTTCGTCATCATTGGCGCCGTGCAGGAGAGCGGCTTGCTGGACTGGCAGGCCCGGCAGATGATCGCCGTCGCAGGCGGCAACGCCACGCTCACCATGCTGCTGGTAGCCGCCTTCGTGCTGGCCCTGTCCGGCGTGGTCGATAACATCCCAGTGGCGGCCACGCTCATTCCCATCGTCCGGTCCATGGAGCAGCAAGGCATTCCGGCGGAACCGCTGTGGTGGGCCCTGGTGCTGGCCGCCAATCTCGGCGGCAATTCCACGCCTGTGGGCAGCATCAGCTCGGTCATCGCCCTGCACGCACTGGAGAAGGAACGCGGCGTCAAGGTGAGCTGGGGCGAGTTCATCCGTGTGGGCGGTCTCATCACCATCGCGCAGGCCGCGCTGGTGCTCTTGTACTTGTTGTTGTTTGCCTACTTCGATCTGTTCCCGACGCGTGAAGGCGGCTGACATGGCCCGTGATCCCTTCGAGGACGGCGACACCCTGGCCGAGGACCTCGGCATGTTCGAGGCGGCCGTGCACGCGCGCCCGCTGGCCCTGGACAAGCCTGTGCTGGCGGCGGTCGTGCTGGCCCCGGACGGATCGAACCAGGACGCCACCGCGCGGACCTGGGCGACAGCCATGGCCGCCAGGGCCGGTTGTCCCGTGCACGAACAGCGCGGCGCCGCGTCGGCCAGCGAGATCCTGCAAGCCTGTCGGAAACATCAGGCCGGGCTGCTGGTAGTCCCCGTGCCCTTTGGCCAGGATATTCAGGAACTTCGCGACGAGAGCCTCGGCTCCATCATCGACATGCTCTTGCAGGAATCCGTGTGCCCGCTGCTGTGCGTGCGCGAACTGATGGACGAAGCGGCCGTGCAGTTGGCCTTGAATGACATCCTTCTGCCGATTCACGGCGGCGATGAAACTTGCGCGCGGGCAGCCAGCTGGGCCTTGCATTTCCTTGCCGAGCAGGGACAACTGCAACTGCTGGCCGTGGCGGACCAGGACGTGCTTGACGAGGCGCGCGAGTTGCTCGGCGATGCCATCGCGGCGTCGGCCTCGGAGCCCGATGCCCTGAGCCGTGCCATGACCCAGGAGGTCGCGAGCGTGGTCGGCGCTGTGCAGCGGCGCGGCAACGAAGCCGGCCTGACCGTGAGCGTGGACGTCAAGGTCGGCCGCTTTGTCTCCGTGGTTCTTGACGAGGCCAATCAGCGTCCCCATCTGCTTGTCACCGGGGCTTCCAAGGACCGTACGTCGCCGACGTTTCACCGCGCGACCGATTTGATCCTCGGCGCCAAGTATCCAGTGCTGGTTGTTTGATCGGCAAGGCTCCGAGATGCTACTCGTAGCGCAGCGCCTCGATCGGGTCGAGCCTCGACGCCTTGAGCGCCGGATAAAATCCGAAGAAGATGCCGACGCCGCCCGAGACCGCGAACGCGATGAGCACCATGTTGGGATCGATCTGCACGGGCCAGCCGGCAATCAGGGCCAGGGCGATCGCCCCGGCCATGCCGAGCGAGATGCCGAGGACACCGCCCACCAGTGCCAGCGCGATTGCTTCGATCAAGAATTGCAGAAGCACGTCTCCCGGGGTGGCGCCGACGGCCATACGGATGCCGATCTCGCGCGTGCGCTCCGTCACCGACACCAGCATGATGTTCATGATGCCGATGCCGCCCACCACCAGCGAGATCGAGGCGACGATCAAGATGAGGATCTGCATGGTGGCCGTGAGGATGACGGCCAGTTCCGCCATCTCCTGAACGCTGGAAACATCGAAGTCCTCCTGTCCCTCCTTGACGCGGCGTTTTTCGCGGAGCAGACGGGCCGCTTCCTCCTTTGCTTTCTCCAGCAGATGCGACGACGCCACCGACGTGAGAATGATGCTGATGTGCTCCTCGCCGACCAGTTTCTTTTGCAGCGTGGAAATGGGTACGAAAATCTGATCGTCCTGGTCGCCGCCGGTGGGCGAGCGGCCCTTGGGATTGCAGACGCCGATGACCCGCAGTTGCAGCTGATCGACGCGCACCAGTTGTCCGACGGGATTGGGCCGATCCGGAAAGAGTTTCTCACGCGCGGTTTGACCAAGCAGGCAAACGGCGGCCCGCTTCTTGAGGTCGTCCCGGTCGAAGTAGCGGCCGTATGCCATCGTCCAGCCGCGGACCGTCTGCATGTCCGGGTGGGTGCCGGTGATCATCGTCTTCCAGTTATGCGTGCGTGTGGTGGCGATCCGGACGATGACCTGAACCTCGGCCACGCCCTGGACGAGGCTGCCGAGGTTCTTGCGCAGCACGGCGGCGTCCTCATTGGTGAGCGGCTTCAGATCGGCAATGGCGCCGGCCTGGGTATGGACGCCCGCCCGAACGAGGATGAGGTTCTTGCCAACATTGTCGAGCCGCTCGTCAAGTTTCTGCCGGGCGCCGCCCGCGGCCGATACCATGGCGATGACCGCTCCGGTGCCGATGACAATACCGAGGCTGGTCAACGCCGACCGCCCCTTGTGCACCAGCAGAGCGGACAGCGCGACGCGAACAGCAGAGAAGAAATCCACCGTGTGATCCTCAACGATGCGGCGAAATCAGCTGAGAGCTATTGTATCACGGTGTCGCTACAATAACCGCTTGCAGTTTCGGGCAATGGTGCGCCGCGTTGCATTCTTGAGGATTACGATGAAAACTGGCGAACTGCGTGATCTCTTGCACCAGGTGAAGGTGGGCGAGGTAGCCATCGACGCCGCGCTGGAACGGCTGACATCGCCGCCGGTGGCCGATCTCGGCTACGCACAGGTGGACCTTCATCGGCGCGACCGCTGCGGCTTCCCCGAAGTCATCTTTTGCGAGGGCAAGCAACTCGAGTGGGTCGCCGGCGTCGTGCGCAAGCTGAACGAGTCCGGGCAAGATTGTCTGGCGACGCGCGTGACCGCCGAGCAAGCCGAGGGTTTGGCCCGGGAGTTTCCGCAGGCCGAGCAGGACCGCGTGGCCCGGACGTTCTGGCTGCCGGCGCAGCCGCCCGGACCGGCGGTGGGCACGGTTGTCGTCATCACGGCCGGGACGAGCGACCTGCCGGTCGCGCGCGAGGCTGTCGTCACCGTCAAGGCCCTGGGAAGCGGTGTGACGCTGTTGACGGACGTGGGCGTGGCCGGCATCCATCGCCTGCTGAGGCATCAGGATCAGTTCGCGGGAGCGGACGTCATCGTTGTCGTGGCCGGCATGGATGGCGCGCTGCCCAGTGTCGTCGGCGGCCTGGTCGATTGCCCGGTGATCGCCGTGCCGACCAGTGTCGGCTACGGGGCCGCTTTCGGCGGACTCGCGCCTCTGCTCACCATGCTCAACTCTTGCTCGGCAAACGTCGTTGTCGTCAACATCGATAGCGGCTTCAAGGGGGGCTATGTTGCGGCCCTGATGGCACGGATGGCACGCCGGAAAAAGCAGCTGGCGACCTGACGCCGGCTGTCGCAATCCTTGCGAGTTCCGCTGCAGGACTTGACTCGAGCTTGGCCACGCAATGGCCGTAGCATGTGAACCCCGATTCGACTATCCGCGCGCGGCACCGGAATTCCTCTCCTGCGTGAAGTCTCTTACCCAGGCGTCGTCCCACAGACTCGGAAAAGCATTGCTCACGTATGGATGCTCGGCGATCACATCGACGTCGATGTCCAGTCCCAATCCTGGCTTGTCGACGAGGAAAAACTCTCCGTGCGCGATGGGGTTCCAGCCGCAAACCAGTTGATTGCGCCACGGGACATCAAACTCGCCGAAAGCTTCCTGGATCATGAAGTTGCTGGTGCACATGTCGAAATGCAGGGCGGCGGCAAGGGCGACCGGACCGATCGAGCAGTGCGGGGCGACGCGGATGTCCTGCATTGCAGCAGTTGCGGCGATCTTCTTGCTTTGCAGGATGCCGCCGCAGTGAGCGATATCCATCTGCACGACATCGACGGCCCGTCGCGAGATCAGCCGATAGAAGTCCGCCGCAGTGTACAGCCTTTCGCCGGCGGCGATCGGCGCCTGCACCTTGTGCTTCACCTCTGCCAGCAATTCAATGCTCTCGGGCACGACCGGTTCCTCGCACCACGCCGGCTGGTAGCGCTCCAGGTTGCGGATGATGTCGAGCGCGCAGCCCGCCGATAGCCGGCCATGAAACTCGACCATGATCTGCACGGACGGGCCGACGGCCTCACGCACGGCGGCGACACGCTCGAGCGCCAGCGCGCTCTCCTGTGCCGACATGTCCTTCCAGGCAACACCGAAGGGGTCGAACTTGAGGGCGCGATAGCCGCGGCCGACGACGACACGCGCGCGCTCGGCAAAGTCGCGCGGCGCGTCGGCCCCGCCGTACCAGCCGTTGGCGTAAGCCGGCAAGCGCTCGTGGCAGCGGCCTCCGAGCAGGCGATAGACCGGCTGCCCGCACGCCTTGCCGATGATGTCCCACAGGGCGATTTCGACGCCGCTGATGGCCGTCATGACCGTCGCCCCGCCCTGGTACTGATCGCGGATCATGCCGCCGACAACCGACTCAACATCAAAGGGATCGCGGCCGATGACGCGTCTCTCGACCCATTCATGCAGCAGCGTCTCGACCGTCTTCTCCTGCCATTCGAGAGTGGCCTCGCCCACGCCCGTCAACCCGTCGTCGGTGTGCAGGCGCAGGAAGAGGTAGTTGCGCAGGCCGCCGTTGGCCAGGAAAGTCTCGAGACGGGTGATCTTCATGGAGTGGCTCTCCGCGCAAATAACCACGCGAACATCCAGTGGCTGGGAAGGAACACGAGCAAGGGCATCGCCGCCATGTACGCGGCGAAGTACCAGTCCTGTTCCATCATTTGCTGAGGGTGTTCGCTGCCGAAGCCGAATACATAGTTGATGTTGGCCGGCCGATTGGCAAGCGCCGGCGGCGCCGCCGGATCGACGGGGGCCGGCGGCGGCATGGCCACGTAGCACACACCCATCAGCGTCCAGGCGAGCAGCGTCCACAAGACCAGGGCGCGGCGATCGTAACCCAGACGCCACACCAGCCCAAGGCACAAGAACGGCAGCCAGAAGTGAAACAGCGACAGCAACCGCGTGAACAATGGCCGCCGCTCCTCGAACATGTAGCCGGTGAGTCCCGTCAGATGCAAGCCCGCCAGCTCGAAGAGAAAGTCGAGCACCCACAGCATCTGCGGCAAGAAAATGCCCAGCAACGGCGCCGAGGCCAGCAGCGGGCTCTCGCACCAAAGCGCACCCAGCGTGAAGAACAGCGCGACGTCACAAAAATACAGAAAGTTGCTCGGCCCGTAGTCGCGCCAGTAGATGGGCAGCAGCACGGCCAGGAAGCCGGAGTAGAGCAGTTTCAGCCAGAGTGGCAAGCGCGGCGCCGGCGGTTGCATCCAGTCGAGCAATGGTTGTCGGCCCATGCAGCCGATCTAGTCGCCGCGGCGCGTCGAGTCAAGCACCAATGCCACCAGTCACCAGTGCCACCAGCGCCGCCGACTCGAATTGACTGGAGCGACACATGACGAGTCGCTATGATCAAGCGTAGGTTTTGGAGGCCATGCCGATGATCACGATGCTGGGCAGCAAACGTCGCCTGTGTGATGGACTGACCCGCCGCGAAACGCTGAAAGCCGGTGCCTTGTCGCTGCTGGGCGGTGCGTTCAACTTACCCAGCCTGCTGGCGGTGGAGCAGAACCAGGGAGGCCGCCGCCGGCCCGGTCGCGCCAAGAACGTCATCCTCATGTACTTGCTGGGCGGAGCGCCGACGCAGGACATGTTTGACCTGAAGCCAAACGCTCCGGAGCGCATCCGGGGTGAATTCAGCCCCATCGCGACGAACGTCCCCGGAATGCAGCTTTGCGAGCACCTGCCGCGCTCGGCCCGCTGGATGCACAAGACCGCGCTGGTTCGTTCGGTCAATCACAAGGCCGGCTGCCACAACCCGCTGCCGAGCTATACCGGCTACGAGGAGTTCTTGCCGGACATCACGTCGACTCGCGATACATTCCCGCCCAGCATGGGCGCCGTCTGCGAGTATCTGCGCGGCGAGAGCGACGACTTGCCGGCCTATCTGTACCTGCCCAACTACGCCGGGGCCGGCAACGCCGGCGGCGTGGTCCGCTATCCGGGACCCTACGCAGGCTTTCTGGGCAAGCGCTACGATCCGCTGTTCTCGGAGTTCGATTCATCGCAGGTGCGCACTGTCGGCCGGGCACGACTGCTGGCCGGCGAGCCGTATCTGTCGCGAAACAGCCGGCTGGCCGAGGGCGTGACGCTGGATGCCTTGCGGACCCGCGAATCATTATTGCAGCAGTTCAATCGCCACCAGCGGCGCATGGAAGCGGGGCGGGGCCTCGACGACCTGAACCGCGTCCAGCAGCGGGCGCTTTCCTTGTTGACCTCCAACAAGCTCAAGAGCGCTTTCGACCTCAGCACCGTGCCGGGCCAGGTGCGCGACCGCTACGATCGCACGCTGTTTGGCTCGAGCACGCTGATCGCTCGCCGTCTCGTCGAAGCTGGCGTCCGTTTCGTGAACGTGACCTGGGATTTCCCAGCCGACAATTCCTGGGACACGCACGCGGACAACTTCGGCTGGCTGCGCGGCGCTCTCCCCTCGCTCGACGCCACCTTCAGCGCCCTGATGGAAGACCTTGATACACGCGGCCTGCTCGACGAGACGCTGGTGGTGATGATGAGCGACATGGGCCGAACTCCGCAGGTCAATCGCAACGCCGGCCGCGATCACTGGACGTACTGCTACACCGTGCTGTTCGCCGGCGCCGGCATTCGCGGCGGCACGATCCACGGCGCTTCGGACGCGCACGCGGCCTATGTCAAGGAGCGGCCGGTCAGCACCGGCGACATCTGCGCCACGATTTATGAGTGTCTGGGCATCGACCCGGACATGCTGGTTCGCGATCGCGGCGGCCGACCCATCCCCATCGCCCATGGCGGTCGGCCGGTGCGCGAGATCCTGGCGTAGATTTTACGCTTCGCATCCGAAGAATCACTGGCGACGATGCAGTCCTGCCAACACCGAACGGAAGCCACGCAAGGACAGTCATGCTGCGGCATTGCCTCATCTATCTGTCGGCAGCGTTGCTCACTCATGGCTGGCTCAGTTCCGAGTCGCCCGCGCTCGTCGACCCCCCTTCCATCCCGGCACGCGAGGCACGTCTGCGCCGCCCGATCCGCTTATCACTCACCGACGACGGCGATACACTCCTTGCCGCCAACCGCGATGGCGGCAGTATCAGCATCATCGACACGCACAAACTCGCGCTGATTGGCGAACTGCGAGTCGGTGGCAAAATCTCCGACATGGTCGCCTCGGGCGACCTGGTTCTCGCGACGACGCCAGGGCAACTGGTAGTCAGCAAGTATCAGCGCCACTCGCTACGTGAACTGCGGCGCGTCAAGATCGGCCTGTATCCGATGAGCGTGCAGGTGTCGCCGGACGGCGGTGTCGCCACGGTGGCCGACCTCTGGTCGAGGCGGCTGGCGATCATCGACCTTGCCAGGGGTGCGGGCACAACGGTGGATTTGCCGTTCGCACCGCGCGGGCAGCTGTTCATCCCCGCGGCGGGCAAGGTGATCGTGGCCGATGCCTTTAGCGGCAAGCTGGCCGTGGTCAATGTCGCTGCGCGGAAGCTGGAGTCCGTCCGCGACCTGGGCGGGCACAACATCCGCGGCCTGGCCCGTGACCGATCCGGAAAGTCACTCTGGCTGTCGCATCAACGGCTCAACCGCTTCGGCCACACCGTCGCCGGCGAGATTCAAAACAGCAACGTGCTCATCAACCACGTCCGCAAACTGCCGCTGGCGAGCCTGCTCGACCCGCTCGCCGACGCCACCCGCGACGACCAGTTTTACATGGTCGGCGACATCGAGCGCGGCGCCGGCGACCCGGCCGACGTCGCCGAGATCCACGATGATCAACTGCTGGTCGCCCTGGCGGGGACCAACGAGGTCATGATCGGCCGGCCGGAAAAAGTCATCTGGGCGCGGCTGCCGGTTGGCCAGCGCCCCGTCGCGCTGGCTGTCGATCGCAAGCGCCAGCGCGCCTACGTCGCCAACACTTTCGCCGATTCCGTGTCGGTGCTGGACCTGAAACGTTCGCGCGTGCTGGGTGAAATCGCGCTGGGAACGATGCCCGCCCACTTGACGCCCGCGGAGCGCGGCGAGGCGCTCTTTCACGATGCCCGCCTGTCCCATCTTGCATGGTTCAGCTGCCAGAGTTGCCATCCCGACGGTCACAGCAATGGCCGGCTCAACGACAATTTCAGCGACGGCTCATTCGGCACGCCGAAGCGCGTACTCTCGCTCCTGGGTGTCAAGGATACGGGACCGTGGGCCTGGAACGGCGGTATGCCGGATCTGGAGACACAAGTTCGTTCGTCATTGACGACCACCATGCGCGGCCCGAAGCCATCGGCGGAAGCGGTCCGCGATCTCACCGCGTTTCTGCAAACGTTGCCGCCGCCACCGTCGCTGGCCAAAGCCCGCGGTACCATCGACGCGGAGGCGTTGAAACGCGGCCGCAAGGTTTTCGCCAGGGAGAAATGCGCAACGTGTCATACGCCAGCTACTTACACTTCAGCGAAATCATTCGATGTCGGTCTCAAGGACGAGAACGGCCAATCTCACTTCAATCCGCCGTCGCTCCGCGGCATCAGCCAGGCCGGCCCCTATTTTCACGATGGACGGGCCCGCGACCTCGAAGAAGTCTTCACACGCTTTCGACATCAGCTACGTGGTGCCCTTGCGGGCGAGGAACTCGCGGATCTGTTGCATTTTCTGAACAGCTTGTAGCGAACTGGCGCAGTGAGTACCGCCAGGCCGCTTGGCCGTTCCCCCGGCGACGACAATGCCGGACTTGCCGGCCAAATCCCCACCCCCATGTGGCCGGTAACTCCTCGACGTAACATAGCTCGCATCAATTGCTTACGAAATCGAAACGAGTGGACGGCCAAGTTTCGCGAGGCTCACGCCCGGCCAGTCGTGTTCGCATTTTTGCCGGGGAGATCTCGATCCGGCTCCGATCTGGGTTGCGGATTGCCGATTGACAAGACATGGCCTTGTTTCGTTAAATCTTCAATCTGCAGTCGCACAATCCACTGGCCGGACGGCACATGACCTTTTCCGACGCCATCTACGACGCTTCCTACCTGCTCAATTCGGGCATCATGACGTTTGGTTTCAGCCTGCGCATGGAAGGTCAGCACAACATGCCGGCGAGCGGCCCGGTGCTGGTGCTGGCCAACCACCAGAGCTTTCTCGACCCGGTGATAGTCGGCTTGGCCGCGGGCCGGCGCATGTGCTACCTGGCGCGCAAGACATTGTTCCGCAATCGCCTGTTCGCCGGCCTGATCCGAGCCTTCCGCGCCGTACCCATCGACCAGGACGGTGTCGGCAAGGAAGGCATCCGCACCGTGCTGGACCTGCTCGGCGCGGGCAAGGGGGTCGTCGTGTTCCCCGAAGGCGAGCGCACGCCGACCGGCGAATTGCTGCCCATGCGCGCCGGCGTGCATCTGCTGCTGCGGCGCACGGCCTGCCCGATCGTGCCGATGGGCATTGCCGGCGCCTACGATGCCTGGCCGCGCTGGCGACCCTATCCCGTCCCGGCGCCGCTTTTCTGGCCAGCACGCCCCGGCGCCATCGCCGTTTCCGTTGCCCCGCCCATCGACTCGCGGCAGCTGCTTGCGCTGCCCCGCGAGCAATTCCTCGACGAGTTGTTCAACATCATCAAGAAATCGTGCACGCGGGCGGAGCAACTGCGGCGTCGGCAGGGGCGGCAGCGGTTAGGCTGAGCCGCGGCTGGTGGTGGGCGGTTGCCGGAACTCCAGTCGGGCTAACCCTTCTTCCGATCCGCAATCGCCCCCCCACCTTGAGATGTCCCAAGGGGACAATTCTATCTTGGAGAGAGAGGGGACATTTCTGTCGGTGGACGACATTCGGGCAACGGCAAACTTGCCCGATACATTCGGCACAGGTAACATGAGCTTTGGCCCGTTGTTGCCGAACCAAGGAAAACGATCATGAGCAATGCGAGTACTCCCGGCACGAAACCCGGTTGCTGCGTGACGCGCCGCGGCTTGCTTGTGGGCGGTGGGCTGGGCTTGCTGGCCGGCGGCGCCGCCGGCTGGTGGGGGGCGCTGGGCTGGCAGGCGCTGCGCGGGCGCGACGGGGCGCCTTCGCCCTTCACGGGCAGAACCGCCGAGGACCCACGGGCAGAGTACGCCATGCCGGGACCGTTCCCTGGCCGGGTCGTCGAGGTGCGCCATCCGGCCGCCGTCAGTCCGACGCACGTGATCAACCGCGACGTGGTGCGGCAGATGATGGATCGCGGCATGCGCGAGCTGGTGGGAGCCGACAACCCGCTCGACGGCTGGCGGCGCTTCTTTCAGCGCGGCGACCGCATCGGCATCAAGGTCAATCCCGTCGGCCGGACGCGCAACGGTTCCATCCCTTCGATTTCGAGCCCGGAAGTCCTGCTCGAAACGGTCAACAAGCTCAAGGAAATCGGCATTCCGCCGCGCGACATCATCGTCTACGAGCGCTATGCTGCCGAATTTCGCGACACCGGCTACGAGACTCTGATGCGCGAGCGCGAGATGGACGGTGTCCGCTGGTACGCTGCCTCGGCGGATTACGACGAGGCGCAGCTTGAGATTGACGGGCAACTCCGTGGCCGGGATCGTGACCCTCACGCTGTCGGTTACGATCCGGACGTGTTCGTGTCGATGGGCTTTGCCGCCCCGGAGCACAGCGCGCGCGACGATCGCCGGTTTCGGTCGCACCTGTCCACGATCGTCACGCGCATGGTGGACAAGATCATCACGATCCCCTGCTTGAAGGATCATCGTTCGTCAGGCATCACGATCGCGCTGAAGAACATGTCGCACGGCATGAACAACAACGTGGCGCGCAGCCACATCGCCGGCATCTACCGGCTGGATGGCGCCGTTAGCGGTCCGAACCAGTGCAACACATTCATTCCCACGGCGGTGGCCCAGCGGCCGTTGCGTGAGAAGGCGACCCTGCACATCATGGATGGCCTGATCGGCGTCTACGAGGGGGGCCCGGGAAGCTGGAACCGCACGTGGGGAACGTGGCGAAGGCAATCGCTGTTCTTCGCCACCGACCCGGTGGCCATGGACCATGTCGGCTGGGACATCATCGACGCCAAGCGTGCGCTGGAAGGCTGGCGGCCCGTGGCACAGATGGGGCAAACCATCAGCGGCCCGGCGGTGACGCTGTCGCCGAGGCTGGCCGCTCTCGCCGCGCTGGGCACGCCGGAGGCGGGACTGCTCGCCGCCCAGGAGTTCCGCGCCATCCCCGACAGTCGCGGCGCCGAACCCTTCGAGCGCCGCCAGCCGGAGCACATCATCCTCGCCGGCCTGCTGGGTCTGGGTACTTTCGACGCGCGGTTGATCGAGCATCGCTACTTGCGCATGGCATGAAGAAGACGTCTCAACGCCGGTTGCCTTCGAACAACAAATGTAAACAAGAGCCTAATGGCATATGAGCCAGCAGCAATCCGGCGGCCTGTTGCGTGGTCTGGGCGGGCCGATGGCCACGGCGGTCGTTGTCGGCACCGTCATAGGCTCGGGCATCTTCGTCAAGCCGCGCTCGATCGCCGGCAATGTGCCGGACTTTTCCTACATCGCATTGTTGTGGGTGACGGGCGGCTTGCTCACGTTGCTCGGCGCTCTGGCGCTGGCGGAAGTTGCCGTGCTGTTTCCGAAAGCGGGCGGCAACTACGTCTTCCTGCGCGAAGGCTATGGCCGGATGGCCGGCTTCCTGTGGGGCTGGGTCGAGTTCTGGATCATCCGCGCCGCGTCGCTGGCTGCGCTTGCAACGATCTTTACCATTTCCCTGCACGACATCCTTCGTCAGTTGGAGGGCGGCAGTGAGGTGCTGCTGTTCTGGGAAGAGCGCGCCGTCACCGCCGGCGTCATCCTCGCGCTGGCGCTGGTCAACGTGCGCGGCGTCCGCTGGGGCGGCGGCCTGCAACTGTTCATCACCATGGTCAAGGTACTGTCGCTGGCAGCGATCATGGTATTGCCGATCGTGATCGTGAGCCGCGCCGTTGCCGTGGAACCGCGTAACCTCGTGCTCCGACCGGCGCCGGAGTTCAGCCTGGGCGGCATGGGCACGGCGTTTCTCGGCGTGCTCTGGGCGTATCACGGCTGGATGAACCTCGCCCCCGTGGCCGAGGAGGTCGCCCGGCCGCAACGCAACATCCCCATCGCATTCCTCGGCGGCGTCGGCATCATCATCTTCTGCTACCTGGGAGTGAACTACGCCTATCACGCCGTCGTGCCGCAGCGTGAAATGGCGGTGCTGCCGGAATCGACCACGGTGGCGACGGAATTCTGCTCGCGGCTGCTCGGGCCCATCGGCGTGCTGCTGGCATCGACGGCCGTCATGTGTTCCGTCTTCGGCGCATTGAACGGCAATCTTCTCGTCGGGCCACGCTTGCTCTATGCGATGGGTGAGGATGGCCTGGCTCCGCGGGCCCTCGGTGCGGTGCATCCACGCTACCATACGCCGGCACGCGCCATCCTGGTGATGGCAAGCTGGGCGGTGCTGCTGGTGCTCGCCGTGGCACTGGGAATTCAGCTTGAAGTGCTGGATCCCATGAAGTCGCCGTTCGATGTGCTGACCGATTACGCCATGTTCGGGGCCATCACCTTCGAGACCCTGGCAGTGACGACGATCTTCGTCTTCCGCCGCAAACTGCCGGACGCGAACCGCTCGTACCGCTGCTGGGGCTATCCGGTCGTGCCCATCGTCTACCTCATCCTGCCGGCCCTGCTGCTAGGCAACATGTTCCTCAAGCAAACAACCGAGGCAGCGGCGGGAATGGCGTTCATTGCACTGGGGGCGGCAGTGTATGCATTCTTCTTGATGAAGCCGGCGAGAGCAGACTGAAATCGACCGTGATGACTGCTGGCGACGGCCGGAGGCTGGAACGTAGGTTCTCAAGTGCCCTGGGTGCGGCATTTTGGATTGCATTACGCTGCGAGTCTTACACACCCACGCGCCTCCCTTGGCCGCTTTCAACCCAGACTTACTGAGAAGGTGCTGGAATAACGCAACCAGCGTCCAGATAAATTGTTACGTCAAGGGTTGGTAACTTCTCAATAAGTCTGGGTGAAGGGGGGCCTCAATGTTTGTGCGCGTGTGCAAAACCCGCAGGCGCAACGCAATCCATCGCCACGTTTGCCCAGGGATATTGAGAAGTTACAAGGGTTGCCCATCGAGAGGATTTGCCGAGGGGGTGTATGTCTCTTTCTGGACGAATCCTGGACGAATATTTCGGACAGATGGCGACGTCCAGGGCCGCAGCGTGCTGTGGTTCGTTAGCCAAGGGCTTCGACAGCCTGCATCAGATGCTCCGTCACTTCCGCGATGAGGCTTCGGGTGATCCGGCGGTCGCGGTACTCGGACAGGTCAATAGCGGCGCCAAATGTGACGCGGACGGCCCTGCGCGTGGGCAGAACCCAGGAGTTGAGCAGTTCCTCCGTGCGCGGACCGCCGGCAATGTAGGCGGGATAGACGGGCACGCGCGTCTTGAGGGCAAGGTAGGCGATGCCCTGCTTGGCGCGGAGCAGGCGTCCGCTGGGCACGCCGCTAAGATTCCCCTCCGGAAACAGGCACACCGCCAGACCGTTTTCGAGCCGACGTAGCGCCCGCCGAATGGCCAGCCAGTCACGGCCGTCGCGGCGGACGCGCACGCAGTCCAGGTGATCCAGAATCAGGCGGATGGCCGGATGCACGTCATAATGTTCGGCGGCGACGAGAAAGCTGATGCCGCGGGTTGATGCCGCCAGCAGAAACGCCGGGTCCGCCGAACAGGTGTGATTGGCGATGACCAGACATGGTCCGTCCCCCGGCCAGTGCGCCGGCCGCGGCCCGGTCCAGCGATGCCAGATACGGGCATACGCCAGCGAGGCACGCAGCAACAGAAAGTCTCGGAAGGTTTGACCGGAGCGCCACCAGCCAAGAAGAATGAGGCCGGCGGCCACAATGACAACGGCGATGGACCACATGAACGTGCCGCCGCTATCTGACGGTGATGAAGTCGTTGTGATTGAGGAGGGCGTGCACCAGGTCGGCCCGCGCGCGTCGAGTAGAATCCGGCCGGCCCTTGAGCAACCGGCCGAGTTCCTGCAACGCTTGCGTGCACTCGGCCAGTTCCGCGCGACTGGGCGGCGTGGCCAGGATGGTCTCGAAGGCGGCACGAATGAAAGCCGTGTCGTCCGCCTTGCCGAGTTTCTGCTGAAGCCGATCGGTGATCTTCGCCGTCATCGCCAGCGCCAGCTTGCTATTGGCGAGCGCCAGCGCCTGCTGCGGCACGATGCTCTCGGAGCGACGGTAACACTCACGCACGCTGGCGTCGTCGAACATGGACAGGAACCGCTGGTTGTCGTTGTTCGAATGAACGAAGTAGAGACTGCGGCGGCGCGATTGTTCGTCGGTGATCGCAATCGAGGGGCCGCCCATCCTCGGATCCAGTTCGCCTCCGAGCGACAGCAAGCTGTCACGCAGCACCTGAGCGTCCATGCGAATCGGATTCATCCGCCAGTAGTAGCGATTCTCGCCATCGCTGTCGCGCGTCTTCGCGTCGGCGCCGGCGGTCGTCGAGGCCAGCGCATACACGCGCGATGTGACGATGAGCCGGTGCAAATGCTTCATGCTCCAGCCGTTGTCCATGAATTCGACAGCGAGGTAGTCAAGCAGGGCCGGGTGGGTCGGCGGCGCACCTTTGCGGCCGAAGTCGAATAGCGTCGGTACCAGGGTCTTGCCGAAGTGCCTGCCCCAGACGTGGTTGACGGCCACGCGCGCCGTGAGTGGATTGCGACGGTCGGTCAGCCAGCGGGCCAGGGCCGTCCGCCGACCAGTGCTGGTAGGAGGGAACTGCAGGTGCCTGGCAGCATCCCCTTCCAGATTGGACTCGGGCGACTTCAAGGCGCCGCGCAGCGACGTGTAGTTCTCTTTCGGGTCAGCGACGGTTTTCTTGGCATCGGGGCCTTTCGGCTTCTGGTTGGCCAGCAGGAGCGCCAACCTGTCCCGCGCCAGCTTGGCCCGCTGCTGAGCCATGGTTTGCTGGCGCTGCAAGGCGCCGGCCTTGACCGCCAGCTCCTTGAAACTGGAAGCTTGCGGCTGCTGGAACTTGGCTCGATCCGCCGCCACCACGGCCCGCAGAGCAGGCGGCATCAGTTCGGCCGCTTCGATCTCTGCCTGAGCGGCCTCGACGGCAGCCAGCGCTTGCTCCACGGTCCGCGGCCCTTGACCGGAATCCTTGCTGGCGCCTGCCTGCACGAGACGGTGTTCCGCTGGTAAAGTCGCCAATTCGAACGTGCGAAACTCGGCGGTGGCCGCGTAGGTGATCAGTTGCAATGCTCCGGACTTGCGCGCCACCGGCAGGCGATAGGCGAGGACGAAGCGGCCGTCGGCCGAGACATTGACCAGGTCGCCACGAACCTTGACTGCAAGCTCCAACGGCTTGTTGACCGGCACCGGCCAGGGCTTGCTCGCTGCTGGCGGATAGGCGTAAGCACCACCGGGCTGCTTGTAGGCAACCTGGATGCGCGGGCCGCCTGCAACGGCGCTGGCATAAACCAGCACTTCGTTGTCGCCGGCCACATCGAAGCTGATGCCCACGGAGCGATACGGCTCACCGCCGGTGATGTGGAACTTGAAACGCGCCTGGAAATCGTCCGGCGGCTTTGACTTCGCCTCGATGTACGAGCGCATCTCGCCGGGAAATGCCTGCCGCAACTTGCCGGCAGATTTGTCCCAATTGCCGTCGCCCAGACGCCAGTTCTTGTCCGCCCGGCTGAAATCGTCGCGCAGGAGGACAGAATCCTTGGTCGCTTCTGCTGACGGGATCTTCTCAAGCCCGCGCGCGGCGGCGAGATCTTTCTGCGCTTGTGCCAGCGCGACGCGTGCAGCGACGATCTTCTTCTCTGCGAGCTTGAGATGGGTATCGAGAACATGCGGCCGCAAGCCGGGAGCGATCGCCTCGGCCGGCAAAGATACCGGCGCAATCTCCAGCGGCTGCCAGAGCAGCAGTTTCGGCAAGCCGGGAGCAAGGACTCGGTCCTTGACCGGCTGCCGGTCGTCGCCACGAAAGAAGAGATACGTGGGCGCTTGCAGGTTGGCGTCATAGGCACGCGGCACACCGTCCTTGGAAAAATCGGTCTCGCCGGGTGCCATCTCAGTGCGGACCTGGTACGGCTCGAAGAAGGCGCGAAAACGATAGTAGTCCGTTTGCCGGACAGGATCGTACTTGTGGTCGTGGCACTTGGCGCAATTGAACGTCAAGCCAAGAAACGCCTTGGCGGTGTGCTCCACCGTTTCGTCAAGCCAGGTAGTGCGATTGAAGATGAAATAATGGCGGGCCAGGTAGCCGGTGGCCCGGAGGCGATCGAGGTCGTTGGGATAAAGCTCATCGGCAGCGATCAGCTCGCGGACCATCTGGTCGTAGCCCTTGTCGGCATTTAGCGACTCGACGATCCAGTCGCGCCAGTGCCAGATATGCTTCTGGCTGTTACGGACTTCCTGCCCCAGGCCATACCAGTCGCTGTAACGCCAGATGTCCATCCAGTGCCGCCCCCAGCGCTCGCCGTAATGCGGCGACGCGAGCAGGCGATCAACGACGGCTTCGAACGCCGCTTGCGGATTGGCGGCATGCGCGCGGGCGAAATTGTCCAGTTCGTCCCGCGTCGGTGGCAGGCCGACCAGGTCCAGGTGCAGTCGCCGCAGCAGCAGCCGACTATCGGCTGGCGACTGAGGCTGAAGTCCGCGCTTCTCCCATTCGGCAACGATGAAATGGTCGATCGGATTGCTGCCCGCGGCGTTGTTCAGCTTCGGCAGGAGTGGCTTCGCCGGTGGACGAAACGCCCAGTGCTCGCGCGGGTCGGCCTCGGGCTTTTCGTCGGCAGGCCCCTTCGCGCCCTGGTCGATCCAATTGCGAATGGTTGCGACCTGGGCGGGGGAGAACGGCTCGCCGTCTGTCGCCGGCGGCATGAGCTTGAATCCCTTCTTGCCGGTGATGTGATCGATCAGCTTGCTCTGGCCGCTCTTGCCGGGGACGATGACCGCTCCGCGATCGCCACCTTCGAGCATCAGCTTCGCGGTATCGACGCGCAGTCCAGCCTTTTGCTGCAAGCCGCCATGACAGGCAAAGCACTTTTCCTCGACCAGCGGCTTGATGTCGCGCAAATAGTCGACAGGCTCGCCTGCCGAAACAGCAGCAGGCAGCACGAGCAACACCAGGATTGGCATGCTGACGCGAACCGTCATCCCATCACTCAATTGGGCAAGAAATCCGCGATCCAAATGGTCACTGGGCAGCTTCGTTGGACGACCCCGCTTCAGCCAGCGGTCCCACCAAGCTGAGGATATTGCCGAGCTGGCCGAGTTTCATTCCGTAGCGGTCGAGCAAATCCTGCAAGGCGTAGTCATTTTCCACGGCGTCATCGCCGTTCTGCCGAAGCTCATCGACAAGCGCGGCGATGAGCGAGGCGTAGGCGCGTTCCAGCTGGGGAAGAGCTTCGCGGCAATTGTCGAGCAGGTCTGGAAAATCTTGCTGCCAGCGAGCGGCCAGGATGCGCCAGCGCGTCATCGGGTCGTGGGCCTTGGCCACTGCCTGCGAATGGGCGAGTTGCTGCCTTTGCACCTCGAGCAGCTGTCGGAGCATTTCCAGGGTCAGAGAGGAAGAATCGGAAGCGACGATCGGCGTGGCCGGAGCCATCGATGCGACATCAAATTGCATGGTTGCCTCGGTAAAGGATGCGGCCTCCTGTCGAGCCAATTATAGCAAAGCGGAACGGTGATTTCGACAACTGCCGGATTCTGGAATCCGGACCAGGCCAACCTGGATCTGGATGTGGCAATCGACTTGCATAATTCGCCAATCCTGGGAGAATTGCCTGCAGTCGTCCGTTTTCATTCCTAGAGGCGGAGGCGCGCGGCCATAAACGCTTTGGCGTCCTCTATTTTTGGGCGAGACCAATCCAAGATTCCGCGCGCTTCGTCTAAAGGATGGCGATATGAGCAAGCTGGCCGTGGGGACTCCTGTGCGGTCGCCGGCCGTGAACGGTGCTTCCGGCCTTCCGGGGAGCGGAGCCGAGACCTCTGAAGAGAGGTTCGTCCGCGCCTTTAACGACTCGCGCGCCGAGCTTGTCAGCACCTTGTTTTTTGTCCTTGGAAACATGGAGGATGCCCACGACGCCGCCCAGGACGCGTTCCTGAAATGCTGGCGGGCCCGCAAGTCCCTCAAGGACGTGCGCAATTTGCGGGCCTGGATCTTCCGGGTCGGACTGAATGCCGCCAAGGATTTGCAGCGTAGCGCCTGGAGGAAACGGGCCAGGCCCTTGTGTCCAGACCTGCAGCCTGGCGCGGAGAGAGACGCTTCGCCGGCCGAGAACCTCGAGGAGAAGGAAGTCCTCGAGCAGCTACGCCGGGCCTTGCTTCAACTTCGGCCGGAGGAGAAGGCGATTTTTCTGCTCAGGCAGAACGGCGACCTCACTTATGAAGAGATTGCCGAGTTACGCTGCCGTCCTGTCGGAACGGTGAAGACGCAGATGCGCACCGCCCTGCAAAAATTGCGCGAGATACTGAAGGGCACGACCTCATGATCCGTTGCGAAAAAGCTCAGGAACAGTTGCTTGACGCCTTGTACGGTTTGCTGGAGCCAGCCGAAGAAGAGGCTCTGCGTCTGCACGTCGCAGAATGCGCGAACTGCCGCGCCCTGGCTGCCGAAACCGAAGAGCAGTGCCGGTTGCTGGCGCGCGCTGCGCAGGTGTGCGTCGCCGTCCCGGAATTCCGCGTGCCTTCCGAATCGATCGTCGCGGGCGCGCCCGAGCCTGGAATTCTGCCGTTGCCTGCGAGCCCGCTCTCGCTGAGCCAACCATTGGAACCGAGACCGACAACGACTGGTACACGCCGCCGCGTTCGTATGATCGCAGTCGTGGCGGCAGCCGCTGCCCTTCTGTTGGCCGTCATTGGTTTATGGGGCAGGCATCTAACAGAAGTCGCTGAACGCGAGACTGAGCTGGCGGAGGCGAAGGGGCGGCTGCGCGATCTCGATGACCGCATCGCCATGGCCCAACAACGTTATCAGCAAGCGCAAGACAATCTGCCTGAAAAGGCAGGCCGGGGCCTGCTGCGGGTGGAAGTCGCTGGGCCGGGAACGATGACGGCCGGAGTGCCCGCTCAAATCCATGTCAGCACGCGCGACGTGGCCGGCAAGCCGGTAGCTGCCCGTCTGACAGTCCGCCAATTCGACAATGGCAAGGAACTGCATCGCCAGGAAGTCGCCAGCGGCGGCGACCGCATGGTCACGTTGCCAGCTGGGGTCAAGACAACGGGTGACAACAAGCTCCTCGTAGAAGCTCGCGCGGACGATGGCTTCGCGCAAATCGAAGAGACCATCAAGCTGCAAGCGCCCACGCACATGACCCACCTCGCCGTCAGCAAATCCATGTACCAGCTGGGAGAGGTTCTCTTTTTCCGCGCACTTGTGCTGCGAAGTTTTGACATGCGGTTGCCTGAGACTCCGGTCCCCGTGCAATTCGCTTTGCTTGATCAGCGCGGCAAGTCCGTCAGGCAGTGGCAGGCCCTGACCGGCCGCGGCGGCATCGCCGCCGGCGAGTTGCCGCTCACCCACGACCTGAATTCAGGGACTTACACGCTGGAGGTGAAAGCTGCCGAGTCAGCCGTCGCCATGCAACCGGCGCGGCGGCAGGTGGAGATTTATCGTGATTCACCGCCGCAACTGCAATTTGACCAGAATCAGTATCGCGGCGGCGATACGCTGGAGGCGCATTACAAGGGACGCCGCGCCCCTGGCGGCAAGGCAGTTCCCAACGCGGACATCAACGTCCGGATCACGGTCGATGGCCAGGAACTGAAGGTCGAGCAAGCCGAGCAAAAACTAGCCGCGCCAGCTGCCGCGCCTGGCGGCGCTGCTGCCATGTTACGTACAGACGCGGCCGGCCATGCCGCATTCCGCGCCAGATTGCCCGCAAAGATTGAAACTGGCAAGGCGGTTGTCGAAATTCAGTCCCGCGACGGCAAGCAGCGCGACAAGCTCGTGCAGAGCATCCCCGTGGTCGCCTCGCGCTTGACTGTAGATTTCTTCCCCGAGGGCGGGCAACTGGTTTCCGGCTTGCCGAACCGGGTTTACTATCGAGTGCGCACACCGCTGGGCCAGCCGGTCGACCCGGAAGGATATGTCATCATCCTGTCTAGCAAGGATGTGGTGCTGGCATCCGAGCGCAATCAGGGACTCGGGGCCTTCACCTTCACACCGGACTTGCGAGATTCCTATAGCTTGCGAATCACCTCGTCACAGGGGGTCGTCGAGACTGCCAACCCATTTGCCAAGCTCGGCATCCACGACAAGGGAGTGCTCTTGCATGTGCCCGATGTTGTGACGGCTGAGGGCAAGCCATTACGAGCCGTGGTCCGCAACTCCGGCGCGTATCGCCGCCTGCTGATTGTCGCTTCCTGCCGCGGGCACATCATCGCCAAGTCCTTCGTCGATGCCACACAGGGCAGCCATGAAATACAACTCGATCCGATCGCCGGCACACGTGGCGTCGTGCGGCTGACCGTGTACGATGCCGGCGGTGCGTCGCTGATGCCGTTGGCCGAGCGTCTGGTGTATCGCTCTGCTGCGGAAAAGCTGACGATAGCCGCCCCGCTCGACAAGAAAGCCTATCTGGGTGGCGAACGCGTCTCGGTGCCGCTAGCCGCGACGACAGAAACAGGCAAGAAGGTTCCGACCTGGTTTCTTGCCAGCGTTGTCAACGAACGCGCCCTTGGCGCATTTGACCAGAATGCAGCCGGACTGGCCGCAACTTTTTATCTCCTTTCCGACATCCGGCAAGCTCAGGACCTGGACACTGCCGACCTGCTGGTGCAGGACAGCGAACAGGCGCGGCGCGACCTGGACCTGTTTCTGGGAACACAGGGCTGGCGGCGATTTGTGGCGGTCGATCCCGTCGAGCCGACGCTTCTAACGGCCCACCGCGCAGACACCGGCATGACGCTGTTCTGCCGTGAGAGCGCCTCCGCTCGTGAGTTGCAAGCCAGGGGGGCCAAACGCCTGCAGGCGGAACGGACTCAGCTGCGCGACAAACACATCCGTGCCTTGGCCGCGCTCGACGAAGAGCGCGGTAACGTTACCGCCGGCGTCACGCTGGCGGCCCGCGAACTCGCTCACTTGCATGCTCGGCCCGTCGAGATGTTGCGTCTGGGCATGGGTGCGCTGGTGTTGTTCCTGATCGCCTCAGGCATAGTCGCCTTGTGCGTGGGCCTGGTGCGCGGCCTGCGGCGCTCGGCGTCCTCGACCTCCGCGTTTGCGAGTGCCTTTGGCTGCCTGCTGGCTTGCTTGGTCATTTATGCAGCCTCCGGGTCGCTTCCCGACCCGACGCACGTGGCTGTGCCGGTTGGCGTTGCTGAATTGCCGAAGAAACTTCTGATTCCGGAAGTGCTTCAGCAACAGGAGAAGTCTACCACTCCGGAATTGGCGACTAGCACAGCGCAAGGACTCTTCACCATGTCCCCGCGATTAGGCGAACATGATGGTAAACACGACGACGTCCGTGCTGGGATGGACCGTAAGTCCGTTCGCATGGTCGCCAAGGACTCCTTTGCCAAGGCCGGCGACCACAACCGCGACGCCTCGCCACTACCGACGGTCAGCAACCTGATGAAGCAACGCTTCGCCGACCTGAGTAACGCCGCCAAGACAAACGAGGGGACGAAGAGCAAGCTCGACAAGGCCGGAGGGAGCAAACGCGCAGTCGCCAACCTGGTTCGTGAGTTTCGCTATCAAGCCAACGAGGTCACGCCGGTGGAAGCCACCCTGCTCTGGCATCCGTCGCTCTTCGCTCCCGAGGGCAAGGCGAGCGTGACATTGGAATTGCCTCGGCTTCCAGCCTCTTATCGCATCCTCATCCTTGGCCACGACGCTAACGGCCGCGTCGGCCAGACGCGCGAGACACTATCGGTGCGATAGCTTGTCTTCGGTCAAGTGTACGCATCGTCGCGGCAAGACAATGCTCGCTTGCCTCGCTCGCGTTGTTTCTGCTATGTTGATGTGGGGAATGCTTTTTCGCTTTTCCGATAGCGCCCAGGCGAAATCGCCGGCTGTGGGTTCGTATAGTATTGCAATGGACGCCGTAAGCCAGCCGATTTAGTTGCGTGGTGGAGCTGATTGCTCCACGCCATGAAAGGAACCAAATGAACGTTGATCTGCGCCGCCGCATGGATGAGGTCACCAGCCGTCTCACTCATCTTAGAGACAGTCTTTGACGTCGCGGGCAAGCAAGCCGTTCGCGCCCGCCTTAACGAAGAAATGACCAGGCCGACTTTCTGGGACAACCAGGAGAAGGCGCAGCAGATCATCAGCCAGCTCAAGCCGCTCAACGCGCTACTCGAGCCGTTCGAGAGCATGCAGGCCGCAGCACTTGATCTAGGGGCGCTAGCCGAGTTGGCCGAGGAAGAGCCGAGCCTTGAGGCCGAACTCGAGGCGGAACTGGGCAAGATCGAGCAGAATCTGGGCAGCTTTGAGACAAGGGCCATGCTCAGTGGCCCGCAGGACACCAGCAACGCCTACATCAAGATTCAGGCCGGTACTGGCGGCACCGACGCTTGCGACTGGGCACAGATGCTCTTGCGGATGTACACGCGCTGGTGCGAGCGGCACGGCTACAAAGTCGAGTTGGTGGATGAACTGAAAAACGACGAGGCCGGCATCCGCAGCGCGACCATCCACCTCATGGGCGACTACGCCTACGGCTACCTACAGAGTGAAACCGGCGTGCATCGGCTGGTGCGCATCAGTCCATTCGATTCCAATGCCCGCCGGCAAACCTCGTTCGCAGCCGTGGATGTAACGCCCGACATAGAAGGCACCATCGAGATCGACATCCGCGACGACGAGTTGCGGCGCGAGACCTTTCGCAGCGGCGGCCCCGGTGGACAGCATCAAAACAAGACCGAAAGCGGTGTCCGTTACACGCACTTGCCGACCGGCATAGCCGCCGAGAGCCGAAACGAGCGCAGCCAGCACAAGAATGCCGCGGTTGCGCTCGCACTCTTGAAATCCAAGCTCTACAAGATCGAGGAGCAGAAACGCCAGGCCGAGGTCGAAAAACAGTACGACGAGAAGGGCGAGGTCGCCTGGGGCTATCAGATCCGCAACTATGTCATGCAGCCCTATACCATGGTCAAAGACGTCCGCACCGACGTGCAGACCTCGCAGGTGCAGAACGTACTCGACGGTGAGCTTGACCCGTTCATGGAAGCGTACCTGCGACAGAAGGCGGAGCGCGAGCACAAGAAGCGAACGGGGTAGCTAGCCCTTAATCAAGCGTAGGCTGAACGGTTTGCGGCTTGGGCGCTGGCAGCGGGCCGGGGCGCGGGATCGGCGCATCCCGTAGCCGGGTCGCTTGCGTCGGGTTTTGTCGTCCATGAACACCTCTCAATC
>VGYC01000027.1 GCA_016873095.1 Planctomycetota bacterium | reverse complement strand
GCATCCCCGCCAGCACGATCCGCAGCTTGTCCGCCGAGCTCCACTTCCGACGCCGGTCCTGGTTCATGCTTCTCTCCTTCTGAGGGTTTTGGTTTTTCCTACCCGTGGAGAGAACCATCGCCTACCTTAGCCGATGTGCCAGTTGGGATGAAACACTACACAGCCTACCGGCTGAGCACCGAGTTTTTCGCCATCCCGTACCAGCAAGACACGTACATACTGTACTCGCCGCTCACGCAAATTGTGGTGCTGGCCAACCAGGACATGGTGGACATGGTGGCGTCATTGCGCGACGGCACGCTTCCCGGCGCCACCGGCGCCAACATGGACGCCCTGCAACTCCTGATTGAATCGGGAGCCGTCAATGGGCCCGAAGATCAGCCGCCAAATTTTCAGAGGCGTGGTGACTGGAAGCCGACCGAAGTGACCGTGTTCTTGACAAACGCCTGCAATCTGCGCTGCAGCTATTGTTACGCGTCAGCCGGCGACTACAAGGGCTCGCTGGACAGAGCTACCGCGCTGGCTGCCGTGGAACTGGTGGTGCGCAATACACTGGAACTGGGCCAGCAAGAGTTCCGCGTCTCCTACCATGGTGGCGGCGAGCCGACTCTCGCCTGGGACACGCTCACTGCGAGTGCCTTGCGGGCCGAAGAGCTGGCCAAGCGACACGGCTTGAAAGTCGCTCTCAACCTGGCGACCAACGGCGTCTTGCCATCGTGGAAGGTAGATTGGGTGGCGAGGCATATTCACGATTTTTCGATCTCTTATGATGGTCCGGCTTGGGCGCAGGATCGACAACGGCCCACGATGACCGGCGCCGGTTCCGCCGAAACCGTCGAGGCCACGCTGCGGCACCTCGATAGCCATGCAGCTCGCTACGGCGTCCGACTCACGGTCACCGAGGAGACGGTGCTGCGCTTGGCCGACATTGTCGCCTACCTCCTCAAACGCTATTCGCCGAGCACGATTCACCTGGAGCCGCTCTTCAGCCACGGGCGGGCACATGCCAAGGGCCTGGCCGCCCCACAAGCCTGGGCCTTCATCGAGAATTATCGCGAGGCGGAAAGAGTCGCCCGGCAATACGGCCTCGAGTTGTACTACTCGGGAGCTCGGCTCGATACGGTAACCGACACGTTCTGCGGCGTTCCCGAGGGCAGCTTCAATGTCACTCCGGAAGGACTCCTGACGTCGTGCTTCGAAGTCTGCCATCCGGATGATCACCTGGCGGACAAGTTTTTTTATGGCGGGCGTGACGCCAGTACGGGGGTATTCACGGTGGACCAAGCCAAGTTGCAGACACTGGCAGGCCACACCGTTCGCGAGCGGCCCGAGTGCCAGGACTGTTTTTGTAAATGGCACTGCGCCGGCGATTGCATCGCCAAGAACATGACCTCGGACGACCGGCCTCGGGATCGGCTCAAGGCGGCCCGCTGCCTTATCAATCAGGAGCTGACCCGTGACCAGCTCGTCCGCCGGTTGGAGCAGAACAGTACCGTGATGATGCAGATCAAGGCCATGAGCGATTCAGCGCTCATCCCCTTGGGTCCTGCGGAGCCTATCGAGCCGGTTCCGATCCAGGAGCCGCACGCTCCGCAGCCCCTCGTCCAGATTGGATTGCTCCATGCCACAAGATGACAACGATTTTCGGCCCAAGAAGAACGACAGCCAGGGCAAAGCGCCGCGGGTGTTTGCCTTCGTGCGCCCAGACCTCGAAATTCACATTGACGAGAAGGAGACGCAGCAGCGCGACGACGTCGAGATCGTCTGCCGTTGCGATACGGTGTGTACCTGCAACACGGTGCTCTCCGGCGGCTCGCGCTGCCGTTGCGATACCGTCAGTCGCTGCACCTGCCAGACCGTCCGCGCCTGCTCATGCGACACGGTGATGGTGTGTTCGTGCGATCCGCTGCGGACCTGCACCTGCCAGTCGGTTTGCTCGTGCAACAGGCATTCCTCGGGCGGCGGCGGCGGCCGCGTTTGCCGCTGTGTGCCGGTGCGAGCTCATTGATACATTAGGAGCATGCGTGCCATTGCCGTCACCGATTTTGGAGCGAGTCAAGCCGGGCGTCATGTGGCAGCCGGACAAGGACGCGGCGCGCTGGCTGCTGTACGAGCCGGGCCTCGATTATCACGGCGTCCTCACAACCGATGCACCTGCGACCGGAGAGCTTGCAGTCAACGACCTAGAATCTGACGAGCGGGCCTGGGCGAACGGGCAGTTTCACGTTGATGTCTACCATGCGGCGCGGGCCATTCGCCGCCACAATGATGCCCGCGAAGCTAACCTCGAGATCAACTACCTGTGCGAGTACGCCTGTCGGCATTGCTTCCAAACGTTGCGGCCGGCCAGGCATTCGCTAGCGACGCCAACCCGTGCCGCGGTCTGGCAAGCCGCCGATCGCCTCCTCGCCGCTGCAAGCGCCGAGATCTCCATCACCGGCGGCGACATCTTTCTTTATCCGCATCTCTGGGATCTGCTCGACTATCTTCACGAACGGGCGCCGGACACGACCCTGCGCTTGCTGGTCAACGGTGGCGGACTGGACCCTGACGATTCATCGACCCGGGATCGGCTGGCACAACGCTTGGGCCGGCGCGTCATCGTCAAGTCCGACTTCTTTGGACACAACGCCGCTCTGCACGACGCCTTCACCGGCATCCCCGGTTCATTCGCCCGATTGGTGCGCATCGTCGAACTCTGTCGCGAGCTTGGCATCGCCATTGTGTCCACTGCGGCATTGACGCGCATGAACTTTGAGTACCGCTTCGAGTTGGTCAACTTCCTCTTCAACCTCACGGACAATTCCTTCACGGTAGCAACCATCATTTACCCGAGCGACCGCCGCCTCGATGCAACGCTGGCCGAGTTACGGCTTACCTCTGAGCAGTTCGCCGAGCTGATGAACGAGAGCTTCTTCACGCCGCTGGCCGCCGAGTATCTCGCCTTCGAGGAGGCTTGCTCGGGCGATTGTCAGATCTCGGTCGTGTCCGCTTCGGGCCAGGCGTGGGGCTGTTCCTTTCTGAAAATCGGTACGGAGCCGCCGAATTTGACCGGCAACGGGCATGTGCCACTACCGTTGCTCGACATGATCGATACCTGGCGCGGCCTAGCCGGTGAGCACACGTTTTTTGCCGAATGTCCTACCGGCTCGGCGAGACCGCTGTGTCGCCGCTGCCCGAGCTTCATGATGGCCCGACCGATGGGCGCGTCCTACTGTCATCCGTCCCGCGTCGCATTCGAATCCGTGATGGGGCGCGTGCGGCAGGCGCTGGCGGAGGGGTATCGCTTCGTTCATCCCGCGAGCATGGAACGCGTGTTGGTCGCTCTGGACGGATGTGTTGTCCCTGAGGACGTGACGCCATGAGCCAGCAATCCGAGGGAGCCGCCGGTTGCGGTTGCCTGCTCCTCGTTGTGATCGGCATCATCATCGCAATTGCACGCGGCTGCGGTGGCGACGACAAAGGGACGTCGCCGCCGACGCAGAACAAGGCACCGAAGTCCACGTATCAGGAAATTCGCAAGATGGAAAACGTGCGCGAAACCGAACCGGCCGCCATCTCCGTCTTCGAGCGCCAGTACGAGGCCGTACCAAAGGCGAAAAACTGAAAGCCGCTCGGGGCAAACCGCCAACCTGCTCGGCTCTACGCAAAGGACTGGACATGCGTTGCACATTGATTCGACCGGTTTATCGAGTTGCCGGTTACGACGAAGGAACCCAGGAATGTCTGGGGTTGGGCTATGTCGGCGGGATGCTGCGCCGGCACGGTCACGAGGTCCATGTCGTCGACGCGGAGATCGAAAAGCTCAGCGACGACCAGGTCCTCGAACGCGTTGCCGGCACGGATCCGGAACTGGTTGGCATGTCTCTGATGAGTGAGGATGGTCTGGAAAGCGCCATCCACCTTGCCAAGAAGCTTCGCTACGCGCTACCCAAGGCCCATCTCACGATGGGCGGCAACCTGGCCAGCTTCGCTCCCGACTGGGTGTTTCGCATGTGCCCGCATCTGGATACAGTGCTGCGCTTCGAGGGCGAGAAGCCTCTTCTGGAGCTGGCAACGTGCCTGCAATCAGGCCGCGATTACACTTCCATCGCCGGACTGTGCCAGCTGGAGGCAGGCCGCCTGCACATGAATGCGCCGGCCGTGCCCGCTGATGATCTCGACAGCCTCCCCTTTCCGCTGCGCGACACGTTGCCGTTGACGCTGGAGCAAGGCTTGATGCCGCCGCTGGCCACCAGTCGGGGCTGCCAGGGCAAGTGCACGTTCTGTGCCGTCCATCGCTTCAATCTCGATCCCGATCGGCCCTGGCGATTTCGCAGTTCGAAGAACATCGCCGACGAGATCGATCGGCTGGTGAGCGATTACGGCATCGAGCAGGTCAATTTCGTCGACGACGATTTCATCGGCAACCGCAAGCTTGGCCAGCCGCGCGCCCGCGATCTGGCCGCAGAACTGAAGCGGCGCCGACTCAATGTCGGCTTTTCGCTGCAATGTCGGGCCGAATGGATTGATCACGACACCTTTCGCCCACTCAAGGACGCCGGACTGCAAATGGTCTTCTTTGGCATCGAAGCAGTTGACCAGTCAACGCGGCGGGCGTTCAAGAAGGGCCAGTCCCGCGACCTGGTGTTGCGCACCCTTGCGTTGCTGAAGGAACTGGACGTCTACACGCATGTCGGCTTCATCATGTTCAATCCCTGGACGACACTGGAAAATGTTCGTGAATCAGTCGAATTCCTGCATGACATCGGGCATCTGAACATCCATACCATTACGAATTTCCTGCAACTATCGCCGGGGACGCCACTGCTGGAACCGCTCGTGTCCGAGGGCGTTGCTTATCGTGAACCGGATGGCTGCTATCGCTATCAATTCGCCGATCCGCGAGTGGCGTCGATTAAGGCCGTCTTCGATCGCGTCATCTGGCCACATTTCCCGCGCTGGTACGAGTCGCTGATGGCCAAGTGGAGTATTCTCAGCAAGCTGATGCAGTCGAAGAGTCCGCGGCACGATCTTTGCCAGCACACTCTCGATCGATTTGACGATGTCGTTTACGAGGTGGCAGTGCGGACACTCGACGCCCTCGAGGAAGATCCACAACTCGACCTTTTCGCTTTGGTGCGCGAGTTACGCGATTGGTGCCGGAAGCAGCTGGAAGACGTGCCCGAGTTGCCGCCCTCGCCCTATCGCCGGCAGCCGCTATTATGCGCGGAGTGAACGCGATGCAGCGATTCTTGCTTTTGGCGGGCACGCTTGGCATCGCGCTGGCGTTTTGCCAAGCCAGCGTGGCGCAATCCTCCGGCGACTTTCACGAGGCGGTCGGCTTGATGAAGAGCGGCCGGTTCGCCGAGGCGCGGCCAATGCTTGAAAGAATTGTTCAGAGAACACCTGGCGACCTGGACGCCCGCAATAACCTTGCCGTCTGCCTGATCATGGCCAAGAACTTCGACGAAGCGGAAAAACATCTGCAGTTCGTCATTGCAATCGCCCCCAAACGAGCCGGCAGCTTGCTCAACCTCGGGGTCGCCAAGCAAGGCCGCAATTCGACTGATGACGCCCTCGCCAACAACGCCAAGGCGCTGGACCTGCTGCGGTCCCAGGGCGCAATGAAAGTCAAACTGTTCGCGGCCGCCCTGTTCAACCGCGGCTGGTTGCTCGATGAGAAGAATAAGCTTGATGGCGCCATCCAGTCGTACAAGGAGGCGATCGCGCTGCAGCCGCGCTATGCCAAGGCCTGGATCGGCTTGGCTGTCGCCTACGGCAAGAAAGGGCTGCTCGACGATGCCCGCGATGCCCTGGACCAAGCTGCGAAGTTTCACGGCGGCGACCAGAGCCTCATCTCACGCATCGAGCAGAATCGCAAGGTCTTGCAGAGTCTGAATCCATCCGGCAAGGAACCGACAAAGTCGCCCGATCCAGAGCCGAAAAAGGGCGAACCCACGCCCGAAGAAGCCGAGCCCGCTCCCGGCTTGTTGAGCCACGGCTTATTCGGCTGGGCTCTGCGCTTCCTGCCCTTGCTGGCCAGCATCCTTGTCTACGCAGCCGCACATTTGCTCCTGTTCGTGATCTATTACCGCAAGTTCGTGAACCGGCGACGCGCCATCGAGGACAAGGACAAGTTCATCGGCTTTGTGGTTTTTGCCTTGGCCGGCGCCTTGCTGTTCGTGGTCGGCTGGGGCTATGCCCGCTGGTTCCTGGGCATCTTGGCTGCCATTGCCACGGGCCTGCTGGCCGCATTCCTCATGGACTTGAAGGAATGACTTGCTTTCTGGACTCGCCGGTCGAGCGGTTCCGAAAATCTCCTTGCGTGCGCGGCATGAGAGACTACCTTAGATAGCGGAAACCGCGGCGCGCAACGACACCAGACAGGTTGCATCGCCGGCTGCGAATCCGAGCGAACTGCCATGAAAGGAGCGTTTCGCATGAACTGGAAGTCGGTGTTCACCATGTTGGGCATCCTGATCGCTCTCCTGTTCTCGCACGCGGCGGTCACGTCGCAGGAGAAAAACGGCATCGTACCAGCCGGCGCCAAGCTGGAAAAAGTCTTCGACGGCGGCGTCGTGCTCACCGAAGGAGTGGCTGTGGCGCTGGACGGCATGGTCTACTTCAGCGACATCACCTTCTCGCACGCTTCCAGGGACAACAAAGGCGTGATCGAGGCGGGACACATCTGGAAGTTCAATCCGAAGACCAGGAAGACGACCATTTTTCGTTCGCCGAGCGGCATGTCCAACGGCATCAAGTTTGATGCGGCCGGCAACATGATCGTGGCCGAGGGAGCCGACTACGGCGGCCGGCGCGTCATCCGCACCGACATGAAGACGGGCAAGAGCTACATCATCGCCGGGCTCTTCGAAGGCCGGCCCTTCAATTCGCCCAACGACATCACCATCGACGAGAAGGGCCGCATCTATTTCAGCGACCCACGTTACCTGGGCCACGAGCCGATCGATCAGCCGGTGCAGGCCGTCTACCGCATCGACCCTGACGGCTCCATCCACCGCATCATCACCGACGCCGGCAAGCCGAACGGCGTCACTGTGTCGCCGGATCAGAAATCGCTGTACGTCGTCAGTAACGACAACGGCACCACCGGCATCGGCCGTTTGCCGAAGGAGGCGCCCGTGCACAAGGGCCGCATGGCCCTGCTCGCCTATGACCTGGCCGGCGACGGCACCGCCAAGTTCCGCAAGGTCCTGGTCGATTACGCGCCGCAAGACGGGCCCGACGGCCTGGTCTGCGACGCCGAAGGCAACCTGTACGTGGCGGTCCGCGACGCAACACGACCGGGGATCTGCGTCTATTCCCCCGCAGGCAAGGAACTGGCGTACATCAAGACGGAGATACCCACCAATGTCGGGTTCGGTCGAGGACCGGAAAGCAAGACGCTGTACATCACCGCCGGCAAGAGCCTCTATCGAATCGGACTCAACAAGGAAGGCTACCAGTTGCCGACAGCTGTCAAGTGACGCGTGAGTGGAGTGATGGCCTTGGCATGGGTTCAAGACTATGCAAATCTGGGTAGCACGGCGCGCGGGCAGCGCGCGCCATTCTGTCCGCAGGTGGAAGCCATGAATCATCACGCCACGAAGCAGCGATGCGATGGCTCCCCACTCGCTCCGGAAGAAAGGATGGTGACGACGGGAGGAAATGTTTTGAGTGCAACGACGATGCAGCCGCGAGGTGGAAATGACCCTGCCTCCCGGCCCCTCTTCCAGAAGTCGCGGAGGGAGCCGGGATCAGACAGGCTCGGGAGGTTTCTGCAAACGACGCCAAGGGTTTCCGCCGCCGGCCGCTTGATTGCTCTGGTTCTGCTAGCTTTCGTGCACGTTCAGGGTGAGGTTCTTGGGAGCGACGTGCCGGCAGTCACGAAAGCAGGGCCCCCCGCCGCGGTGATGGCTGTCGCCAAACCCGTGGTCTATGAGTATCCGCGGACCAATGCGCGGCTGGCAGCGGCCATCGAACGCGGCGTGGCGTATCTCAAGAAAACTGACGCCTTCCGCCTTGGCGGGCGGGCCTTGTCCGGCTTGACGCTACTGTCGTGCGGCGTGGACAAGAAAGACGCGGCAGTGGTACGGCTCGCCAAATCCGTCCGTGCCGGCTTGCCGCAGTTGACGGCCACCTATGAGCGATCCTTGTGTCTCTTGTTCCTGGACATGGTTGGCGATGTCAAGGACCGAAAATGGGTTCGCCGCATCGCTTTGCAATTGATCGCCGGTCAAGGAATTCTCGGCGGCTGGAGCTACAAGTGTCCGACTCTGAGCGCCGCGCAGGAGCAAGCGCTGCTTGAGGCCTTGAAGTCGGCGGTGCGCTACGCGGCCAAGACGAAGATCTTCGTGCCCCGGCCGGTGGAGAGTGTCAGGACATTGCCCGCATTGCAATATCGCCCGGGACAGGCGCTTCGTTTTCAGCCAACCGGCTGGGAGGACAACTCGCTCACCCAGTTCGTGATCCTGGCGCTATGGCGTGCCCAGAACGACGGAATTCCCGTGTCGCGATCGCTGAGCATGGTGGAGGCCCGCTTTCGCGCCAGCCAAGCTCCAGACGGCAGTTGGGCGTACAGATGGACTCCAGAGGCGGGTAACTTCCGCGCCGATTCGATGACGTGCGCCGGCTTGCTTGGACTGGCCGTGAGCAACGGCATCCAGCAAGGTCAGCGCGAAGGACCAAGCGCCGCCGGGGGTAAGCTGGACAGGCCCAGGCCCGCCAGGCTGGGAGACCAAGCCATTGAACGAGGTTTGTTGTTCTTGAGCCAGCGGATAGGCGGCCGGGGCCTGCAGAAGGCCGTCGCCGAGAAGGCCCAGGCCAATGCCCAGATGCGGAACTTGCAAACACGCCTCGCTCAGGCCGGCCTTGCGGAGCGACCGACTATCCTCAAGCAAATTCAGGACCTTCTCAAGGAGCAGAATAACATCCAGACAGGCGGCACGATCCTCGGCGCCAACTCGCGCGGCGATCTCTATTTCCTCTGGTCCGTCGAACGTGTCGCGGTGGCTTACGATCTCCGCACGATTGGCGGCAAGGACTGGTACGCCTGGGGAACGCCGTTCATCCTCGCTCACCAGCAACTCGACGGCAGCTGGAGCGACTTCTTCCCAGGCGTTCCGGACACCTGTTTCGCCTTGCTATTCCTGAAGCGAGCCAACGTAGCGCTAGATCTGACCCGAAACCTTTTTTCCTTGCCGCTCGCGCGTGAGACCGCCAGCCGCATGAGCGACCCATTCCACGGCATGAGTCCCGGCCAATTCTCCAATCTGGCCATGCCCAAGGGGCGATAGCGACCAGCCATGGTCGAACGGGCGGCGCCTACAAGATCGCCGCGGAGAACTCCGACGTGTTGTCTTCCAGGTCCGTTGCCGTGGCCGTTATGAAATCAGCACCGCCCGGCGGCAGCGGCCCGAAGAATGTGAAATTGGCCACGCCGCTGACATTTGTCTTCACCTTGAGCGAGCCGAGAAAGTAGCGGCCGGCCGGTTCGTTGGCAGCGTTGGCGAAAAACTCAATCGTGAACATGGTGTTGGCCGTACTGTCAAGATTGCCGGTCACCTGCATGCCGAGAGGCATCTTGACCACGGAGTTCAGCACCGGCGCCGCCTGGTTATTGTTGGCTCCAGGATCCAGGGCAATTCCGAGGCCGGCGTTGCCAAAAATCGAGTTCTCGCGAATCCCGTTCTGGCCGCCCGAGACGACAGCGACGCCGCTGCCATTGTTGAAAGCGATGACATTGGCCGGCATTCCCGCGGTGTTGTTGGTGCGGCCGATGATGTTTTCGCCGCTGTTGCTGATGAAGACGCCGTTGGCGTGATTGGGCAATGGCAGCAAGCCCTCGGCGTCAATGCCGATCAGACTGCCGACGACTCGATTGTTATGCGTGCCGCGCATCTCGATGCCGTTGCCGAGGTTGCCACTGATTACCGTGGGTAGGTTCGGATCGCCGGATCCAACCGTCGCCGAGTGCGTACCTGATCCCAGGAACACGCCCGCTTTGGCGTTTCCTTGCGCGGCGAGACCGATCAAGCTGCTGGCCTGGCCGTCCAAGTCCGTGCCGATATAGCTGAAGTTCACGCGGACGTGGTGCGCACGGTCGACAACGGCCACGCCGTGGCCGCCATTGGCGGAGATGGCGTTGTGCGGAATGATGTTGAAGGTCGGTTGCGGACTGCCGATGATGACGGCGTGGGCGTTGCCGCCCACCTCGATGCCATTGCCAAAGTTGCCCATCGGCAGTTTGCCCTGAGTGTTGAGCCCGATGATATTGCCGGCAACGCGCACGCCGCGTGCGTTGCCAGCGATCTTGACGCCGTTCTCGAGATTGCTGGAAATCACGCTGGTGCGAATGAGGATGTTGCCGCCTGTGGAGGTGATCAGCATGCCGTTCCGGCCATTTCCGAAGACCGGGTCGTCGCTGAACGCGGCGATTCCGCAAAAGGTGTTGTAGGACACGAAGCCGCGGGCCTGGCCGCGGACGACGATGCCATTCTGGCCGTTGGCCGCAGCGACATTGCCGAGCGGAATCGGTCCGCCCATCACGGTTCTGGTGGAGGTGCCGTCGACGACGACGCCGTTTTGCATGTTGCTCACGGCGGTGTTGTTGTCGGCGCCCATGCCGAAGAAATTGGCCTGAATGGTTGTGTTGCTGGAGTTGGTGACGCGCAAACCGTTCCGGCCATTGCCGCTGATCACATTGTAGAAAACGAACGGGTCTTGCTGAAACGTGCAGCCGATGAGCATGTTGCCGTTGGCGTTGCGAATGGCCACGCCATCCAGCGCATTGCCGAGAGCGGTGTTTCCCGACGCGTCAGTGCCGATGAAGTTGCCGCTGAACCTATTCTGCGAAGCGTGGCGATTGACCAGCACGCCATGGGCGTTGTTCCCGGAAATCAGGTTGCCCTGAGGCGGCCGGACGAAAACGTTATTGGTGGGATTATTGCCGCCGGTCGCCTCGCCGCCAATGATGTTGCGCCTGGCGTTGCTGGTCACGAGGATGCCGTTCCTGGCGTTGCCGAGATCGAGCGTGCCGCTGATATCCGTGCCGACGTAGTTCATGGCGATCTGGTTGGCATGTGCACCGTGGAGGGCAATGCCGTTGCCGCGATTGCCGCTGATCACATTCGACAACGTGAACCCGGTATTCACGCTGGCCTGGTAGGAAAAGCCATCCGCGCCGATAACCACGCCGACTACCTGGTTGCCGTAGACGGAATTCGAGCCGGTGATATGGGTGGTGGGATCAACGCCCGGATAGTTGAGGTCCACCCATGCCGCCTTGCCGAACGAACCGTCAGTATTGCGGCGGACGCTCACCCATGAACCCTGGGTTGGATTCGTCGAACCGATCTGGAGCGAGTCGGCGTTTAGCGTGTAGACGCCCTTCTCGACGCTACTGATGCCCTCAAAGTGAGTGACGAAGTTTATGCCGTTCGGAAAGGCGAATGACGTCCAGTGAGAGAACTTGCCCGTCAAGGAATCGTAATCGACCAGGAAGCCCTGGCCGAGCGGGCGATTCTGATCGGCGAAATTGTTGACGGGATCGAGGCTGTAGCCGCCGCAAATCGTGTAACTTGTGCCGCCGTTGTACCAGATGCCATAGGCAGTGTTGCTCCGAGCGCCGGGGAAAACAATGTCGGTGAGGAATCGGATATTATCGGGGTCCGAGACATCGTAAAGGGCGGCGTGGCCGGGGCCCAGAGGCAGATTGAATGTGTTGTGATCGACCGGGCTGTCGTAGTTGCCCACAGCGAGGCCGCCCATCGTGCTGTGAATGTAGTTGAACTTTGCTCCAGCCCGGTTGATGGTGTGATACTTTGTGCTGTCAGCCAGTTCTGCGCTCGTGCCCTCGAAAAGGAATCCATTCACCGTCACCGCGGCGGTTTCCGCATCGGCGTTCCGGTACGTCCCAACGAGGCGGATGATGCCCCCCGCCACATTGGCGGGACCGTAGATGCTGGTAGCCGCGGCTCCGGGAAAGTTGACCGCAAAACTGTTGCCCGTTCCGTCGATGCCTCCCTCGAACAGCAGGCCCTGGTCATCCGATGTGCCGACAATCATGTATTCATTCGGCGTATCGGTATTGCGAATGCCTTGCCACGCGCTGACTGGCTGCAAGGTGACCATGTCCGCGTTGTGGTACGTCACCCCGGTCACTGGATTGCTGCGACCGATCAGGTTGCGGCTGGAATTCACGATCTTCACGCCATCCAGGTGATTGCCCAGCGGCGCCGTTCCTGAAGCTGCCAGGCCGATGACATTGTCGCTCACGGTAGTGCGCATCGATCTGTTCTTGATGAGCACACCGTTGGCTCCATTGCCGGAAATCACGTTGCCGGCGCCGATGGCGTTTCTGCGTGCGCCGGCCGTCACCAGGATGCCGTTCCCGGCATTGCCGCGATCCATGGTGCCGCTGAAGTCGGTGCCGATGTAGTTGCCCGCGATCTGGTTGCGTAATGACCCGTTGATGCGGATGCCATTGGCGTAGTTCCCGGAGATTACGTTTCTCTCTTGCGCCGTGGTTCCTCCGACGGTGCTACCGGCGGCGCCCTTTAACTCCAGACCGTCGCCACGATTGCCAGCAGCCGTCACGCCGTTCAGACGCAGGCCGACGTAGTTGCCAACGATGATCACGCCTCCGGCGCCGTTGACGGTCACGCCAGTGCCCCCGGAGCGCACCAAGCCCAGCGCCCGCAGGGAGGAACCCGATGTCCCGCTGTTGAAGCGAAGGCCGGCGAACTGGTTGAAGTCTATCTCGATCACTGGCGTGCCCGCGAAGCCCGGCGCGGTCGTGCCGTCGATATCGACTTTGCCGGTAATAGCGGGTAAGGCGGCGGTTGTCAGCTTGATGGTGCCGGCCACGTTGAACTGGATGACGTCAGGCCCGGCGTGGGCGTTCGCGTCGAGAATGGCCCGGCGAAGTGAGCCGGCGCCGTGATCCTTGAGGTTGGTGACTGTGAAGGTGCTGAGAACCGTGCGACTTTCCAGTTGCTCCACAGCAAGCGCAAGCTTCGGTTTCCGTTCCACTTTACGACGACATGGACGTTGACGGAATAGCGACAACAGCATTTGTCCGCCTTCCAGGGTTCAGGGAGGGTTTTGTCATCCGCGTAAACCCTAGCATGCCTGCACATTGACGTCAAGCATTACTTTTGCGGCGCGGATTTGGGCGGTGGCGCTGCCGGCGGCGCTCCCACGCGGATCGGCGTCTTGCACAGCAGGCAGGAAACCACCTTGGTCAGGTCGTGCTCCTCGACCAGCATGAACTTGCGACACTTCGGGTTCGGGCACTGCACGGCGAAAACCATGATTCTCTCCACGCCGCCTACTGAATGTTCAAGCCGCGCAACCATTCGGCTTCGCGGGCGATTTCCTCGTCGGACAATCCGCTGGCGCGGTGGATCTCGGCACGGGCCATCTTGCCGCTGGTCATGTCGAGGGCCATCACGTCGACGAGGCCGTTACTGCCTACGCCGCACCGGACCTGGATCGGCGAACCCCTGGGCAGTTGCGGCGCCAGCCCCTCCACCCAGCACTCGCCGATGCGGATGCACGCCTCCGCCTGATTGGCCTCGCCTTGCAGGACCTTGACGCGCACGCGCACCTGGTTGTCGGCGATGGTACGGTAGACCCGGCTGGCGGCCGTAGGCAACTGGGTGTTCTTCGGAATCAGAATGTCGTTGAAATGCTCTTGCCCCTGCTTGACCTCGATGCCGAGGCTGTGCGAATTGACGTTGATCTCGATGATCTGTTCGAGCACCGTACGGACTGGCTCGGAAAGCGCGGCGCGGTCGGCGGAGCCGGCGCGCGACGCGACGATGCCGGCATGGATGGCCGCACCGCGAGCCACGACCTCGCTGACGGCCAGGGAACTGTCCGGCGCCTTGCCGCTGATTTCCTCTAGTATTTGCCTGGTCATCGGCATGTGCGTTGACCCGCCCACGAGCAGGACGCGGTCGATCGCCTCCCAACTGAGCTTGGATTGTCGCAGGACTTGCTGGGTGGTCAGCCGGGTGCGCGTCAAGAGGTCGCGTGTCAATGCCTCGAAGTCGGCGCGGCTCATCGGCACGCTCAACATCTTGCCGCCATGCGTGCATGTGATGCTGGTTTGCGAGACCTTGCTGAGAGTTCGCTTGGCCCGTTCGGCGGCGGAGCGAAGGGCGGCCAGCGACTGCGGATCGCTACGCGGGTCATCCCCGTGCTGTGCCTGGAAACGTGCTGCCACGTGCTCGACGAGGCGGTCGTCCCAGTCCTTTCCTCCCAACCGGACGTCACCCTCGATGGCCAGCGACTGGAATTGCCGCGGCGATAGCCGGACCACCGTGACGTCAAAGGTGCCGCCGCCAAGGTCGTAGACGAGCACGTTGCGTTGCTGCTCGGGCAAGCCACGCACCGGCTCGCCGCTGTCGCTTTGAAAGGAATAGGCCAGAGCGGCGGCTGTCGGCTCGTCGAGGATGTCTAGCACCTCCAGGCCCGCGATCCGGCCCGCGTCCTTGGTGGCCTTGCGGCGCGTGTCGTCGAAGTAGGCCGGCACGGTGATGACCGCCTTGCGCACCGGGCCGATGCGCCGCTCGGCGTCGGCAATCAGCTTGCGAAGGATTACAGCGGACAGGGTCTCGGGGCGGAACTCGCGGCCGGCGACCGGTTGCCCATGGCGGGCGTGCCCCATGTAGCGTTTGATGACCATGGCTACCGCGTCGGGCCGCTCCAGGGCAACATCCCGTGCCGCCTGCCCCACCACGGCGCTGCCATCTTCAATGAAAACGGCGCTCGGCGTCAGCATCTCGCCTTCTTGATTGGGCAACGTGATCGCCTGCCCGCGGTCGTCCAGCGTGGCAATGGCTGAAAAGGTAGTGCCGAGGTCGATGCCGACAAGCTTGCCTGCGCCCGGTTCCATGAAGGGACTCTCCGTTTCCAAATGGCCGACCTGCTGGCCAGCCATAGGAGTATTTTAACAGATAGGGAATACCTTGGGCCGCGGCATGCCGGCCACGTTACTGAACTTGGCGTGGCAACGGCATATGTAGCTGCCTCGCGTAAGTTACGGTCTGGCGCACGTCGCGGTTTCGCGGTTTCGCGGTTTCGCGGACGTCGTTGCCTCGGCGTTGACATTTTGGCGGTTCGTTGCTAACGTCAACATCAAGTCGCGCACGAATTCGAGATGTTTTGACCGCGAGACCATGCCGCAGGAACTCACCATTCGCGATGCCGATGTTCTGGAGGAATGCCAGAAGGCCATCGGCTACGAGTTTCGCCAGCCCGACCTGCTGCGCGCCGCCCTGACCCATACCAGCGGTGCGGACACGCGGCTAGCGTCCAACGAGCGGCTGGAATTCCTCGGCGACGCCGTTCTGGGTCTGGTCACCTGCGAGCAACTCTTTCTCCGCTTTCCCGATTATCAGGAAGGAGAAATGACCCGAGTCAAGTCGGTCGTCGTGAGCCGGCGCACCTGCGCACGTATCGGACGGGCGCTAAACCTCGGCGAGTACATGTTCGTGGGCAAGGGGATGCACCACCACGCCGCCGTGCCGCTGAGCTTGCTCGCCGACGCCTTCGAGTCGCTGGTAGCGGCCATCTACCTGGACGGTGGGCTGGAAGCGGCCAAGACGTTCATCCTGCGCTACATCGGTCCGGAAATCGAACAGGTTGCTGAGGAAGCGCACGGCGGCAATTTCAAGTCGCTGCTCCAGCAGATTTCGCAACGGGAGTTCAACGCCACCCCGCAGTACCTGCTGCTGGACGAAAAGGGACCAGATCACAGCAAGTGCTTCAAGATTGCCGCCCTCATCAGCCGGCACCGCTATCGTCCCGCCTGGGGCCGCAACAAGAAGGAAGCCGAGCAGAAAGCCGCCATGAACGCCCTTGCCCAGATCAACGGCGAGCCCATCCCGTACGAATGTGACTGAGACTCTCGACGCGAAACTCGATGATGCCGCCGTATCCCATTTCCTGCTACACGCGCGGCTGCAAGAACCTGGCGGCGTACAAGATTGCCGCGCTCTGGTCCGACGGACAAACGCAAGAACTCAAGACCTACGGCCTCTGTTGCCAGGATTGTCTCGAGAACTGGTTTCGGCACAGCCGGCGCAAGCAGCACGATTGCCGTCTCACCGTCAACGAAACTCTCGAGCCCCCCGGCATCTACGCTTTGGAACGCGGCGAACGCGACCAGCAACTACGCCGGCTCGAAGACCTGGAAAAGAGCCTCGGCGAGAGCGCCCCGCAGGAGCTGGGCTTGCGGAATGCGTGATGCTCATTCCACTATCAGATGCGAGTGATGTCAGCTTTTTTCTGCCAGGCGCCAGCCGTCCACAACATGCATCACCTTTCCCTCGCGCTCCAGCTTGATTAGCCCGGCGTGCAGTTGTAGCTTGGCGTATTTCATCAGATTGTGTGGCAGACCGCGATAGATGGCCCGGGCAAGGTCGTCGATGGTGTGGAGCGATTGCGGTTCCGCCATCAGCGCGTCCAGCAATTGAGTTTCGCGGGCAAGGCGCAGGCTGATGTTGTCATCGATGGTTTGTCGCGACTGCGTGCTAGCATTGCCGTGCGCTGGCAACAGCAGGCGACAATCGAGGTCACGCATACGCCGCAACGACTCGAGATACTGCGTCAGATCCCCTTCGGGTGGGGCGATGACCACCGAGGACAAGGTCGAGATCATATCGCCGGCGAAGAGCAGTCGATAGCGCGGCTCGTAAAAGACCAGGTGTCCCGGCGCGTGCCCCGGCGTGTGCATGGCCCGCATGTGCCAGGGCCCGCCGCCGTCCGGACAGGGACCGAGGTCCAGGCAAGCGCCATCATTCAGGAGATGATCGACGGCGAACTTGTCGCGCACGAGTTCCGCCGTCAAAGGATGCGCCCAGACCGGGACGCGATACCGCTCCGCGCATGCAACGACCGCGCCGATGTGGTCGGGATGGTGATGCGTCAGCACGATGCCGTCCAGCTTTCTGCCGCGCTCCACCTTCTCGTCCAGCACCTGGATGAGTCGTTGTTGCTCACTCGGATCAGAAGGTCCCGGATCAAGGAGGTACACTGGCCCGCTGCCGATCAGGTAGGCGTTGGTGTGTGTACTTGGAGGCAAGGCCATGGTCCGGAGCGGGATCATCTGCACGCACGGTGCGAAATAGATTGGATGAATCTTGCCCGTCTTCAGAAGTGCCATGGTCAGTCCAAGCCGCAGCGGCGCTTCTAGCACGGGACGACCGGCAACGGCTTCGAGAGTCATGATCGTCGGCGGCGACAGCAGACATGCGCCGCGGTTCCAGCAGACCAGCATGTCGGCGGCGCTCACGAACCGGCCCTCATCCAGTTCCTTGCCGCACACCCTGGGCGTCTGCCCCGGCGGCAATGTCCCGGCGAGAAATGTCGTCGCGTAGCGTTGCGGAGCGAACTCCGGTGTTGTCACCTCGCCGATCTGCGTGAAGTCCTCGACCGCCAGTGCCAGGTTCGTTTCCTGGAGGAATTGCCCGAAGGACCGTCTGCCGTCGGCAACTTCAAGCCGAACACGCTCCCAGGCCGGCTCCGCGACGGGAAAGGAACCGTCCGTTCGGCGTGCCAGCAGCACGCCGGTCTCCTCGAACAACTCGCGCGCGGCCGTGGCGGACCGAATCGCCAGCAGGCCATCGTCAGGACGCCGGCCTCGCCAGGGGACCGCGCGATCCGCGGCGTCAACCTTGCCGCCAGGAAACGCCCAGAAACCGCCGAAAAAGCGCAGGTGTTGACTCCGCCGGATGAGGTAGAGTTCCTCCGACTCGCGGGAACGGGCCAGCACAATCGTCGCGGCCGGGATGGGGTTGCTCATGACATTGCCCTTGGCATGTCGCCGGGAATCAACTCTGCAGTACGTCGGTGCGCCAGATCCTCAATGATCCTGCGACGCTGGCGACGCCGGCAGCGTCGCATACGCGGCGCTCAGCCGCATGGCTGACGCCGCGCTTGTGCCCAGACTACCGTTCTCTCTCAAAAACTTGCAAGAACAGCTCACGCGTCTGCGTCATGTGGCGGTCAAGTTCTTCGAGAAAGCGCTGGCCGGCCGCAATGCCGTCGCCGGGGTCGATGCCGAGGCGGCGAGCGAGCTTGTCGAGATCTTCCGGATTCTCCGGCAATTCATCGAAGGAGCGATTGTGGACGATGCGCAGACGGCTTTCGACCAGGCGCAGGAAGTCGTAAGCTTTAAGCAACTGGTCATGCTCCGTGGCGGTCAAGCGCTGAGCCAGTCGCAACGTGTCGAGTGCGGCCCAGGTGTTGGGGTTGCGGAGTTCGGGCAAGGTGCGGCCAAATTTGAGGCGGAACATCTGTACCAGAAACTCGACGTCGATGATGCCGCCGAAGCCTCGCTTGACGTCGCGGGTGCTGCCGGCGGCCTCCAGACGCTCGCGCATGAGGCGCATGTCGTCGGCCAGTTCCGAGGACCAGTCCAATCCATAGGCGGCGCTCTCGAGAGCGGCCTGCACTTCCAGGCCGAAAGCGGCGTCGCCGAATACCAGCCGCGCGCGCGTCAAGGCCTGGCGCTCCCATAACTGGGCGCCGCCGCCGTCGTAGTATCGGCGAAACTCGCTCAGCGGTATCACGAGGCTGCCCGATTTCCCCGTCGGCCTGAGACGCATGTCCACCTGATACAAACGGCCGCGCGGTCCGATGACGCTGGTGTCCCTGATGACCCGCCGGGCCAGTTCTGTGAAGAAGTGGAAATTGTCCGTCAGCTCGAACTGGTCGAAGCGCGAAGCCGAAGGGGGAGGCCCGGTGTGACCATCGCCTTCGTAGACAAGCATCAGGTCGAGGTCGCTGTGATAGCTCATTTCCCGGCCGCCCAGTTTGCCCAGCGCCAGCCAGACATAGCGGCTCACCTGCCCGGCACGCTCGCCTTCCGCGAGATAGGGCACGCCGTACTTGCGTGCGAGCGGCGGGAACTGTCCGGAGGCGATGCGCACCAGGATCGTCTCCGCCAGATCCGAAAGCGCCGCGGTCGTGGCACGAATCTGGTCCTTCCCCAGGATGTCGCGCACGCCAATGCGCAACAATTCCTTGTCCTGAAAGCTGTGCAAGATTGGATCGAGGTCACTAGCCCCCTTGCACAGGTCGCTCAGCTCTTGCCGCAAGTCGTCGGCGCTGCGTGGCTGGTTGAGCACCAGGCTGTCCAGCAACTCGTCGATCATGCCGGGATTGGTAATGAGAATCTGCGAGAGGAACTGGCTCCAGGCACATATTTCGACATACAGCTTCAAGCTCGGCTCATTGAAGCTGAACAGTTCCCAGAGCACGCCCTTGCCGCCGAGCGACGCTGAAACCTTCTCGAGATTAACCAGGGCCAGGTCCGGATCGGGGGTGTCGGCGAGGGTACGCAGGAGTTGCGGTGCAATGCTGGCCAGGAACTGCCGGCAACGCCGCGTTGATAGAAACGGCACGTTCTCGTTGGCCAGCAGCACGAGGTTCTGGTACGCGCCCTGCACATCGCGAAACGGATACTTGCCGAGCACCGCCTGGATCTTCTCCGGGTCCGGGTTGGTATCCAGCAACAGGTCTGATTCCGGCTCGGCCTGACTCGCCTCGGCAAAAGTTTGATGCAACAGGTGATCAAGAATCTTGCGATTCACTCCCGTCTTGGCCCGGTAATGCCGCATGAATGCCGTCAGCGGGTCGCACAGTTCTGCCTCTTCTCCGTCCGCAACCGGCTCCTGACTGCCGGCCGCCAATACCTGACTCCTGACTCCTGTCTCCTGGGTGCTGAATCCCGGCTCCTGCAGGACGTAGCCCATCCGCAGCGCCAGCTTGCGCAATTCTTCGGCAGCGCCGGGCAGTCGGTGGGTTTGCAAGTCGAACATCAGTTGCAGGCGATGTTCGACTTTTCGCAAGAAACGGTAAGCGTCGTCCAGAACGCGGTACTCCTGGTCGGTGAGACAGCCGGCCTTTTCCAGGGCGCGCATGGCCTTGAGGGTGTTCCGCTGGCGCAATTCGTGCAGGTCGCCGCCATTGAGCAGTTGCAGAAACTGGATGGTGAACTCGATATCGCGGATGCCGCCATGTCCGGTCTTGACCTCGGTCTCGTCCTCGCCGGCCTTGCGTGTCTTGTGCTCGATCTTGCGCTTGAGGGCCTTGATCTCGTTGATCTCGGCAAACGACAGGTATTTTCGGTAGACGAACGGCTCGATGGCCTTCAGAAACTCCTCGCCGAGGCGGACGTCGCCGGCGACGGGACGCAGCTTGATGAGCGCCTGCCGTTCCCAGGTGCGGCCCAGTGTGTCGTAGTACGACAGGGTGCTGGCGAGAGAGCGTGCCAGTGGTCCGCGCTGTCCCTCGGGACGTAGCCGCAGATCGACGCGATAGGCCTGGCCGCGGTCGGTGTGGAATGACAGCAGTCGAACCACCTCGGTGACGACGCGGGCAAAGAAATCGTCATTGCTGATGCTGGTAACCCGTTTGCCACGGGTGCTGCCTTCGTCGTCGTAAAGAAACATCAGGTCGATGTCACTGGAATAGTTGAGTTCCTTGCCGCCGAGCTTGCCGAAGGCGAGAATGACGCAGCGCGCCGGCTGCCCGGCGGTGGTGACCGGCTCGCCGAAGCGATTGCGGATGTGGCGCAACGCTGTTGCCAGCGCCACTTCCAGGGCCGTATCGGCGACGCGCGAGATGTCGCGCGTGATCTCCTCCAGCGGACGATCGCGAATGATGTCGTTGGTGCCGATACGCAGGATCTGCCGCTGCCGAAAGCGGCGAAAGGCCCGCAGCACCGCCGAGTCCTCATGGGCGGCATCGACCTCGCCTTGCAATTGCTCGCGGAGTTCCACCCGGCTCGGGCTGCTGCGCAACGGGATGCGCAGCATTTCCAGGTAGTCCGGATTGGTGTTCAGAAGGTCGCTGAAAAACTGGCTCGTGCTGAGAAGCTGCAACAGGATTTCCAGCACACGGGCCCGGCCTTCGAGAAGCATGGGCAATTGCTCGGCCCCTCCGGGGCTATTCAAGAAACGCTCGAAGCTGTTGAGTGCCATGTCCGGATCCGGACAGCGCGGCAAGAAGCGACCCAGGTAGTGACAGAGGTCCGTCAACGCCTCAAGACCGACCGACCCCGCAAGCTGCTGCAAGTTGTGCCGGCCGATCTCGAAGTCAGGCAACTGCCAGGGCTGGAAGGCTTGCCGCGCTTCCTCGGCCGATGCCAGACTGTGCCGCACCTGCTTCGGTTGGATCATGCCGCCATTTTAGATGCGACCAGGCCGGCGTGCAAATCGTTTCGTCTTGCTCGGTCATGACGCGGCGAGATCCTGACTGATTCACGCGTGTACGGCGTGCCGCCTGGTGGCGACATGGCCGCCCTACGTGGGTTGCGCGTCCTGCGCCTTTTGCACGGCCTCGCGAATCTGGTCGGCGACAGCGAACGGCTGAGATACGCCTTCAAGGATGAGCGGCGGGTGTTTCGGGTCGGACTGGCGGATGACGAGGCGGGCGACGTTGACGATTCTTTCAACGCTGCTTTGCCGCACATGCACGTGGGCAATGCTCTTGAGTTCGACATTGAAGAGATTCTGGCGCCGGAATCCCTTGTCGCGAAATAGCCGGCGGTTCGTCAGACGGTAATTGTAGCTGAAGACACGCTTGCCCCATCGCATGAACTGCAGGATCCAGAGTGAGGTAGCAACCCCAAGAAAGGTGAGCTGTAACAGGTCTTTCTCGACAAACCGCCAGGCCAGCCAGCCGATCGATGCCGTAATCAGCAGACAGGCGATGAAACTGGGCCACATGGTCCAGCCAGAGTATGAGCCCCACCAGAGATCCGCTTCCTGTTCCTCGCTCATGGCTCATTTAGAAGCAAGTCGAGTACGGCGGTTGCCGCTTCATGGCTGGAGACGCTTCCCTGCCGCCAGCGAGAGACGAGGTCGCGAACACCCTTCACGCCGCCAGCCAGAGCACTCTCAAAGCGCCTGGCAAGCTCTTCCTGAATGGCGACGAGCAGATCCTTGTCGACCTGGTCGGCCTGTCGTCGCAATGGCCGGCCTGCTACCAGGCGCCAGAGTTCCGCAAGCCCTTCGCCGGTGCGGGCACTGGCTTTCAGGACGGGCACTGGAGGAGTCGCCAATTCGGCGGCCGCACGCACCTGGGCGAACGCCTGCTCGGCCCCAGGCATATCGGCCTTGTGTACCACAAGCACGTCGGCCACCTCGAAAACGCCTGCCTTTTCCCGCTGCAGATCGTCTCCCGTCTCCGGCTGGAGAAGCAGGACAACGACATCGGCCAGCGCATGCACGGCAGTGTCACCCTGTCCAGCGCCGGCAGTCTCGATGAGGACGACCTCCATGCCAAAGGCTTCGCACAGACGAATCATCGTATCCAGATGCGCCGCCAGCGCGCTCTGTCCCGAAAGTGCAGCAAGGCTGCGGATGAAGACGCCGTCGTCGTCCGGCTTGCCGGCCATGCGCACGCGGTCGCCCAGAAGCGCGCCGCCGCTGAGCGGACTTTGCGGGTCGCAGGCCAGCACCGCAACCTTGAGTCCCTGGTCGCGAACGACCGTGATGAGTCTGCCGACAAGAGAGCTCTTGCCTACGCCGCCAGAGCCGGTGATGGCGACGACTCGGGCCGGCTTGCTCGACTGCAAGGCGCCCAGCGTGTCGCGTGGCAGTTCGCCGCGGGCGGCAAGGCTCATCAGGCGCGCTAGTGCCAGCCGGTCGCCGTGGCGAAAACGCTCGATGAGGCGCTCAATCATGGCGTGCCCCGCTATTTTGCTTGAGGAACTCCACGATCTCCGGCATCGACGTGCCCGGGCCGAATACGCGTGCCACGCCCAGTTCAAGCAATTTCGGGACTTCGTCTTCGGGAATGATGCCACCGACCAGAACGCCGACATTCGCGAGGCCCGTTTCCTTCAAGAGACGCAGGACGCGAGGCACGAGGGTCATGTGCGCCCCGCTCAGGATGCTGAGCCCAACCCAGTCGGCGTCCTCGTCAGCGACGGCGCGAACGACGGCCTCCGGAGTCTGCCAGAGCCCCGCGTAGATGACATGAAAGCCGGCGTCGCGCAGCGCCCGGGCCACGACCTTGACGCCGCGGTCGTGACCGTCAAGCCCGACCTTGGCGAGCACAATTCGTTTTGCAGCGCGATTCTGGGCGAGATGCTCCGCCATGATGCCTCCGGATCAGCGCCAGTGGTTTCAGGACAATGAACTGGTTTTCAGCAGCCTCGATTCTTCGAGCTTGGCGTCGCGACGAGCTTGACTTACTGAAAAGCTACGAGCCGGGATTGCATGTTCTTGCACGATCGGTCTGAGACGCAGCCCCTTACCACCGTGCCACTCCAGAATACCTGCCAAACACGTCCGCCAGGGCATTCATGATCTCGCCGACGCCGCAGCGGGCGCGGGCGGCTTGCAGGAATGCGGGCATCAGGTTTTCGCGAGTGGCGGCCACGCGGCGCACCTCGGCCAACACGCACGCCACCTCGGCGGCGTCGCGCTGCCACTTCAGCTTGCCCAGCGATGCCACCTGCTCCGCTTCCACCTGCTCATCGACGACGAGGGTTTCCAGCGGCTTCTGCTCCGCTTCCGTGAAGGCGTTGACTCCGACGATCAGCTTTTTCTGCGCGTCCACATCGCGCTGGTAAGCGAAGGCAGCGTCGGCGATCTCGCGCCGGAAAAAGCCCTTCTCCAACGCCGCCAGCATACCGCCCAGCTGCTCAATCTTCTCGAAATAACCGCCGGCCTGCTGCTGCATCTGCCGAGTGAGCGCTTCGATGAAATAGCTGCCACCGAGCGGGTCCACCGTGTTGGTGACGCCGGTCTCATGGGCCAGCACCTGCTGGGTCCGCAGCGCCAGCGTGACCGCATGTTCCGACGGCAGGGCCAGCGTCTCGTCCATGCTGTTGGTGTGCAGCGACTGGCAGCCGCCCAGCGCGGCCGCCAGCGCCTGGTAGGCCACGCGGATGAGATTCACCTCCGGCTGCTTGTCCTGCAACGAGCAACCGGCCGTCTGCGCATGAAAGCGCAACTTCCAAGATGACTCCTTGCGGGCGCCGTACTTGTTGCGCAGCGTCTCGGCCCAGAGGACGCGAGCGGCCCGGTACTTGGCAATCTCCTCGAAGATGTCATTGTGTGAGTTGAAGAAAAAGCTCAGTCGCGGCGCAAAGTCATCGATATCCATGCCGCGTGCCAGGCACGTGTCGATATAATGAAAGCCGTCGGCCAGCGTGAACGCGAGTTCCTGAACCGCGGTCGAGCCGGCCTCGCGGATGTGGTAGCCGCTTATCGACACCGGATTCCACTGCGGCACTTCGCGAGCGCAGTACTCGATGACATCGCAGACAAGCCGGACGTGCGGCTCCGGCGGAAAGACGAACTCATTCTGCGCATGAAACTCCTTCAGGATATCGTTTTGCAATGTGCCACGCAGTTGCTTCCAGTCCACGCCCTGGTCCTGGGCATTGGCCAGGAAAAACGCCATGATGATCGCCGCCGGCGCATTGATGGTCATCGACACGGAGACGTTGTTGAGATCGATACCGTCGAATAACGTGCGCATGTCGTCGAGCGTATCGACTGCGACACCGAGCCGGCCGACCTCGCCCAGCGAGCGCGGATCGTCGCTGTCCAGCCCCATGAGCGTGGGCAGATCAAACGCCGTGCTCAACCCGGTTTGCCCCTTGGCGAGCAAGAAGCGAAAGCGCTCGTTGGTCTGCCGGGCGGTGCCGAAGCCGGCAAACTGTCGCATGGTCCACAGCCGGCTGCGATACATCGTAGCATGTACGCCGCGCGTAAATGGATACTGACCGGGAAAGCCAAGTTCCGTGTCGGGATTGAAGCCGTCGAGGCTGTTCCGCGTGTAGAGTGGCTCGATGGGCACGCCGCTGACAGTTGAGGGCGGCTCCGGCCGCACCGGCGCGGCCGCGACTTCCTTCTCCCAGCGGTCCTGGGCGGCAGTGTCAATGACGGCGGCCATCGGCATGATCCTTGTCAACTTCTCGGCGCGGACAACTCACGAGATTCCTTCGCCCCATGCGTGAATCCTATCTCGACACGGCGAGCTGATCAAGCCGGAACGACTGACTCATCGCGATGTGAGATTGAACCGTGAAGGTGCACTCGAAGAGAAAAACCAGTGGCAACTTGGTGTGTGTCCTGAAGGTCACGGGATCTTGTCGGGCAGAGGCAAAGCGGACTAGGGTTGCGGATCATCCGTCGGCGGCGACTCGAGCGGCAAGCCCAGCACTTCCGTATCGGGAACAACTTCATAGGCGGGGGCAACGGAACTGGTCGGCACACAGGAGTAGTCGTCGCAACATCGGCGCGACGACAGCCGTTCGTGGAGATTGCGGCAAAGATGGTGATGGAAGCGCGGCTGATAGTCCAGCCCGCATTCCAGCGTCAGCAAGCCCTGGGCCTTCTTGAGCTTGGTGCGGGCCATGTTCCAGGCAGCAACTTCCTGCACAAGGTCGGCCTCGGCCTTCCACGCTGCCATCCTGGCGTTATAGACCTCGAACGGCGACACCAGGCCGTTCTTGAGCTTCTTTTCCTGTTCGTTGAGCTTGCCGTGGGCATCCACGACTCGCTGGCGGATGACGGCGGCCAGGTACGCATGACCGCGCATCTCGCCGGCGGCCTCGCGAATCTCACTGCTGACTTCACGCTCCTTTTGCACAATCGCCTCGTCAAGCTGGTCGCGGCGCGTGTTGATCTCACGGGCGGCGATGCACGTCTTGAGCTTGCCCAGTGGCCCGCTGGGCGACTTGCCAAGCAACGATGACGAGGACTTCAAGAGGTCGCGGATCACCGAGATGTTGCCGCGGCTGGATTCCTCGCGGGCGTAGCGCAGCAGCCTGAGTTCCGGGCGATTGCCGAGCCCCAGCGAGATGGCCTCGTGCAGATCCACCGGCACGGGCGACAGCTCCAGCTCTGCGGTCGGCAGCAGGCGTTGATGCTCCGGCACGCCGTGCATGCCGATCATGTTCGCCAGGAGTCGATTGAGCTTTTCGATGGCGGCATCTACCAGGCCGCGATCCGCCTTCAGAAGGTTCTGTCTCTTGCGAAACTCCTCGATCTCGGGCGGAATCTTGAGACCCTGCGCCTCCATCTTGTCAGCTTCCTTGACGGCCTCGTTGACTTCGCGCAGGCTGCGATCGAGGATGTCACGCTGGGCCTCGTTCTTGGCGAGCCGGAAATACAGGTCGAGGGCCGTTCCGGCGTCCTTGTTCATCAACTCGAGCCCGCTAAAGTTGTTGAGCGCCCGTTGCATGTCGCGCTTGCTGGTGGGACATTTGGATCCGAGCTGTCCTTCCTGTTGCAAGAGTGCCGCGCCCTGGGAGTTATTCGCAGCCAGACATTGCGCCTCCTGCTCGGCCAGGGCCCGATACGGCCCGACGAACTTATGCCGGGGCACTTCCGCCAGCCCAGGCACGCGTTGCCAGTCGAACGCCGGCAGCTGGCGCGGCACGATGGGAAGCCCAGCGGTCAGGTCCTCCCTGTGGGAATGCGGCCGATGACAGCAGCCCGATAGCGCCGCCAGCAACAGCCAAGGTCCAATCCGCATCACGCGCATAATCCGCTTCACCCTCAGGGCTTGCCTGGACTCCTCTTCTGTATCGTCCGGTCGCTTGCCGATTGTGCGGTTAATTTCGATTTTTCCGACGCGCCAGGGCAAGCCAGGCAACCCGGGCAAGTCAGGAGCGCAGGTCGTCGAAACTCCGACTCGATTCAGACTTCGCCTGGGCGCTCGATCTCTGCTGCCGAAACTGGCCAGTAATCCGGCAGCGAGGCCGTCACGGTGATCGGCTCGTAGCGGATGGGATGAAGGAATGTCAGGCTGTGGGCATGTAACGCTATGACCCGGTCACGAGGTAATTCGGCCGGAGGACCAAACGACGCTTGCGAGCCGTAGCTGACATCGCCGAGTATGGGATGACCATGCCTGGATGCTTGCAAGCGAATCTGATGCATCCGGCCTGTTTCGGGTCGAAACTCCACCAGCGCGCCGCCGGCGCATCCTTGGAGCACGCGATAACGCAGCAACGACAGCTTGGCGCCGTCGGAAAACTCGGGCACAATCTCCGAGCGTGCCGCCTCCTTGATCTTGCGCAGCCAATCTTGCCAGATGCCTTCACTGTGCTCGGGATAGCCGGCAACGATACCTTTGTAAACCTTAACGACCTGCCGCGCGCGGAACTGCTCTGCCAGCCGCTGCGCTGCTTTGGTGCTCCGAGCGAACAACACAACTCCGGAGACGGGCCGGTCCAGCCGATGAGGAATACCGAGATAGACATAGCCTGCCTTGTGATATTTCTCCTTCAGATAGTCCTTGGCCATCGCTTCCAGCGTGGGAATTCCGGGTGGCCCCTGGGTCAACAGCGGCGCCGGCTTGTTGACGGCCAAGCAGTGATTGTCCTCGTAAAGGATTTGCACGCAATTCTCTCCCAGTTCTCGGCCGGCGTCCGCAAGTGCGCAAACGTGAACGGTCGTGGCTCGCCGAAATCATTAGATTAATGTCATGCTCACTCCCGCGGAAGAGCTCGGTCTAAGCGGCTTGCGGCTGGCCAGCCGGGTGCGCAAGGCGTTTTACAAGATTCCGGAGGCGCGGCTGCTGGAATTGATGGCGCAGATCCGCGAGGAGGCTTTTCGCCGCCACCTGATCTACCTGCGCGACGGCGAACTGGACACGATCCGCGTCTTGCCCTGCCCCATCACCGTGCTGCCGGATCAGCTCGCCTACATTCATTTCGTATCGCTGACCATCTCTAGCGCATTGAAGCGATTGCCGGAACTGTACATGCAAGATTTCGGTGTCCGCGAGGCATTGCGTCTGTCGCCCGGCGAGGAGGAATGGTTGTGGCAATGCTGGGGCCCGAGCCAGCGCGAGAATAACCCCGTCTTTGGCCGGCTCGACGCCATGGTCGACTTCATCAGTCCCATGTGGAAAGACTCGCTCCGCTTCGTCGAGCCGAACATGAGCGGCATCGGCGGCCTGCACCTGGTTCCCACCTGCGAGCGCATCGTCCACGACGTGGTTCTGCCTGTTCTTGAAGAAGTCGATCCGGAGTTGCGGCTGTCGCTTGGACAGGACGTTCGTGAGCTACTCATGCAAGACGTGCTTGAGCACCTGGAGGCCGTCGGCCGACCGGCGCAGCACGTTTGCTTCGTCGAGCCCAAATACGCCGGCTATGGCCCCGACGAGCAAGAGGAACTCGCGCAGTACTTCCACGCCAAGTACGGCCTGAGGATCACGCATGCCGACCCGGCCGAGTTGACCCTGAGCAAGGGCGAAGTTTGCTATGGCGGCGAGCCCATCGATCTTGTTTATCGCGACTACTCGGTCCTCGATCTGCTCGAAATTGAACGCGAAGGCAAGGACGTGGAGCCGATGCGTACCATGTTTCGCCAGAATCGCATCATCTCCTCCATCACCGCCGAGCTTGACCAGAAGAGCTGCTGGGAAGTGCTCACCGACCCACAGTTCACGCTGAAATACTTCAACCCGGACGAACGACAGGTCTTTCGTCGGCATATCCTGTGGACGCGGATCCTCTCGGATCGCCGCGTGTCGTTGCCAGACAGCCAGCCAGGCGACTTGCTCCCTTACGTGCGCCGTGAGCAGGAGAGCCTGGTGCTCAAGCCGAACCGTGCGTATGGCGGCGATGGGGTGGTCATCGGCCCAAGCATCAGCGCGGCAGAATGGGAGTCGGCCATTGAGAAGGCCCTTGCCGATCGCGAGCGCTGGGTGGTGCAAAAACTCGCCAGCATCCCGGTGAGCGAGTTCCCGGTGCTGGATGAGGAAGGCAAGCTGCACGTCGAGCCGTTCTACGCGGTGATGGGCTTCGCCGCCACCAAGTACGGCCTGGCGATTCTTGGCCGGGCCTCGCAGAAGCAGGTCGTCAACGTGGCCCAGCGCGGCGGTATGTGCGCCGTGATGACGGGGCACGCTGGCGGGAAGTGACGGGATGCCAACCGCGTGCTGGCATGTCGAGCAGCACGGTCGCTTTGTTGTGATTTGCAGAGGAAGCACGCTCTGGTAAGATACCGCAGGTCGTGTTTCGCGCAAAGGAGCAGTCTCTTGGCCACCTTGCAGATCGCCGAACCGCGCATACGCCGCTGGAGCCGGGACGAGTTCTATCAGATGATGGACCTGGGCTGGTTCCTCGGTCAGAGCGTCGAGCTGATTCGCGGGGAGATCATCGAGATGCCCAACCAGAAGTCCGGTCATTACGCGTGCATCGACAAGACTTCCCGGCGTCTCGAACAGGTTTTTGCAACCGGATTCTGGGTGCGCACGCAGGCGCCCGTCGCACTGGGTGGAGACACCGAGCCCAATCCAGATGTCTCGGTCGTCTCCGGTAGCCGCGAGGACTATCTGCAACAGCACCCGACGACGGCGCTGTTGCTCGTCGAGGTAAGCGATTCCACATTGCGATTTGATCGCACGACGAAGGTCGGCATTTATGCCAGCGCCGCCATTGGAGATTACTGGATCGTCAACCTTCCGGATCGCCAGGTGGAGGTCCATCGCCGGCCCATCTCCGATCCGACCGGCGAGTTTGACTGCGTTTATGGCGATGTGCAAGTCTTCCGCGGCAACCAGACGTTTTGCCCTTTGGCCCTGCCAACCGCGTCGATCATGGCAGAAGAGTTGCTGCCGTAGCCCAGCGTCGCGACACCTCCGAAGCTCATCAGAATCATTTTGCCATGATCGTGCAGACCGCTGCTCCCTTCCGCTCTATATATTTGCCCTATTGCAATTCAGCACATCAACCGGGAGGGACATCATGCCGACGAATGCGCCGTTGAATCGCAAGCTGCGGATGGGACTGATCGGAGGAGGACAAGGTGCGTTCATAGGCCGGGTGCACGCGACGGCGGCAGTGCTGGACAATCGCGCCGTGCTCGTGGCAGGTGCCCTCTCCTCGGACCCAGCCAAGGCCAAGGCGTCGGCTCCGGACTACGACATCAAGCCGGAACGGGCCTACGGGTCCTACAAGGCGATGGCTGCCGCCGAGGCCAAGCTGCCGGACGGCGAGCGCGTCGATTTCGTCGCCGTGGCCACGCCCAACAACACGCATTTCGAGATCGCCAAAACGTTTGCCGAGGCCGGCTTCAACGTCATGTGCGACAAGCCGATGACTTTCGACCTGGCCCAGGCGGAGGAGCTGGCCAAGGTCGTGCACAAGACCGGCGTCGTCTTCGCCGTGACGCACAACTACACCGGCAACCCGCTGGTTCGCCAGGCCCGCGACATGATTCGCAATGGCGATCTGGGCGAGATCAACGCTTTCCGCGCATCCTACATCCAGGGTTGGCTACGTACGCGCATCGAGAAGGATCAGCAAAAGCAGGCCGCGTGGAGGACGGATCCAAAGCGGTCCGGCGCGGCCGGCTGCTTCGGCGACGTCGGCACCCACGCCTACAACCTCGCCCGCTTCATGACCGGCCTGTTGCCGGATCGCATTTCCTGCGTGCTCAAGACATTCGAGGCGGGTCGCGAACTGGACGATTACGGCACGGCCATCATCCGCTTCCAGAACGGCGCCCTGGGAACAGTGAGCGCCTCGCAGATATCGCACGGCCGGGAGAACGATGTCCGGATCGAAGTGGACGGCACCAAGGCCTCGCTCGAATGGCACCAGGAGGAGCCGAACAAGATGTGGGTCAAGGTCAACGGCCAGCCGCACCGGCTGTACACGCGTGATCCGAACGCGCCGTACATGACCGCTTCGGCCAAGGCGTCATGTCGCGTGCCCAGCGGCCACCCAGAAGGCTACCTGGAGGCGTTCGCCAACGTCTACACCGCCGCCTACGACGACATGATCGCCCGCGCTTCCGGCAAGAAAGTCGACGCCGCCAACAGCATTTATCCCAATGTCGCCGACGGGGTGGACGGCATGAACTTCGTCACCCAGTGCGTACTCAGCTCCAAGGAGGACGGGGCATGGCTGACGCTCAAGCATCCACTCTGCCGAGCGTAACGTGACCATGCAAGTGCATCATGACGGTCACTTTTGAAAGCGTCCAGCGAAATGGCAATCCAAAACCACTGCCCATTCGTCGGAACATGGAACGCCCTGTCAATCTATCGATCTCGGACCGCCCTTCAGGCCAATGGAACACGTCACACAACACACAGGAGATTCCATGACCAGGACCATTCTCGCGCTCGGCATTGTAACGCTTGGCCTCCTTGCATTCGGCGCAGCCGCAGGCAACGATGCCGATGAACCAGCTGCCAAGGGCAAGGTCGGCTACATCAAGGTCGAGGCCCGCGGCACGCTCAAGACGGGCATCTTCGCCATCGGCGGCGAGACGACCGGCACGGTGTTGACCACGGCCGACGGGGCGCTCGAGCTGGATCTTGCCAAGAAGCGCGACCTGCAAGCGCTCGCCGAAAAGCTTGACGGCAAGGCTGTTGTCGTCACCGGCAACCTGACGATTCGCAAGGGTGTTGAAGTCCGACAACGGCTCATTGTTACCGTCACGGGGCTGAAGGCCGCCAAGTGACGGCGAGGCGGCATGAAGACCATCATCGAGCCGTTCAAGATCAAGATGGTCGAGCCAATCCGGCTGACCACGGTCGCGGAACGCGAGTCTGCGCTGCGGCGGGCGAGCTTCAACGTCTTCCAGGTCCCGGCCGAGGACGTGATCATTGACCTGCTCACCGATAGCGGCACCTCGGCGATGAGCAGCGAGCAGTGGGCCGGCATGATTCGTGGCGACGAGTCGTACGCTGGAGCCAGAAGCTGGTTTCGCTTTGAGGCGGAGTTGCGACGCCTCACCGGCATGCCGCACATCCTGCCCACGCATCAGGGCCGAGCCAGCGAGCGGATTCTCTTCGAACTGGTCGGCGGGCCGGGCAAGGTCATTCCCGGCAACAACCATTTCGACACGACCCGCGGGAATATCGAACATTCCGGGGCCATGGCTGTCGATCTCGTCATCGATGAGGGTACGCAGCCGCGCTGCCGGCATCCCTTCAAGGGGAATCTCGATCCGGCCAAGCTAACGAGGCTCATCGCCGACATCGGCCCCGAGCGCATTCCCGTGTGCGTCCTGACGGTCACCAACAATACCGGCGGGGGCCAACCGGTCAGCCTCGCCAACATCCGCGAGGTGCGCGACATTTGCCGCAAGCACGGCATCGCGCTGTTTCTCGACGCCGCGCGCTTCGCCGAGAATGCCTTCCTGATCAAGCTGCGCGAGCCGGGGCAGGAGCAGCGCACGGCCCGGGAAATCGCCCGCGAGATGTTCGATCTCGCCGATGGCGCGACCATCAGCGCCAAGAAAGATGGCCTCGTGAACATCGGCGGCGTGCTGCTCATGCGCGACGACGACCTGGCGCGCCGGGCCGACAATTTGCTCATCCTCACCGAAGGCTTCGTCACCTACGGCGGGCTGGCTGGCCGCGACCTCGAGGCAATGGCCCAGGGCTTTCGCGAGGTCCTCGACGAGGACTATCTGCGCTACCGGATTCGCAGCGTGCAGTACCTGGGCGAGCGCTTGCTGGAGGCGGGAGTACCGATTCTCGAGCCACCGGGCGGACACGCCATATACCTGGATGCAGCCGCGTTCTGCCCGCATATCCCCGTGGAGCAGTTTCCCGGGCAGGCGCTGGTGTGCGCGCTCTATCGATATGCAGGCATCCGCGCCGTCGAGATCGGAAGCGTCATGTTCGGACGCCGTGACCCGGAAACCGGGCAAGCGAGCCATCCACCGATGGAACTCGTGCGACTTGCCATCCCGCGCCGCGTGTACACACAGAGCCATATCGATTACGTCATCGAAGCAACGGTGCATGTGTTCCATTCACGCAACGAGCTTCGCGGGCTGCGCATGATCGAGGAGCCGCCGGTGCTCCGCCACTTCACAGCCAGGTTTGCCGAGCTTGGCGCACCGTGAACAGCCAGCGCGTTTCGCGCCACGCAGCTTCCGCGCTCATCGCCGATTTCCCTGTTCTTCGCGCACGGGTACATTCTTCGACGTATTCGAAGCTGACGGCTCGGATTCTTCGGGAGCGGTATGGGGCAGCGTATTGGAATCGGGGATAGCGTCGTTGTGCCGCGGCGTGGGTAGCGTTTCCTCGGGCGCCGGCACCGTGCCTGGATCGGTGTAGCCTTCCAAAGGTGCCGGGGATGCCAGCGGCAGCCCATGCGCGCAGAGTTCGCCACGATGGACTGGCGTCGGCTTGAAGCCCAGGTTCGGTGAACGCGGTCCATAGAGATAAACGAAGTATGCGTAGTAGGGGGCCTGCGGCGTCTGCTGAAAACGAATGCAGCCCTTGAGGTGATGCGGCACCGGCAGAGGCCGATAGGTCCACCATCCCCAGATTCGCTGACAGCCGGTTCTGCCATCGTCGTTGTGGCGATGGAGTCCGCGACCGTGACCGTGTCCGCAACCGGCCGGGCCGCAGTCGCCGTGATTGAATTCAATCTGGCCAACCTCTTCCTGGCCCGCTGCAAGTTCCTGCGCCCGGCAGACGCCATTGATGAGCAAGAAGCCGGTCAGCGCCCATGCCGTGGTTTTCCCTGTCATCGCATCTCCTCCAAGAATTCCGTCCGGCCCCGTTCAAGCGACCTTCCTACATCTCCTTCTATCGGCACAATCGGAGTCTTTTTTCCGGGTGGAGCTTGACAAGGTGTGCCGATCGGCCGAACCTGAGTGAAATGATCCACGAAGGCGAGCTGCGCAAGATTCACAAGCTGGCGGCCAACGTTCTGCATGCAGGCAATTTCTTCATACGTCCCGGCATGGACCTGCTCTGGGAGCGGCTGCCGCGCGAGGAAATCGCCTGGGAGATATCGCGTGGGCGGTTGGTCCCGCCTCGCTTCGCGCGCGAGGCCAAGTCCTTCACGAGCTGGAATGTCTACCACGTGGAGGCCGGCCGACGCTCCGCCGCCCCGATTCTGTCGTTCAAGCTTGATGAGACCGCGAGACAGTTGCACGTTGTCCGCGCCGTTCTCTGCCATGTATGGGAAGCCGTGGACGCGGGCAACAATGTCATTGACAGCCGCGAGACGACCGCCTGGGTACCGGAGCTGGTTGGCACCATCCATCTCGAGGAGTTTCAGCACTCGAGCGAGGCCGAGCTGCGTGCCGAGATCTCGGACCTGGTCGCCGCCGCCGTGCTGGGCGCAAGTCGGCTGCCGTTGACATCGCTGGAGTCGCCGCTGCCGGGATTCGCGCTCGGACACCTGGCGTTTGTCGATCATCGCGGCGGAGCAGATGTGCCGCTGCGCTCCTGCCGAGAATTGATGGAAAGGCTTCACGATGGCATGCAAGCGGGTCGCGCCCCGGCGGAACTTGCCAGGCTGCTGGAGGCCGCCCTGCGTGTCGCGGACATCGCCGAAGTGCCCGATCTGGCCGACCTTTTCGCCAGGCGCCGCCGATGGCACCTCCGTCCGGCTCGCGATGTCCTCGGCCTGCTGTGCGTCATGTTCAACGACGTGTCTCTTTCACCGTGGACGGGGCTGGTTGACAACGCCATGTCATTCATCGGATGCCTGGTGAGCCAGGGCGATGCCACTGCCGCTGACGAGGTCGACTTTCTCGGGCAACTGCTGCGTCAGCTCGGCCGACATCTGACCGCCTATGACCTGTCCACCTATCACCACCGCGGCGCCAACTATCCCGACGCACTGCTGCTGGACGCATGCCTGAAGCGCTTGTTGCATCTGTGCGAAACGCACGGCGACCTTTTCTCGGCGGAGGGGGGGCTTCCACAAAAGCGCCGCCGGGCGTTGCGGGATGGCTGGCGCCTGCGCGCGCACTACGAGGGGCATTGCGTCCCGGACGCGCCAACCTCCCCCGGCGAGAATGCCCGTGTACTGCCAGCACCGTTCGTGCGCGTCCCGGAAGAGCAGTTGCTGCATCCCGGCAAGCGTCGCCGGCGATTGTACGACGGCGATCCCTTGACTGCCGGCGAGCATGCCCGGGCGATTCTGACGCAGAGTCTGCGGGACCTGGAGTCGGCCGATGAGCTGCGCGAACAGGGCCTGGCCGTGTTCATCGACCGCCCGCTGGGAGCCGGGAAGGCGCCGGGGGAGCCGGATCGAACGCCACTGCTGAGCTATCTTGCCTTCAGTCGTTCCATAGCCGCTCGCCGGCTGAACGAGTTGGGCGAGCTCTGCCGCGCACTGGACCTGGCCATCGATCTTGCGGGCCTGCACGCACGCCTGGCGGGAATGCCCATCCGTGGCATGCATCTCGACAACGTGCAAACGGCGAACACGGGAATCGTCTCGCTGGCAGATGTCCGTCGTGTGGCCGAGGACTTCGTGCTGCTGCGAACCCTGCCGGCCGGAGTGCGGCAGCTTGCTGGGGCGTTCGACTGGCGCGGCGTGGAGTTCGATGTCACGCGTGCCTTCCACAATTCACTCATCGTGCCGGTCGAATCCGTGATCGACTGCGGTCCGACGCTGGCCGTCTTCGATACGGCGCTGAGCAGAGTCCTGGACCTGACTGCTGATCTCAGGGAAGGCTACCGGTTGCGCCGCGGTCTGGAGGCGCCTCGGGCCGGCCTGATCGTCCGTCATGCAGGCCGCGAGTCGGCGGTGCGGCCATTGTAGGCGCTACTCCGGCGGGAGCACTGCAACACAGAGGCGGGAACTGGAGCGCACTCGCGCGTGATTCTCGAGTACACGCATGGCACGGATAAGAGACAAGGGACCAGCTAAACGTGCCCACGCAGCCATGGGGCACCCCAGTGGCTTTCCTGCCTCGCCTGTTTTCGTTATTTTAGTCTCGTGAACATCAACGGCGTGACCATCGAAGACACGTTCGCCGAGGCCTTTCCCATGACGGGGGCCCGGCTCATCGTCACCGCGGAGTCGCCGGAATGGGCGCAGACGGCGGGCCGGGTCGCGACCGGCTACGCCTCCTCCGTCATTGGCTGCGACGTGGAAGCCGGCATCGAGCGCATCGTGCCGGCGGAAGAAACTCCCGACGGCCGGCCCGGCGTCAGCCTCCTCATGTTCGCCTTCAATCGCGATGCCTTGCAGAAGGCCGTCGTCAACCGCGTCGGCCAGTGCATCCTCACCTGCCCGACCACCGCTTGTTACAACGGACTGCCCGTCGTCAAGGACAAGAGCATCCGCGTCGGCGGCAACCTGCGCTTCTTCGGCGACGGCCATCAGTTCAGCAAGAAGCTCGAAGGCATCCGCTACTGGCGTCTGCCGGTGATGGACGGCGAGTTCGTCTGCGAGGATGTCTTCGGCACCATGAAGGGCGTCGCCGGCGGCAACTTCCTCATCCTCGGCGAAGATCAGGCCAAGGCGCTCGCGGCGGCCGAGTCCGCGGTGCAAGCAATCGGCAAGCTGCCCAATGTCATCATGCCGTTCCCCGGCGGCGTCGTCCGCAGCGGCAGCAAGGTCGGCAGCAAGTACAAGAAGCTCCGCGCCAGCACCAACGACGCCTACTGCCCGACACTGCGCGGCCTGGTCCAGAGCGCCTTGCCGGAGGGCGTGAACGCGGTCTATGAAATCGTCATCGACGGCCTCGACCTCGCGGCCGTGGAGGAGGCGACCCGCACCGGCGTCCGCGCCGCCTGTCAACCCGGCGTCCTGCACATCACCGCCGGCAACTACGGCGGCAACCTGGGGCCGCATCATTTGCATTTGCGGAAGTTGCTGGGGTAGAGTGAATAAGTCGGAGCACCCGCATGCCGCGCCGTGAGTTTCAATTCATCGCTGACAAGTCTGCCAAGTTCTGGACGATCGACTGGGACGATTGCACCTTCACCGTCCATTTCGGGCGCATCGGCACGAAAGGGCAGAGCCAAACAAAGACACTCAGCAATGCCGCCGAATTGAAAAAAGCTTGCGACAAGCTCATTGCAGAAAAGCTCGGCAAGGGCTATGTCGAAACCGGTTCAACGGCCAGCGCTGAAACACCGGGCGTCGCGTCCGGGACTGCGATGCACGACAAAGCGGCGGACGTACACGATCGCCCGGCGGAACCCCCGGAGCGTTCTATCATTCAAGAGGCGCTGAAGATTCTTGGCGCATCCGAACAGGCCGTCGCAGCCTTTCCCGATCAAGCCGAAGATCTCGCCTTTAGTTTCGCGAACGCACTCGCAGACGCGCCGGCGACGATCTACACCGACTGGCGTTTCCATCCCGCCGAGGTCCTCAATGATGTCTGGCAACGCCTGTTTCCCCACGGCGTGAAGGGGATGATCGAAGAGGACGACCCGGACACCGGCTTTCCCAAGACAGTTGTGCTGCAACACGCCGGCATTGGTTCGCGCTACCGCGTCCGCCTCAAAGGCAAGGAGCCGTGCCTGCACGATCTCCTATTCGCGCTGGAAAAGGTACTGCCCGCCGACCTGAAGATTCTGTCGCTGCGGCCCTACGAGGCAACCGACACCTGCTTGCACGTCGTGCAGCCTGCCTCGAAGTTCGCGAGCATTCGCGAGCTTCTGGGCCCGTGGTTCTGGAAGGTTTTTGCGACTCATGTGTCATCCTCGACCTTTACGAAGACCGGGGGCAACGTCAAGCCCAAGCACAACTTGATCAAGAACCATCTCAAGAACGCCAAACAATGGTTCGTAAACATGGAGGATTTTCATCGCGAGCACGTCGAGAAGATCGAAAACGTTCTTAAACGCTGCACTGAAGAACGCTTTGAGCCTCGTTTTGTCGGCATGACGCGCGAGCAGATGGCGCCGGCGATCCAGAGATGGCGCGAACAAATGGCGACGCCGCGACGGTTGCTGCTGATCACCCTGGCGATGGAGTCTGTCGGAAAACGGATCATTGAGGAAGGCGTCACCAGCGTCTTGCAAGGTCGTCCGGAAGGTTGGCCCCGCATCCACCTGGCGTTGCAGTACGAAGTCTGGAGCATCCATTTGCAGCGCCACATGGGAAAGCGCCAGGAGATCGATCAGATCCCCGATCATGGCGGCCGGCTGCTGGCGCTAGCGTGGAGCCTGGGCGATCTGAGCATCGTGCGCTGGCTCGGCGAGGCAATGCTGAAGCATCCCGAGCATTTCAGCTGGCACTTCACGCCGTTGGAGCCGTACCTCTTGCAACTCTACGCCCTGTGGAAGAACATCGAGATCAACTGGGCGAATTATCCCAAGGCAAAGCTCGGAGTCTATCAGCAGATCTTTAGCGCCTGGGAGGATCCCGCGAAGCTGAGCGTGGCACTGGAGATGTGCTGCGATTATCACCTGCTGCGCACCGGCGAGTCGGGTTACCAGGAATTTTCGTGGTCTCCGTACGACATCTTTCCGGTAGAGATTCTGGCCGTGCATAGAGTGCGCGAATTGCTGGGCCTCCCGACGCCGATGATTGCGCATGCACTCATGGATTCGCCATTGGGAAAGTTGCCGTCGCCCGTGCATTCGCCGCCGGATGAATTGTTGCAGCGCATCCTCGATGCCATTGTCCAGGATGCTCCGGAGTTGCTGGCGGAAGTAGAAGGCTGGGCTGCAGTGCAAAAACAAGACGGCTAGAGACGTAGCGGAATTCGCAAGAATTCCCATGATGATTCGGCAACTTGGGCACTGGCTTTCGGAACTCGTGTGCGAGTTCCGCTACCAATGTGGCTCAAGCGTGATGACTTTCGCGATCACGTACATAGGACAGTCGCTGGAGGGACCCATGCCCAAGTCAGACCTGCCGCGGATCGCCATCCTCGGGGCCGGACCCATCGGCCTGGAGGCGGCCCTGTATGCGCGCAAACTCGAATATCCGGTGGACCTCTACGAGCGTGGTCAGATCGCCGATTACTGGCAGCGCTGGGGGCATGTCAAGCTGTTCAGCCCGTTCGGCATGAACAGCACGCCGCTGGGCCGGGCCGCCATCCGCGCCGCCAATCCGGACCACGAGTTTCCCGCCGAGGACGCCTGCATCACCGGCCGCGAGCATCGCAACGCGTACCTGGTGCCGCTCTCCAAGCTGGAGATCATCAAGAATTGCCTGCATCTGGAGACGCAGGTGCTGGCGGTTGGCCGGCATGGATACCTCAAGGACGACGATCCCGGCGATCCGAAGCGTGCCCGGCAACCGTTTCGCCTGCTCGTTCGCGACAATCAGAAGAAGGAGCGCAACGAGGAAGCCGATATCGTGCTCGATTGTACCGGGACGTTCGGGCAGCATCGCTGGCTTGGCGACGGCGGTATTCCGGCCAGCGGCGAGGCGGCCGCCGAGAACAGCATCATGTACTGGCTGGAAGACCTGGGCAGCGAGCGCAAGAAGCACTACCTCGGCAAGACGACGCTGGTCGTCGGCAGCGGCTACTCGGCGGCCACCACTGTGTGCGGGCTGTCAGCGCTCTTCGCCGAGAATCCGGCGACCTGGGTCATCTGGCTGGCGCGCAGCAACCGTACCCAGCCTCTCGCCCGCGTGGTCGACGACTCCTTGCGCGAGCGCGACCGGCTCGCGGTCAAGGCGAATACCCTGGCGACGCGAACGGACGACAATGTCGAGTATCATGCCAGCTCGGTCATCGACCGCGTCGAGTTCCTCGGCCAGGATCGCGGCTTTCGCGTGGGCGGCGGCGTGGCCGGCAAGGCCAAGACCTGGGAGGTGGACCTGATCATCGGCAACGTCGGCTACTCGCCTGATACCAGCATCTATCGCGAGCTGCATGTCCACGAGTGTTACGCTTCGCTGGGGCCGATGAAACTCGCGGCTGCCTTGCAAGAACAGAAGGGGCACGATTGCCTCAAGGTGAGCGGCGGCGGCGCGGACAACCTCCGCAATCCGGAAGCGAACTTCTACATCCTTGGCGCCAAGAGCCATGGCCGGAACTCGAACTTCCTGCTGCGCGCGGGCTTCGAGCAGGTCCGCGATGTCTTCGCGATGATTTCGGGAAACTCGGGACTGGATCTGTTCAAGAAGAAATGATCCATGGCTGGCCAGCATGGATTCGTCTTGGGGCGTCCAAGAAAATTACAGACCACATGGATGAACACGGATGTCGTTGCCGATCCGTACTATCCGTGTTACTACCGCGTTACTTTTCCTTATTGCCGCTTGAGATCCGCAGGATCTTTGGCATCGCCGAACAGAATGTCGCGCACGTCGCGATTGCGAAAACCACTGATGGCGAATTCCCCTCGACTCACCGCTGCCAGCAACGCCGCATCCTCGGGCGCCAACAAATTCAAGGCTCGTACGGTCCGGCCCTTCCAGGTCTGGCGTTGGCCGAGATCTTTCGTCAAGTCCGCCAGCAAAGACCTTTGGCGATCTTCGTTGCGGTGCATTCTATTGCGGCTCCGCCGCGCTGCGTGATCCGTAATCATGTTTTTAGGTGCCGAGCGCCAGCGTGGTTGTGCAGACGTGGCTGTGCAGACGTGGCTGTGCAGACGTGGCTGTGCAGACGTGGCTGTGCAGACGTGGCTGTGCAGACGTTGCATTTTCCCGGAGCCGTTCATATCGTGACAGAAACCAGTGCCTACCCTCCGGTATTTCCATGTCAACATATACGCTTGCTGACCTGTGCCGCCGGGGCGATGCCGCCCATGTCGCGGTGATCCTGCCGGAATGCGGCAGCCGAACCACTTACAGCGCGTTGCTGGATCAGGTTGAGTCGCTTGCGGCCCGGCTGCGGCAGACGGGATTGCAACCCGGCGACGCGGTGGCCATTGTCCTTGCGAACGGGCTGGAGAATCTCGTCAGCTTTCTGGCGGTGACACGCGCCCGCCTGGTCGCCGCCCCGTTGAATCAAGCATACAAGGCGGACGAGTTTCGCTTTTACCTGGAAGATGCGGGGACGAGAGCCGTGATCGCGCCGGCCGAAGCGCACCCGATTCACGATGTCGCCGCGGCGCTGGGTTTACCGCTCTGGAAGGCGGATCGCGACGGCAAGGGCGCGGTGCGTCTTCAGGGCGAGAAACTCCCTGCATCCACCGGTAAGTCGCCGGACGCGCCGCAGGTGGACGATGTCGCCCTGTTCCTGCACACCAGCGGCACGACCAGCCGGCCCAAGGGCGTGCCGCTGACACACGGCAACCTGATGACGTCGATCCAGAACATCGCGAGTCATTATCAGTTGACGGCCGCCGATATCAGTCTCGTCGTCATGCCGCTGTTTCACGTGCATGGCTTGATCGGCGCGACGCTATCGTCGCTGTGGGCGGGCAGCACGCTGGTGATTCCGCCGCGCTTCAGTGCGGGACAATTCTGGCCAGCCGTCAAGCAGCAGCGCGTCACGTGGTACTCCGCCGTGCCGACCATCCATCAGGTGCTCCTGTCACGCGCGGATGCCGACGAGGCGCCGCGGCAGGCCGGCTTCCGCTTCATTCGTTCGTGCAGTTCGGCGTTGGCGCCGGCGACCATGCAGCAGGTCGAGGACCGCTTCGGCGCGCCCACGCTGGAAGCCTATGCCATGACCGAGGCGGCGCATCAGATGACGTCCAATCCGTTGCCGCCTGGGATTCGAAAGCCTGGCAGCGTCGGGCGCGGGACCAACGTCGATGTGGCCATCATGGACGAGGCCGGCAACCTGCTGCCGGTTGGCGCGCAAGGCGAGGTCGTCGTCCGCGGCAAGAATGTCACGCACGGCTACCACAACAACCCCGATGCCAACGCCGCAGCGTTCACCAACGGCTGGTTCCGCACTGGCGACCGCGGCATCCAGGACGCCGACGGTTATCTCACGCTGATCGGGCGGATCAAGGAACTCATCAACCGCGGCGGCGAGAAGATCTCGCCGCTGGAGGTGGACGCGGCCCTTTTGAGCCACCCGGCCGTTGCCGAGGCCGCCGCCTTTGGCGCGCCGCACGACAAGTATGGCGAGGAGGTGCACGCCGTCGTCGTGGCACGCGCGGATGTTTCCGTCGCCGACCTGCAAAGCCATTGCGGCGAACGCCTCGCCGATTTCAAGGTCCCCAAGGTCATCCACCTGGTGAGCGAGCTACCCAAGGGGCCGACCGGTAAGGTGCAACGCCGCTTTATGGCGGCGGCGTTCGCGGACAAGAAATGAGACGAGCGACCTGTGCGATGAGAGCGCAAATGCCAGCGCGCTGGATTGTCCCTGTCAGGATCGTCTACATTCTGGTCCCGTGTGTCGCGGCAACCAGCTATGCACTTCTAGGCGTTGGCGAACGGCCCTCATGGGAGGTGTTGCTCGTGTCGGTGGGCATCGTGCTCCCGGCGACGTTTCTCGCTCTGTGCCATGCCCTCGCGGCAGTAATCGTGCCGCGTTACCGATTTGTCATTGTCGTGCAAGGGCTGCTTCATGTCCTACTTCTGCTGACGGTATTTCAAGCGCTTCCGGGCTGGATGCTTCTGTCCGGAGCCATTCTGCTCGCGCTGCTTCATGTTGTCGCTTGGTTCCTCAGACGGAGCGATGATGATTTGGCAGAGCCGAAGTAATGCGGAAGAACTGCGATCGAGGTTGGCATGAACCGGGAGGAAGTTCCGTCCACGGATCAACCAGCAAATAGCGAGCGGCACGCGAAGGCCGGACGAAATCTCGTGGCGGTCGCCTGCCTCGTTGTGGTTGCGATCTGTTCGCTGCTGGCGTTGTTGCTCATCATGGCGGGTGGTGTGAAGTGGTGGACGGCAGCGCTGTTCGCCTGCGCCATCATGCCAGCAGTCTTCTGGGCGCTCTGGGTCTCATGCCTGCTCATTGTCACGCGACGAACGCCGCTGCCTGCAAGCGTTCGGTTACGCGGAGTATTGCTCATTCTGCAGGACATTCTCATTATCGTGTTTGTGGCTTTCCTGTTCTTTCCTCCGAACTGGCTGAGCGAAGACGCGCAACTTGGCATGATGCTGCTCGTCCCGATCGCGGCAGTGTACTGCGCTATTCAGGCGATCAGGCGTACGGTGCGCCATGATCCGAAGGCCACGGCGACGTGCCCCGAAAGGAGTGGGCTGATGAAAAGCAATGAAGAAGCGTGAGATTCTTCGGGCCCCGGAACGCCCGCCGGGAGAGGCGAGCGCGTTTGGGTTGTCAAGCTCGGTCGGCGTATTATTGTCCAAAAACCGAGACGGTGACACGCGGACAACTTGGCCGACCACTTGCCGACCACTCGAGTTCGTGCCGTAAGTAATTCGCGGGTGGGTCGTTTGACCGGCACCTAACACCGAAGCGCAGCGGAACGAAACGACGTGTCGCCGAATGCCGGCGCTTGCTCACGCTGCTTCAGTTGCGTCCTTCCGCCTGCGCAACGGCCGCAGCACCAGGATCGCCAGCAGCGCCGCCAGCCAGTCGGCGGCAATCATGAAGGCGAAGACGCCCTCCCAGTTGCCGGTGCGTGCCTGCATGTAGTTGGCCAGCGCCACGAGCAGCGAGGCAGTGCCCTTGGCCGTGTAGAGCAGGCCGTAGTTGGTCGTGGCAAACTTGCCGCCGAACATGTCGCCGCTGACGGCGGGGAACAGGCTGAAGATGGCGCCCCAGCCAAAGAACGCCAGCCCGGACATCAGCACGAAAATGACTGGATCTGCGTAGAAAAGGATGAGCGCCAGGAGTGAGGCGCCTTCCAGAGAGAAGGCGAGAAAGATCGCCAGCTCGCGGCCGATGTGGTCCGAAATCCAGCCGAACACTGGCCGGGTCAGCCCGCCGGTGATGCGGTCGAGAACGATGGCGAACGGCAAGGCCGCCTGCGTGATCCACAGGATGGTAACGGGCGTCGTCGCGATGCCGAAGTCATGGGCCATCGGTTCCAGCTGGACCAGCATGAGCAAGCCAGGGACGGCGCCCACGGTCATCATCAGATACACCAGCCAGAAGGTTGGCGTCCTGAGCATCTCCAGCGGCGTGAAGTCGCGGCCGGTTTGCAAGACCGTTGGCTGAAGCGGAGCCCGGATTTCGTCGGCGCGCGGAAAACGCATTCCCAGCCCGGCAAGCATGACGACCAATCCTTGTGCCAGGCCGAACCATAGAAATGCCGTCTGGTAGCCTTCGCTATCGATGGTCCACTTGATCGGCAGAATGGTGGCGGCGGATCCGGCGCCGAAGGCCGCGGCGGTCAGGCCTGCCGCCAGACCGCGGCGATCCGGAAACCACTTGAGGGCATTGCCCATGCTGAGGGCGTAGACAATGCCCGACCCGCAACCGCTCAACACCTGACTCGCGTAAAGCACCCCCAGAGAGGTCGTGTGGGCGTTGACAACCCAGGCCAGCGCCACGGCAGCGCCGCCAAAGAGGACCAGACGCCGCGGTCCGATGCGGTCCGCCAGGTAGCCCTCGAACGGCACCAGCCAGGTCTGGGCCAGCGTGAAGAATATGCTGAGCGAATTGGCGACCTCGACTCGTGTCCAGCCGCGTTCCTGCACCAGCGGCCGCACGAACAGCGTCCAGGCATACTGAAAGTTCGCGACCGCCACCATGCCGGCGATGCCGATCGAGAGTTGAAACCAGCGGTTGCTGAGCAAGCGATTCATGCAGGCCGCCCTGCTGGGAGGAATGCGTCGGGTGGGTGGCAACGGACACGGAATGAATCTACGGTCGGCAGTCGCCGCGAGCAAGCAGTAATACCGGCAGTCGAAGAATTTGCCTGTCTCTGGGCTGCGCCGCCTTCAGTCATTTTCCCTTTTGCAAGCACAGGCGCGGCTTGATATTGTTATCTCATGAAGTACGCGATCATCATTCCCGACGGTTGTGCGGATGAACCGCAGGCATCGCTCGGCGGCAAGACTCCTCTCCAGGCCGCGTCGACGCCGAACATGGATCGCATCGCGCAGCTCGGCGTGGTCGGCCAATCGAACAATGTGCCAGCATCGCTGACACCGGCCAGCGATGTGGCCACCTTGAGCCTGTTCGGTTACGACCCCGAGATCGTCTACACTGGCAGGGCGCCGCTCGAGACGGCAGCGATGGGACTGTCCCTGGGTACGGACGACTGGGCCATACGCTGCAATCTGGTGACGGTGGAAAACGAGGAGATGCGCGACTTCACGGCCGGGCACATTCATTCCGCCGAGGGCCGGACGCTCATCGACGCCATCCAGAAAAACCTGGGCGGCCCGATATCGGCGGGCGAGGGCCAGGGCGGCACACTGGAGTTTCACGCTGGCGTCAGCTATCGCAACATCATGATCTTCAGGGGCCAAGCGGCGCCGTTCACGAACGAGACAAAGACGCAACCGCCGCACGACATCCCCGACCGCCTGATTGCCGAGCATCTGCCGCGTGGGCCCGGTAGCAAGCTGTTGCAAGACCTCATGCAGCGCAGCCGTCCGATTCTACGTGACCATGCAGTCAACCGGGAACGTCGGCAGGCGGGGGAGCGGACGGCCACCCAGGTGTGGCTTTGGGGGCAGGGACGGGCACCGCGGCTGCGGCCGTTCGGTGAAATCCACGGCAAGCGCGGCGCCATTGTCAGCGCTGTCGATCTGGTTCGCGGCGTCGGCGTGCTGCTCGGCTGGACGCGCATCGACGTTCCCGGGGCCACGGGCTATCTGGACACCGATTACGCCGCCAAGGGCCGCTACGGCGCCAAGGCACTGGACGATCATGACCTGGTATGTGTCCATGTGGAAGCGCCGGACGAGGCATCACACGAAGGCCGGGCCGACGAAAAGGTGAAGGCGCTGGAGGAGATCGATCGTCACGTTGTCGGCACGCTGCTGGACGCTCTGCAGAAACATGGTGAGTGGCGCATCCTGGTATCGCCGGACCATCGCACGCCGTTGCGTACACGCGCGCATGCCCATGGCAAGGTCCCGTTCGCTGCCGCCGGGACTGGCATTCAGCCGCGCGGGCAGAATAGCTATGATGAAATCGTTGCCGAGCGTGCGGAACTGGCGTTCGAGAAGGGGCATGAGCTGATGCCTTGGTTTCTGAAATAGCGTTAGCTCCCCTCGCAACCGGATGAAATCTGATGGCTGAACGCTGCTAGCTGGAGAATTGCAGATGTCGAAGAATGGCGTGGCTCGCTTGCTCCTGGTCGCTGCTTTCTTGGTGGCACCGCGTGCCTTTTCCGGCGACGACAAGAAAGACAAGGACTGGAAGCCTATCCAGATCACCTGGCATGGGCATTCGTTCTTCGAGGTCAAGTCGAGCAAGGGGACGAACATTGTCCTTGATCCGCATCTGATTCCGGCATACGGCCGACCGCTGGGCATCAAGGCCGCCGCCGTCACCATCAGTCACAATCACAACGACCACACGCAGGTCGGCGTCCTCGACAACGTCAAGGACAAGGACCTCAAAATCATCCGCGGCCTCAAGGGAGCCGGCATCAGGGCCAACTGGGACAAGGTCGACACTGCCGTCAAGGACGTCCGCATTCACAACGTCGGCGTTTACCACGATGGCGAGCAGGGCTTGAAGTACGGCAAGAACAGCATCTTCATTCTCGACCTCGACGGCTGGCGCGTCGTGCACCTGGGTGACCTCGGTCATCAGTTGTCGCGCGAGCAACTCAAACAACTCGGCAAGGTGGACGTGCTCATGATCCCCGTCGGCGGCATCTACACCATCAACGGCAACGAGGCCAAGAAGATCGTCGAGCAAATCAAGCCGCGCGAGTACATCTTTCCGATGCACTGCGGCACCAAGATCTACGATGAGCTATTGCCGGCCGACGAGTTCCTCGAGGACCAGCCGCGTGCCAACGTCACCTCTTCGCTCGACAATACCATCACGCTCAATCGCGACCCGCAGAGGCCGCGGCCGCTGATCGTCAACCTGAATTACTGGCCGCGCAACAAGAAATGATGCGTCAGGGTGGTGGTTGCAAGCGCCTCTGATTCCTGTCAGAATCCTTCATCCTTGAGCCGCTGCAGGATCGGCCCGTAGAGTCGCTCCGGGTCGCGGTTGAAGGTGCGGTTCTGACCGAAGGGATGGGACCAGTTGACCAGACTGAAGTGGTCGCCGTGCCAGATTTGCACGTGCTCGCCCCAGGTGGCCGACGCCACCGAGACGACGCCGTCATTTGGCCCCTCGGAGATCATGACAATCACGTAAGGCAGCAGCCACTCCGGATTCATCAGGTTGCCGTCATGCTTGCCGGCCACCGAAAAGTAGCGCACGCCGAGCACGTCCGGCACTTCGTGATTGAACTTGCGGCACTCCCTGGTCGTGAGGTCGTAGAAGCCCCGAGTCGGCAAGTCGAGATACTCCAGCACAGGCTTGACGATGCGCTCCAGCCGCGAGATGGCCCAGTCAGCGAAGATGGTGCCGCGATGCGGCGTGCCCAACGTCGTCAGGCTCAGGACGCGATCGCCCATGCCGAGCTGGGAAATCATGTAGCGCGAATCCAGGCCGCCCATGCTGTGGGCGATGAGATGCACCGGTTCGCTGGGCGACTGGATGTCGAGGAATTGCTTGAGCTGTGCCGCCCGATCGGCCACCCCTGCCGTCGGACTGACAAACGGGATGAGCACGCGATTGCCCGCCGCCTGCAAGATCTCGGGGATGCTCGGAAAATACTCGGAGACCGTTAGCCCCGCCAGCCGCAGCCGCTCGAAGCCAAAGAGGCCGTGCACCAGGACAATGGGGGAACGCAGGCGTGGAACCATGGATAATCAAGAAACTTGATACCAGAAGCAAAAACCGAAAGCGGTTTTCCTGCAGCACGCAATCGCGATCTTAAGGGCTAGCGGTGCTGTCCAAGTCGGGCGACGAACTCGTGATGCTCCCGGTTGAGCCCCTTGCTGCCAATGCGAATTCTGGGCGTGAACGCCTGGTACATGGTAAGCCAGCCCCCCAGGTGGCTGTTTGGCTCTCCATGACTTTTGATACGCACCGGCGACGACATGTACACGACTCCCTCGATCAACTCCGCTTTGATGTGCTCGGGCATGCCCTGGTAGCGCCGCTCGAACTCATCGCGGGTCAGGCGATCGCCGTTCCGCAGTGGCGGCACCCAGTTGTTCGGCTGATCAACGGCCGCGGCCGCGGATGGTGGCACGGAAATGTTCATTCTAAACCTCCTGTTATCAGGTTAGTCAGCGCCACGGTTCCGAACAATCGGAATCGCTCGGAATCGCCGCGCAAGTTGCCCGCGCGTTTCTATTCTTCCTCTGGTGGAATCCGCAAACACAGGAGCCCAGCATGAGAACGGTCGCGCTGCCTTTCGTCCTCTGTCTTGCCGTGCTGTTGCCGGCGGCACTCCAAGCGGATGACGCCAAGCCCGGCAAGCCTGGCAAGGCCGTCGTCCGTGGCGTTCTGGAACCGGCCGACGCCACCGTCATTGTCTGGTGGCCGGCAACCGCGACCAGGATCAAGAGCATCCGCGATCATGGCTCTCAGGGCAAGCGAGGTGAACTGATCGCCGAACTCGATGACTCACCTCTGCTGGCCCAGGTCGCCGAGCAACAGATCGCGGTGACAAGAACCATGGCTGACTGGATCAAGGCCGAGCAACAGTTCGAGACCAAACCGCATACAGAAGTTCAACCGCATCGAGCACGCGAAGTCCGATCTGGCATTGTCGGAGATGCGGCTCATGGCATACCTGGGCCGTGACATCGGCACGAAGCTGGTGCGCATACGGACCACCAAAGAGCTGGCGGACTACCTCTTTCAATTTCGGGAGTCAGCCCAAGATATGAACCTGGTCGGTGGAGAATACCTCCAGAGCTACCTCAAGGTTGAAGGCAAGGCGACAAGGGCCAAGAACGTGCGCGAACAGCGCCTGGACGAACTGGAAGAAGCCAAGGCGAAGCGCGCACGCGGGTTGATCGACAAGAAGGACCTGGAACGGTTTCAAGTGCGGCTCGATCACGCCGAGGTGAAGCTTCGAAACAGGCAAGGCGATCTCAAGATGCTGATCACGCACGTCATGCCGCTCGAAGTCCAGCGCCGCTGGGCCTACCATCGCGCCAAGGAGCGCTTGCTTGAGCAGGCAGCAAGAGAAGCGGAAAACACGAGAGAGCAACTGCGGGCTACCAAGTATTCCTTGCGCGCTGCCTTCCGCGCTGAAGAAGACAAGCTTGCGACGATGACGGAGCTAATCGACGCATGTCGCGTCCACGCGCCCCGCGACGGCATCGTGCTGCATGCCGATCTCGCTCGTGGCGACGCCGTCAAGCCGGGGCAACTGCTGCTGCGCGTGGCTGATCCTGATCGATTGCAAGTGCGCGTGCAGGTACCGGAAGACAAGTTCGCTCTACTCAAGGGGGAAGTTCGTCGGGAGACCGGCTATTCGGAGACGCTTCGCTGCGCGATGCTCATGGGTCTTTCCGGTCTGCATCTGCTCGCGACGGACGCCGCTTTCGCGGAGCTTCGTCAGCCATTCCGTGCTCTCGATTCGCAGGTCGGCAGGTCGTTTATCCGGGTCAGGCCGTCCGGCTTCGGGTCGTGGCCTTTCCCGGCAAGATCTATCAGGGACGCGTTACCAAAGTCGCCGATGCCCCAATCACGATTCGCACCGGCAGAAGGGCCAAGACCATCGTCCCGGTCACGATCACCGTGGACGCCCCAGGCGGCAAGCTGCGCCCCGGCATGAACGCCGAAGCCGCCATCAGCCTCCAACGCTGAGTCGTTCTTGTTTTCTGGTTTCTCGTTTCTGGTTTCTGGTTTTGACGCCGCATATCATATCGCTCTGCGATCATCACCAGACCAAGCAACGAGGACTTAGCATGTCAGTCAGCAAAGCGGAACCAGGCAAGACGCGGGTGGGCTGGATCGGCACCGGGGTCATGGGGCGCTGGATGTGCCAGCACCTGATGGACAAGGGCTACAAGGCCACGGTCTATAACCGCAGCAAGGACAAGGCGAAGCCGCTGCTGGACGCCGGCGCCGCCTGGGCCGATTCGCCGAAGCAAGTCGCCGAGAACGCCGACGCCATCTTCGCCATCGTCGGTTTTCCACCGGATGTCCGTGAAGTCTTCCTTGGCGAGAAGGGCGCTCTCGCCGGCGCGAAGAAGGGCGCCGTCCTCATCGATATGACGACGAGCGAGCCGTCTCTCGCCGTGGAAATCTACGAGGCCGCCAAGAAAAAGGGAGTCGCCAGCGTCGATGCCCCCGTGTCCGGCGGCGATGTCGGCGCCAAGAACGCGGCGCTGTCCATCATGGTCGGCGGCGACACCGATGTCGTCGAGGCCATCAAGCCGCTCTTCGAGTGCATGGGCAAGGCCATCATCCACCAGGGCGGCGCCGGCACCGGCCAGCACACCAAGATGGTCAACCAGATCCTGATTGCCAGCAACATGATCGGCGTCTGCGAGGCGCTGCTCTACGGCTACAAGGCGGGGCTGGACCTCAAGACGGTCCTGCAAGCCGTCGGCGGTGGAGCGGCCGGCAGCTGGTCGCTCAACAACCTTGGCCCACGCATCCTCGACCGCAACTTCGAGCCCGGCTTCTTCGTCGAACACTTCATCAAGGACATGCGCATCGCCCTGAGCGAGGCCGAGCGCATGAACCTCGCGTTGCCAGGGTTGGCGCTGGCGAAGCAGCTCTACGAAGCCGTCCGCGCCCAGGGCTACGGCCGCAAGGGCACACACGCCCTGATGCTGGCGCTGGAGCATCTGTCCAATGTGAAGCGCTAGCCATCGACTCGAACTTGTATCTAAGGTTTTGCAAAGCTGCAGCTGGCCTTGTCAAAATGGGCAATTTCGTTCAAATTCCTGGTAATTTCACATGGCGCACGACGACCACGGAGGGTCCGGTCATGCCAGGGATTGTCGAGTTCCCCC
>VGYC01000026.1 GCA_016873095.1 Planctomycetota bacterium | reverse complement strand
CAGCTCGCACCCGTACATCAAGGGTCGAGTACCTTCCTTGGTTACTGCTTTCCATAACCGCAAACTAGACAATAGACAGGCTCTATGTGTCAATAGAGATGTTGCAGATTTATTGCGACGGGCCATACACAGGTGAGCGCCAGTGAGCCTCGATTCGCGCCTTGACGCCCGGCCCCCTTTGCGGACAGCCTCGGAGCCCCTAGCGAAGAGGATTTGCCATGTCATCGTTTCGTCGATTGGCGATTTTGCTGGCTGCCCTGTCGTTGCCGTTGTGTTCGAAGGCCCAGACCCTGCGGCAGCCGGATTCGACGATGTACTACATCTATCCGGCCGGCGGCCGGCAGGGGCAATCCGTCGAGGTCGAGTTCGGCGGCATGCCGGGGATGACGGGAGCGAAGGAGGTCCTCATCGAAGGACCGCCGGGACTTTCCGCGAGCAATGTCAAGGTCATCAGCCCCATCGCGGCCACGGCGACCTTCGCGATCTCCAAGGATGCGGCGCCCGGCGTTCGGCTGGTCCGCCTGCGCGGCGTCGGCAGCGGACTCACCAACTGTCGCCTGTTCTTCGTCAGCCGGCTGCCCGAGATCATCGAGAAGGAACCCAACAACCTGCCGGCCAGGCCCCAGGATGTCGTGCTGCCGGCCGTCATCAACGGCCGGCTCGATCCGGACTTCGATGTCGATTGCTTTCGCTTCCAGGCCAGGGCTGGACAACGGCTGGTCGCCGCCATCCACGCCCACGGCATGGACTCGCGCATGCGCAATCCCGCCGGCGGCGGCGGCTTCCTCGACACCGGCCTGGAACTGCTCGACGACAAGGGCAAGGTACTGGCCGCCGCGGACGATAACCTCGGGCTCGATCCGTTGCTGGAGTACGCCGTCAAGGCGGACGGCAAGTACACCCTGCGCGTGCAGGCCCTCGCCGGCAAGGGATCGAAGAGCGCCGTCTATCGGCTGACTGTCGGCGAGGTCCCCTATCCCACGCTGGTCTTCCCGCCGGGAGGCCAGCGCGGACAAAAGCTGGCCGTCGAGTACACCGGCCCGCATATCGCACCGCGAACGCGGCGGTCGATCTCCGTGCCGAGCGATGGCATCACTCCATGGATATCGGTAGGGTTCGATGACCCGCTGTCCGACGGCCGGGAATTGCCGTTCATCCGCGGCGAGTTTCCCGAACTGATCGAGAGCGAACCGAACAACGACGCGGCCCAGGCCATGTCGCTGACCATGCCCGTCACCGTCAACGCGCGCTTCGACAGGCCTGGGGACGCCGACTGGTTTCGCGTCACCTTGAAGAAGGGCGAGGGCATGCTGCTGTCCACGACGGCCCAGCGCCATCTGCGCTCGCCGGTGGATACGTTGATCGAGGTCTTTGACGAGGCCGGCAAGAAGCTGGCCGAGGATGACGACGGCACGCTGTTCGCCGGCCAGTGTGCCCACGACTTCAAGTCTGCCGATAGCTGGCTGCCGTTCACCGCGCCGAAGGACGGCAAGTACCTGATTCGCATCAGCGATCAGAACGGCACGGGCGGGCCGTCGGCCATCTACAGGCTGACGGCCGAGCCGTTGCGGCCGGACTTCATGCTCTACCAGTGGCCGGACGCCGGCCCGATCTGGGGGCCCGGCAGCACGGCGGCCTTCGTTGTGCAGTTGCACCACTGGGGCAACCTCGACGCCGAGATCGAGCTGAAGGTGGAAGGACTGCCCCCGGTTGGAAGGGGAGCACGACCTTTGTGTCGCCCTCATACTACGGCATCTACCGGCCGCCGACGCAGCCGCAGCCGTTGCTGACCATCACCGCCCCGGCCGACGCCAAGGTCGGCGACATGGCGAATTTCACCGTCGTCGGCCGCGCCAGGCAGGAAGCCAGACTCATCGAGCGGATTGCCCAGCCGTTGACGCTGTTCGGCAGCGCCCACAACGACCGGATGCATCTGCGCTTCAGCACGCAGTCACGCGCCGTCGTCGCCGAGCCGCTCGATTGCCGGCTCGAGACCACGGCGAAGGAATTCACCAGCACGATTGGCGGGACCATCAACATCCCGGTGACGGTCCATCGCCGTGCCGACCTGAAGCGCGACATTAGCATCTCGGTGGACGGGCCGACGCTGGCAGCCGGCACCGGCTGGCGCACGCCGCTGGCGCTCAAGCCGGATCAAAACCAGGTAATGCTGCCGCTGACGATCAATCCGGAAATCCGCCCCGGAACCTACGGCATCGTTGTCAGCCGTGCCTGGGCCGCCGACATCCGCGCCGGCCGGCCCGGACCATGCACGCCCATTATCCTGCTGCATGTCAGGGCCAAGGGAAAGTGACAGGCCATGCGAAGCGGCGGCTCTCCTGAGACCTCCGCATCCATGTCCCTACGGCCCGAAAATCATCGCAGCGATCACAATCGAGATCACGCTGCACAGCAGCGGCAGCGCCACGCGCCGCGCGAGTTGCAACGGCCTGGTGTCCGTCAACTCGGCGCACATCAGGCAGACGGCGGAGACCGGCGACATTGTCCGGCCGGCGGCGGCCGCCAGCGACACCACCGCGCCGACCTGCAAAGGGTCCGCGCCGGCGGCCAGCGCCGGGCCCGCGAAAAATCCGAACAGGCTCTGCGTCGCCGCCATGCCCGAGCCGCACAGAACTGCAAACGCCAGCGGCAACAGCCCCGCGAGCGGCAGCAGCAACCCAGGCGCCAAGCGAAGCAACTCGCCCAGCAGATCCGCCACGCCGATCTCCTTGATGCCCGCGCCGAAGCAACTCGCCGCCACGATCAACGAGATGATGTGCGTGAAGCCGTAGCCTGCCCCTTCGAAAAAGGCGCGGACGCTGCCCGGTATGCAGGCTGGCGTTGCCAGTGCCGCCGCCAGTACGCCGATCAGCATGGCCGTGCCCACCAGACGGCTGCCGAATAACCCCGCGGCATCCGCCCGCCGTGGATCGACCAGCCATTCGCGGTCCACCTGGATCAACTCCAGAGGCGGCGCCGCTGCGTACAGGAGAATGAGCGGGATCAGCGGCACGAAGGCGCGAAGATAATTCACGCGAAATGGCTCGCCCTCGGCTCGACTGGCGCCCTCTTCACTGTCCGGCTCGAGCGGCATCCGGTCGCGGCGGCTGAGCCACCAGAACACCGCGGTGGCCACCACCAGCCCCAGCAGATTGAGCGGCAGGATCCGCCGGACGCACTGGGCGCCGGTGAACTCGGCGGCGTCCATCTTCACGCTCTCCGCCGCTTTCTGGCTTTCGGTGACGGTGGTCCGCAACTCGGGAGCTCCCTGGTTGAGCAACTCGCCGCCGATGGACGAGCCCAGTAACAGCGCCGAGCCGATGGTGACCGGCGGCACGCGGGCCGCCTGCAGGACCGGGATGACTACCGAGCCGATCGTGACCGCCGTGCTCGTCTGGCTCACCACCGGCATGTTGACGAGGAAGCCGACCGCCACCGTACCGGGAATCAAGAGACTGCGGCAGCGCCGCAACGGCTTCACGAGCAGCTGCACGAGATGCTGATCGCAGCCGGTGAAGCGCAGCACGTAGGCGAAACCCATGGCCGAGCAGATGGGCACGACGAACTTCTCGTCGGCAAAGGTGGACAGGAAGGCGCGCAGCACCGCGCTGACGTCACCCGCGACGGCCGCCAGCAAGAACCCGGCGACGATCAGGCACAATCGTATATCCATTCAGCCGCCCTGCCCTACTTGGCCGCCTTGATCGTCCAGCGGTGGACGACATACTCCTCGTCCTGGCCTTCGTTGCCCTTGGCGGTGAACTTGACGGTTTCCTCCGGTTTCCAGTCGCCGATCTTGAAGCGGTGGGACAGGACGCGCGAGCCTGGTTTCAGGGTCTTCTGCAAGATTGGCCGCAGCTTCTCGTTGAGGTGCTCGCCGAGGTAAAGCAGCACGACGGAAGCCTCCGATAGATCCTTGATCTTGAGGGCGTCGCCCACGCGGAACTCGGCGCGGTCGGCAACGCCGGCCTTCTTGGCATTCGCCTGGCATTCCTTGATGAGATCGGCATTGATGTCGCGGCCGACGCCGCGTTTGGCGTGGAACTTTTCGATGGCCATCACCACGAGCCGGCCGTCGCCGCAGCCGATGTCGTAGACCACGTCCCCCTTGCCGACCTTGCCGAGCTCGCACATCTTCTGCACCACCGAATAGGGAGTGGGATAGTAGATCGGCTTGATCTCGTCGGGAAAGGCGGCATCTTCCCTGGTCAGGTCGGCCTCGACGCGCTTGCCCTTCTGCAACTTCACCACGCGCGTGCGAATGATGTTCGTGTACGAGGTGGCCCAGAAGCTATACACGACCTTGACGCTGTCGTTCTCCCCGGGCTCGACCGAAAGCCGGCGCCGCGTTTCCAGCGGTTCGGTGAAGTCCTTGCCATCCACGGTGAGCCTGGTCATGCGTGGCGGCGTGTAGTCCTTGTGATGCTCGCTCCTGGGCAGCAACAGTTCCAGGTTGCCGTCGACCGGATCCGTCGGCGGCGGCGCGTCCTTCTTGCAGCCACACAGGAACAACGCCGCGGACAGGCCAATGATATGCAGAGCAGGCGCAGGCAATCGACGCACGTTGAATCTCCAGGTGGGACAGGGTTGCTATCGTTGTCGTTTCATCAATCTATGACCGTGTGCCGCAGCCGGCGCCGCTCATCAACTGCGCTTGCCGAAAGGATCAACATGCTCGCGAATGATGCCGGCAACTTCGTCAGGCTTGCGCTTGTCGATCCAGATCGGCTCCATTGAACTCGCAGCAAAGCTTGAGTTCAGCGACGCGCGCTCGCAGGCTCAGGAAGGCAAACATCGCCGCCGGGTCTTCACTGTGCAACCAGTCTTGTTGTGTCACGGGCGTATCCTCCGGTGGCTGACGCTCTCGACCCGCCTGGGCCTCACTCATGTTTCTGTCGCGGCGGCGCCGCGGCGTGCCACAGGCGGATGGTGCGGTCGTGGCTGCCCGAGGCGAGGATGCGGGCGTTGCCCGAAAAGGCCAGGCCGCGCACCGGGCCGGTATGGCCCGTGAAGGTGAAGCGCTCTTCGCTGCCGGGCCTCAGAGCCGTCCACAGCTTGATCGTCGTGTCCCAGCCGGCCGAGGCGATGATGTCGCCGCGCGGACTGGCTGCAAGTGCCAGCAGTCCACCGCTGTGTCCGCGAAATGTGCCGCGGTGTTTCTGCTTCGGTTCATCCATCTTCCACAGGTCGATGCCCTGGTCGTCGCCGGCGCTGGCGAGCACGGTCGTTCCCGGGCCCGCTGTGAAAAAGCTCAGCGCGGTGACGGCGGCATTGTGGGCGGGGATCGGCGCCGTGACCGGCTTGCCCGACTTCCAGTCCCAGAAGATCAGCAAGCGATCCTCGCCGCCGGATGCGAGTGTGTCGTTTTCCGGCGCGAACGCCAGGCAACGGATCGTTCCCGGATGTCCCTTGATGATCGTGCCCGGCTTGCCGCTGGCGCCATCCCAGATGCGGATGGTGCGGTCCTCGCCGCCGGCCGCCAGCGTTGCAGCGTCGGCGGAGAATGCCACGGCGGCAATGCCCTTGAGTTCCTTGAAGCGATGCAGTTCCTTCGTCTTCCACTGTCCCTTGACGCTTTCCACGTCCCAGATGCGCACCTCGCTCTTGCCGGCGTCCGCCCAGGTGCCGGCGGCCAGGCGCGTGACGCCCTTGCCCGGCGTGAATGCAACGGACTGCACCGGTGCGCCCATGTCCAGCGTCGCGATTGCCTGCCCGCTGGCCGGGTCCCAGAGCTTGACCGTGCCGTCGCGACTGCCGGAGGCCAGCAGCCGATCGTCTTCCGAAAAGGCAACGGCGCAGACCCAATCCTTGTGTCCTTCGAGCACGGCGGGATTCTGGTAATGGCGTGCATCCCAGACGCGCGCCGACTGGTCGAAGCTGCCGGTGACGATGGTGTGCCCCCTGCTGGCCAGGCTGCGGATCCAGCCAAGGTGGCCGGCAATGGCTGCCTTGAGCGCGCCACTGGCGGGGTCCCAGAGGCGGATCAGGTTGTCCTTGCCGCCGCTCAGCAATGTCTGCCCATCCGCCGCATAGCCAAGTGTGAACGCCCCCTGGGAATGACGCATCCTCGGCATTGGCCCCTCGCTGCCGGCGACGGGCTTGCCCGTCTCCGGGTCCCAGATGCGGATGGCGCCGATGTCAACGCTCTCGCGCAGCTCGATGCCGCCGCTGGCCAGATTCTTGCCGTCAGGGGAAAAGGCCAGCGCGAACACCGCCCCGCCGTGTCCCTTCATCTCGTGCCGCTTCTTGGCGGCAGCGATGTCCCAGAGGCCGACCGGCCCATCCGTCCCGGCGACCGCAAGAGTCTTGCCGTCGGGCGCGAAGGCAACCGCCTGGATGGCGCCACCCTGGTCCTTGAAAACCTTCTTGTCGTCCTTCGCCAGATCCCAGACGATGGCCAGCTTGTCCGCGCCGCCCGAGGCCAGCACGTTGTCCCTGGGAGCGAACGCCAGCGACAGCACCGGCCCCTTGTGGCCGCCCAGCACCTTGCCCGCCTTGCTCACCAGCGCATGTTCCTTCAGGCTGCTGACCTCCCACATGTGAATCTTGCCGTCGCCGGCGCCCGAGGCGATGGTCTTGCCGTCGGCGGCGATCGCCACCGCGAAGACGGGACTGCCGTGGCCCAGGTACGTCGCCAGGATCTTGCCGGTCGCGGCGTTCCAGGCACGCACCGTGCCATCGACGCTGGCGGATGCCGCCAGCACGCCGTCCGGCGCCAGCGCCACGCTCTCGATGGTGCCGAGATGGCCAAGGAGGTCGTGTGTCTGCGGCTGGCAATTCTTCCACAGGTAGTACCACTCAAAGCCGCGCTGCTTGGCCGCCTGACCCAGAAGAAACTGGCGAGCACGCAAGGCGTTGCCGGCACGCAGGGCCTGGTCGGCGAGACCGACGCGGCCGACAAAGATCGGAAAGGCGAGCATCTCCTCGGTTGCGGCTTTCTGCTGCTTGACCAGGCGCTGCAACTCGCTGGAAAGCGCTCCTTCGTCCGGCCCGGCCCCGCCGGTCTGCCTCGCGAAGAAAAAGGCCACCGCGCCCGCCAGGAACACCAGCGGAATGAAGATCCACAGCAGGTCGCTGGTACGACCGCGCACCGCCTTCTGTCGTTTGCCTTCCTCCGCCCAGCCGGCTGCAACCTGGGCCAGTCCGTCCTGCGCCAGCGACACATAGGTCTCTTCCTTGCCACCCACGAGGAGCGTATTGATTTCCAGCAAGCCTCCAGGAACTGCCGCGCCATCCAGTACATCATTGAGAGGCGTGTAGCCCTTCCATGCTGTCTGCAGTTCGCGAACGGGAACGAGTCGCCGCCCGACGCTGCCATCCGAGTGCCGCTGGATGAACTGCTCACCCATCGCCTTGAAAGCGCGGCGGTCTCCCGCGCTGGGCAGGATTTTTTCAAGCATGCGCTCGCTGTATGCGGACAATCCAAATAAGCCCTTGCCGCGCTTCAGCAGATATTGCAGGTCTCCCGCGCGGATGACACGGTCGCTACGCTCGATGCTCATGCCGTGCAGCAACGCGCACACGGCCTGAACCGTGGGGAGCATGCTGCCGCGGCGATCGATCGAGCCATGCGTTTCGCGGACGATCTCGCGGACCACTCCCTGCTCGAACACGAATCGATACTTCGCTTGCGGCACCTCATCGGTGAACGGAACCGGGTCGCTCGAGGTCGGCAACTGCATGGCGGAGACGATCTCGTCGTCGTCCAGGTCCTCCAGCAGGTACGAGGCAAGCTTCTCATCCCTGGGAAAGTCCTCGAGCAACTGGCCAAGAAACTCCGTGCGCAGCGAGAGAATGATCTTGCACTGGCTCGCTACCTCGGTGAAGCGGGCGAGCATTTGCAAGGCCAGCCGCCGGCGCCGCCGCTCCAGCGGCTTGCTCGCCTGCGTGAACAGTTCCTCCCCCTGCTCGATGAGGATGATGAGTTCATGCGGCAACCGATCGGTCAGGGCGGCGAGCAGACGCGCCAGCAGGCCGGTGTCGTTCTGCATGGCCGACCATAGTTCGGAGGCCGACACCTTGTCCGGCAACTCGGGCAATGGGGGCGGCGCCGCGACGGAAGGCGGGGCTGCGGTCACGCCGTCGGGCGGCATCGCCTGTATCGCCTCCGACATTCCGGGAACCTCGAACACGCCGCCGCGCAGCAACGCCGGCAAGTCCACTCTGGCCGTGGTCCCGACCGGCGTGGCGAATGTCAACGGCCTGTCACAGTATGCGCACAGCGCCTCCGCGATCTGGCCGGCCAGGTCCTGCGAGGCGCGGATCGACACCACCGGATATTCCGCCTCGGCGGCCGCCGCTTCCTCGTCGCTCCGGTCACGCAACGCCTGGAAGCCGATCGACCAGTCTTCCAGGTAGGGCAGCACGCCGGCGCGGAGGAACGATGACTTGCCCACGCCGCTGGCGCCGTGTACCAGTGCCAGCCGCGTTTCCGGACGATCCAGCAACTCGGCGAACTCGGCAATATCCTGGTCGCGGCCGCTGAACAGCGGCTGCTCCTCGCGGTCGTACGGCGACAGCGGTCGATAGGGCGATTCCGGCAGCGGCAGCGGTGCCGGTGCAACGAGCCCCGAATCGTCGTCTTGCTCGCCGATTGCAACGCGCAGACTTCCGGGGCAGAACGCCGAGTACAGCAAGCCGGTCACGCCCACGGCCAGCCGTGCTTGCTGCAGCGCCCTGGCGAGCGGTTCTCCCTCCAGGACGAAGCGGCTCATAAACGTCAAGCCGAACTGGTTCGCCTCCACGGCGGGCGCCGGCTGCTCGGCGGCGATCAGTCCATCGCCCAGCGGGCGAAGCAGCGCCGCGAAAGACTCATCCGGCGCCGTTTCATCGGCGCGGCAGGCATTGACGAAGATCAGCGTGCCCGCCGCGTCGCCATTGCCCTCGTCGAGCAGGTTTCGCAGTTCCGCCAGAGACAGCACCTCCGTGCCCAGCAGCAATCCCCGCTCGCTGACGCGGCCAAGAAAATACAGCACTTCCGGAAGCTGCGCGCCCAGCGACGATGCGAGCTGCAGCTTCGAGCGGACCGTCTCGACGTCATGCTTGGCGGCGAAGTCATTGAGCCGCGCCCTCTCCGCCTCGGGCAGCATCTCTTCCAATCGCGGATCGACGACCAGCATCACACTGGGCTGATCGAGCAAGCCAACCTGCCGCCAGGCATTCACGCGCCGGCCGGCCGCCAGCGCGAAGGCATTGCCCCACGGCTCGCCCTGGTCCGAGCACACGACATTCCAGGGCGCCAGGCCGGGGACGTCGCTGGCGATCTCCAGCGACTCGACGGCGCCCGCGCGCTCCAGTCCCAGATACCAGTCGCGGATCTCGGCGGCTTGTTCGGGAAAGATGGCGTGAAACAGATCTCGTCCAGTGCTCTGCAGAGAAGCCAGGCCCGCGTTGCCTTGCGAGGCCGCGGCTGCCAGCTGAGACCGCGCCTGCGCCGCCAGCCGCTGCAATGCCGCCGCCTCGCCGCCGCGCAGATGATAGGGAGGAAACGATGCCTTGCCTTCCGACCAGATGAACGTGACGCGATCGGGCCGCTGCAAGACCTGGCAAACGATGCGAGCCACCGGCTACCCTCCTCTAAGACGCGCGTCTGGTTGATCGGGGAAACATATCGTTTTCCGCGGCATTTGCCAGTTGCGACAAGGCCCGGCCGGAGAATGGCCGCGCACGTCCGCTTCGACAAAATCACGTTCTTGGGGTAGACTCTCCATGGGACACCGGCGATCCAGTGGAGAAATGCGCGCTGTGAAGCAGTCATCGCAGACGTCAGAGTTGATTGACCTCATAACCCCTGACGGAGGCTGGGGTTACGCTCCAGGCCAGCCGGCGCAGCTAGAGCCGACCTGCCTGGCGCTCCTGGCACTGGTCGGCGATCCGGACACGAACAAGAAGTTCATCGCCAGTGGCTGCGATGCGCTCGAGCGCTGTCGCGGCAGCGACGGCATGTATCGGCTGGCCAATGGCCGCGAAGAGGCCATCTGGCCTACCGCCATTGTCGTCTTCGTCAAGTCTGTCCTGGGCGTCGATGACGCCGCCCTGTCAGTGGCGGTGGACCGGTTGCTCGCGCTGCGCGGCCGGTTGCCGGAAACCACCGAGCAGGGCGAGTTGCACGACATCGACCTGAAGCTGGTCGGCTGGCCGTGGGGCCAAGGCAATTTCTCCTGGGTCGAGCCGACGGCCTGGGCATGCATCGCCCTGCGCCGGGCGGGACGGGGCGACCATCCGCGCGTGGCCGAGGGGCTGCGGCTGCTGCTCGACCGGGCAATGGACGAGGGTGGCATCAACTACGGCAACCGCCGCGTCCTCGGCCGCATGACGGACCCGATTCCCGTGCCGACCTGTCTCATGTTGCTCGCCGTGCAAGGCATCGAACATCCGCGCATCAACGCCGCGCTTCGCTATCTCCTCGGCCAGGCGACATGTCAGGATGTCGAGAACCTGTGCTGGATAAAGCTAACGCTCGATGCCTACCGGGAGCGCCCGGAAGTCGCCGCCGCGCTGCCGCAGTTCGATGCAGCCATCGCCGCCGCCCTGGACCACCGGGCGGCCCTGAACTGGGTGCAGCCGGCCCCGTTACGGCTGGCACTGACAGCGCTGGCGTTGCCTGTCGGGCAGCGCAATCCATTCCGGCTCACGGGCGGAGCGCTGGGCAGCGCATCGCCGGCAACTGAGCCGCCGCTGCCGGCCGCCGTTCGGCCTGGCTGGACGCAGCGATTGGGTCGCTGGTTCCGCGGCCTGGCGGTGAAGGCTGTCGGCCAGCTACGCCCGCCACCCGCCTTCTCCGGCGTGCACATCGCCCGCGCTCCCAGCTACGACGATCAGCTTGTCAGCGTGCTGCGTGGCCAGTTCGAGTACTTTCGCGCTCATGTTCCCTTGCAAGGCAAGCGCGTCGTCCTGAAGCCGAACCTGGTAGAGTTTCATCGCGACAAGGTCATCAACACCGATCCGCGTTTTGTCTCGGCCGTCATCGAGCTGTGCAAGCAGGAGGGAGCGGCCGAGATCGTCGTCGCCGAGGGGCCGGGCCACTGGCGCAACGTCGAATACCTCGTCGATGAGAGCGGCCTGGGCGACGTGCTCAAGCAGCACGGCGTCCGCTTTGTCGATCTCAACCACGATGTCCCGGTGAAATCGCCGAACCTGGGCCGGCTCACCGGACTTGACTACCTTTTCCTGGCCAGGACCGTCGCCGAAGCGGAGGTGCTGATCTCGCTGCCCAAGCTGAAGACGCATCACTGGGCCGGCGCGACGCTGTCGCTCAAGAACCTGTTCGGCACGCTGCCGGGCATCTGCTACGGCTGGCCGAAGAACGAGCTCCATTGGCGCGGCATCGACAACAGCATCGTGGACATCGCCTTGACACGGACGCCCGAGCTGGCCATCGTCGACGGCATCGTCGGCATGGAAGGGGACGGCCCGCTCAACGGCACGGCCAGGCCCTTCGGCGCCGTCATCATGGGCTGCGACCTCCTTGCCGTTGATGCCACCTGTTGCCGGCTCATGGAGTTGAATCCCGAGATGATCGGCTATCTCGTCCTCGGTCACGCCAAGAAGCTGGGCCGCATGCACGCCACCGACATTCAGCAGCTCGGCGAGACCATCGAGGCGCTCGCCCAGCCCTTCGCGACCGTGCCTCATCTGGAAAAGCTGCGCAAGCGGCGCTCGGCATAGCTTTCGCCGCTCGGGAACAGGCCACATAGATTAGAATGAATTCAGCAATGCCTGGCCGAGAATCGTTCGGCCCTGGCATCGAAAGTGCATCGAGCGGGGACGCGTGGAGTTGCCATGACTGAACGTCGGTTGGGAATCTGGCTGATCGGCGCCTGCGGCGGGGTGGGATCCACCGCGGTGCTTGGCCTGGCTGCACTGCGCCGCGGGCGGATCGACGCGAGCGGTCTGGTCACGGCGTTGCCCCTGTTCGAGCCACTGGACCTGGCCGGCCCGGAACAATTTGTCGTCGGCGGCCACGACATTCGCCGCGCTTCGTTCCTTGAAACGGTACGCGAACTGCGCCAGCGTTCCAACGTCTTTGAGCCGGAAATGATCGAAGCATGCCGGCCGGACCTGGAGTCGTGGGCGGCCAACATCCGCGCCGGCAGCGTATGCAATGCCGGCCCAACCATCAGCCGGCTGGCCGATCTCCCTGAGGCCCAGCGCGCCGACAGCCCGCGTCAGGCCATCGAACGCATCCAGAAAGATCTGCGCGAATTTCGCGCAGCTCACAAGCTCGATCAGGTCGTCGTCATCAACGTCGCCTCGACCGAGCCGCCGTTTCCCATCGATGATTCGCACTCGAGTCTGGCGAAAATTTCGGCAGCGCTGGAGAAACGGCAAGCAGCGCTGCCGGCCAGCGCGCTCTACGCCTGGGCGGCGCTCGATCTCGGCTGGCCTTACATCAACTTCACGCCGTCGCTGGGCGCCTCCTTCCCGGCCGCGCTTGAGCTGGCCCAGGAACGCAAGACAGTATGCGGCGGCAAGGACGGCAAGACCGGCGAGACGCTCCTCAAGACCGTCCTCGGCCCCATGTTCGCTCACCGCAACTTTCGCGTGCTCAGCTGGGTCGGCCACAATATCTTCGGCAACCGCGATGGCCTCGTCCTCGACGATCCCGCCAACAAAGAATCGAAGGTCCGCACCAAGGACCAGGTGCTGACGCGCATCCTCGGCTACAAGCCGCAGACGCACGTCTCCATCGAGTACATCGAATCGCTCGACGACTGGAAGACGGCCTGGGACCACATCCACTTCAAGGGTTTCCTGGGCGTCAAGATGACCATGCAGTTTACCTGGCAGGGCTGCGATTCGCTCCTGGCCGCCCCGCTGGTGCTCGATCTGGCCCGGCTGGCCCTCCTTTCCCAGCAGCGCGGTGAGACTGGCGTCCTCAAGCACCTCGCCTGCTTCTTCAAGAACCCGATGGGTGTCGAGGAACACGACTTCTTCAAGCAAATGGATATGCTGAGTGACTATGTGGGACGGCTCGCCCAGGCCGATAGTCGTTGAACGCTGACAAGCTGACAAGCTGACACGTTGACACCGTACCGTCACTTTTGCCCTTCCCATTCCCCGCCTGTCTGCTAGCATGAAAGGGTCCTAGCGGCAGAAAACCCCAGCCGGAAACTTCACGAATTGGGAGGTGTCTCATGCTTTCGTCGATTTCCCGGCTTGCCGGCCTGGTGGCGATCACGCTCGGCCTGACAACGACCGCCCGCGCCGACGTGCCGATTCCGATCATGCCGACGCAGGTTGCCCCGCTCGCGCCCGCGCCGCTGCTCGTTCCCGCTGGTCCGCAGAAGATCCTGCTCAAGGTCACGCATCCCTGCAACGGCTGCTGCTATGACGTCCCGGTGTGCCTGCCGGCCTGCTGCGTCGGGGCCCCGTGCGTCACTCATCACCGCACGCTGATCGGCTGCGGCCGCGTCGTCTACCGCTGGAGCTGCGGCCACTGCGTGGTCATCCGCTTCCCGCGCCACGGCGGCTACCGCGTCGTGCAAGGTTAGCTTCCCGCAGACATGCGTAGTTCAAGCTCGCTTGGCGGATTCGCGCAAGTCATCGCGCGTGATGGTGCGCGAAACCGCCGAGCAAAGTTTCCTTACGCTCGTTTGGTAATCATCGTCTTCGCCCCCTTCGCTTCTTCCCCTGCGGCGACGCCGTCGGCTGCCCGCGTAGTTTGGCGATGCGGTCGCGCAACTCGGCGGCGCGTTCGAACTCCAGGTTGGCGGCGGCGGCCAGCATCTCGCCGTGCAGCTCTTCCAGATACTCCTCGGTGACGTAGTCCTCGCCCTTGATGCCGGCCGCCTCCGTCGCAGTCTTATGCGCGTTGATCTCTTCCTCGATGCCCATCGTGATGGCCGAGCGCACGCTTTCCGGCGTGATGTTGTGCTTCGCGTTGTAGTCCAGTTGCAGCTCGCGGCGGCGCGAAGTCTCGTCCATGGCGCGCTGCATCGAGTCCGTCACGCGGTCGGCGTACAGGATCACCTCGGCGTTCACGTTGCGCGCGGCCCGGCCGATCGTCTGGATCAGCGACGTGTCGCTGCGCAGGAAGCCCTCCTTGTCCGCGTCGAGAATCGCGACCAGCGACACCTCCGGCAGGTCGAGACCCTCGCGCAACAGGTTGACGCCGACCAGCACGTCGAAGGCGCCTTCGCGCAGCTCGCGCAGGATCTGCACGCGCTCGATGGCGTCCAGCTCGGAGTGCAGCCATTTGCAGCGCAGCCCTGCCTCACGCAGGAACGTGCTCAGGTCCTCGGCCATGCGCTTGGTGAGCGTCGTCACCAGCGTGCGTTCCTTCCTGTCGGCGCGAGCCTTGATCTCGTTCACCAGGTTGGGGACCTGACCGCGGGCCGGACGCACGTGCAGCACCGGATCGACCAGCCCCGTCGGCCGGATGACCTGCTCGACGAACTCGCCGCCGCAGACTTCCAGCTCGTGCGGTCCCGGCGTGGCGGACATGTAGAGCACCGTGCCGAGCCGTTTCTCCCACTCGTCGAAGCGCATCGGCCGATTGTCGAGCGCGCTGGGAAGCCGGAAACCATGCTCGACGAGCGTGGTCTTGCGGCTATGGTCGCCGGCGAACATGCCGCGCACCTGCGGCAAGGTCACGTGCGATTCATCCACCACGGTGACGAAATCCGGCGGGAAGAAGTCGATGAGCGTGTATGGCGGCTCCCCCGCCGGCCGGCCCGCCAGCCACCTCGAGTAGTTCTCGATCCCAGGACAATGACCCACCTCGAGCAACATCTCCATGTCGAAGCGCGTGCGCGCCGACAGTCGTTGCGCTTCCAGCAGCTTGCCCTCGTTGCGAAACTGGGCGAGGCGTTGCTCCAGCTCCTGGCCGATGCCATCGACGGCGCCGCGGATGCGCTCCTCCGGCGTCACGAAGTGCTTGGCCGGGTAGACGTACAACTCATCCACGACGCGCAGCGTCTCGCCGCTGGTGGGGTTGATGAACGTGAGCGCGTCGATCTCATCGCCAAAGAGCTCGATGCGGAAGGCATATTCCTCGTGGGCCGGCCAGACCTCGACGACGTCGCCGCGGACGCGGAACTTGCCGCGCGTGAAGCTGACATCGTTGCGTTCATACTGGATGTCCACCAGCTTGAGGAGGAGCTGATCGCGCTCGACCATCTCCCCCTTCTTGAGGTAGATCATCATGCGCTTGTAATCGCTTGGCGAACCCAGGCCGTAAATGCAAGAAACGCTGGCGACGATGATGACATCCTCACGGCTGACCAGGGCGCTGGTGGCCGCCAGCCGCAGCCGGTCGATGTTCTCGTTGATCTGCGCGTCTTTCTCGATGTAGATGTCGCGCTGCGGGATGTAGGCTTCCGGCTGGTAATAGTCGTAGTAGCTGACGAAGTAATGGACGGCGTTGCGCGGGAAGAAGCCGCGGAACTCCTTGTACAGCTGGGCCGCGAGCGTCTTATTGTGTGACAGGACTAGCGTGGGCTTGTTGAGCCGGGCAATGACATGGGCGGCGGTGAACGTCTTGCCGCTGCCGGTGACGCCCATGAGGATCTGGCGCTTTTGATCGCGATGGTAGCCTGAAACGAGCTGCTCGATGGCTGCCGGCTGATCACCGGCGGGCTGGAACTTGCTGACGACTTCGAATGTGGCTGGCATGGTCAGTGGCGAATCTCTCAGTCCGTGATTTCGCTCCAAGGGTCGTCAAGATGAACGCACGTCCCAATTGTGAAGCTTGAAACCGGGCACCCGAAGCTCATTATAATGGGCATTACTCGACGGAGCGCCAAGCATCTTGCTCGGTTACTACAAGCTTTTTGCGCATCCGATATCGTTGCCCTGGATGACGTAGGAAAGTGCCAGGCAACGTTGACTTTTTACTTGACCCGAGCCACTCGCCTGGTTACAAGAGAGTATCTGTATAGCAAATGGTTACCCGGGCGCGCAGACCACAGCCAACGACCTGGGGCGATCACTTTACATCGAGGAGCTTGCATTGGTGCGATCGCTATTGTCGCGGCTGTTTTCCAGGTCGGCAGGCCTTCAGCCACGCGCCCACCGCGCCCACCGCGCCATGCCGCGGCTTGAAGTGCTCGAAGATCGACTGGCGCCGGCTACAGACATTCAGGTTCAGGCGTTCTCGGGCGCGGTCGCGGGCACCAAGATCGCGATCCGCTATGCCATCCTCAACGAGGCGGCGCCGTCCTTCAAGCTACAGTTCTTTCGCTCCGCCGACGATCAGTGGGACGCCGGCGACACGCTGGTCAGCGGCACGACCATTTCGGCCGCGTCCGACCTGAGCCTGGGCGTCCATACCAAGAAGCTCAATCTCGGCGCAGGGCCTGGCAAGATTGCGCTCCCAGGCGCGGGCGCGGGAGATCCGCTTGCGGACTACTTCCTGCTGGCGGTGGCGGATGCCGACGATTTGGTCGCCGAAAGCGATGGCGACGCGCACAACGAAGATAACACCGTCGCCTTCCGAGGCAGCTACGGCCTCCGAGCCTCCTCCGGCAGCAGCGGTGGCCCGGTCATGGTTCACGGCTCGCAGGACAACGAAGTCATCACGATAACCAACGGTCAGATCTTTATCAATTCCAGGAGCATCCCACAAATCATGTCGGATGTGCGCGAATACCGAGTTCGGTCCCACGGCGGCAATGACCAAATCCGTGGCCAGAACATGATTGCGCGGCTGGTTGCTTTTGGCGGGCCAGGGGACGACACCATCCTGGGAAGTAATACGAACGATCGGCTCGACGGCGGCGATGGCAATGATGTCATCAAATCCGGCCGGGGCAACGATGTCTTCATCTCTAGCGTGGGCCGAGATACGCTGGTGCCCCAGGGCGGTGCCGATCGTATTGACTGGTCGGTCCTGCTGGCGGCGGCGGCGAGCACGACTGTGTCGATTTCTTTTAACGCCCGTCTACCGCTAGCCGGGCAGATCGAAGGCTGCGGCGCCGGCGGCATCTTCGGCGTCAGTGCACAAACGACCCTGAACGGCGACGGCAGCTTGTCCGGTACCTTTTCCGCCCGCGGATCAGGAAGCGCCTCCTGCCCCGACGGCTGTCGGGTCTACTTCAGCGGATCGGCTACGGGGGTAGTGGGCGGCTCTCTCGGCAGCGTGCTTGTTCAGGGGACCGCCCAGGGGAATGTCCGCGAAGTGTGCCCGGACGGAGTTGACAACGAGGTCGTGCAAGTGCCTTTTAGCCTCACGGCCAACCTCACCAATGACTTGCTGCGCGTGGTCGTGCGGCCTCCGCGCGGGCGCCTTGTCGGGCGCGGCGAATACACACAGATCGTCACGAATGCCTGACATTGACCACCTGCATTTTGCTCGATACCGAAGGCCCTCCTGGTCTTCCTACTGGCCCGTAGTGTAAATTGCAGCATGGCGCAAGATCAGGCGAATGGCAACTGTCCGCACGTGGGCTTCCCATCGGACCCACAGGCGTCACCGGCTACCACGGCTGACTGGTCGCGGAAGCCCATCACCGATGATGGCCTGGCCGCTGGGGAAGCATTGCCCGCGTTGCGGCCGGCTCTTGTCAAACAAGCTTCGCCGTCGCTGCAGCTTCAAGTCCGCGACCTGCTACACCGGCGGCTAAAGATCATTGCCCTACTCTTCTCCCTTTACCTGGTCATCGATCAAATCCTAGAACCCCAAGCGTGGCGATTGTTTTACAGCGAACTGTCCGTGTTCCTGACACGGCGCCCCGCTCAATTCGTAACGGAGATCGTGATTCCGCTCGGGTGCGTAGCTTTGACTGGGGTCATCTGGGGCCGGCGCTCGCTGTCCCTGCGGCAATTGCGTTCAATCGAATTGGCCATCGTGGGATTGGCTGCAGGATCCGGGGTGCTGGTGCTGCACAGCAGCGCCTTGCGGTTTTATGGCGCGCCATCCGCGCAGATTTATGCGGACCAGGCCGCGCGGTACCTGAGCTCCGAGGCCAGTAACTGGGCGTTGTGGCTGGTCGGCTATGGCTTGTTTATCCCCAATACCTGGCGGCGCTGTGTCCTGGTGACCAGTTTTCTTGCCATTCTTCCTCTTCTGACGGTCGGGGTCCTGTGCCTGGGCCCTGAGGTGCCCCCGGGTTGGTCCGAGCCTGTTCTTCGCGAGGCGCTACCGCAAATGGCTCTCGTCTTGGCGGTCGGGGCAGTGCTCGCCATTTATGGCACGCACAAAATCACGACCCTGCGCGAAGTCGCCCACGCCACTCGCCAACTCGGGCAGTATAAGCTCTCGCGGCGGCTGGGCGCCGGCGGCATGGGAGAGGTCTACCTGGCCGAGCACCGCTTGCTCAAACGCCCTTGTGCCGTCAAGCTGATCCGCCCCGAAAAGGCTGCTGACGCTGCCATGCTTCATCGCTTCGAACGCGAGGTTCAGGCCATGACACGTCTGACACACTGGAATGTTGTCGAGGTGTTCGACTACGGTCACACCGAGGATGGCACCTTTTACTACGTGATGGAGTACCTGCCCGGCCTGACGCTCGAGGATCTGGTCCGAAAGCACGGCCCGTTGCCGCCCGGACGAGCGGTACACCTGCTGCGACAAGTGTGTGCCGCACTTGGCGAGGCCCACAGCAAGAGTCTGATCCACCGCGACCTCAAGCCTGGCAACGTCATTGTCGGTGAACGCGGAGGTGTGCACGATGTGGCCAAGCTGCTCGATTTCGGGCTCGTGCAGGAAACGGATCTCGGCGACGCACCGGACAGGCTTACTCACCATGGCGTCCTCGTCGGCACTCCGGCCTATCTATCGCCCGAACAAGCGAACGGCGTCGCGCAACTCTTGCCCTCGAGTGACATCTACAGCCTGGGCGCGATGGCCTATTTCTTGGTTACCGGCCAGCCGCCTTTCGTCCGACCCAGCGTTGTGCAGACGATAACGGCTCATCTCAGCGATCCGGTCGCACCACCAGCGAAACTGCGACCGGAAGTGCCCGCCGACCTGGAGCAGGTGATCGTGACCTGCCTGGCCAAAAGACCGGACCGGCGTTTTCAAGATGCAAACAGTCTGGAGCAAGCCTTGAAGCGCTGCACCTGCGCGGGACAGTGGACTCAGGCCGATGCCGCGGCTTGGTGGCAGACGCAAGGCCAACCCCCGCCATCGCCAGGGCTCAGAGTACAGTCGGCCAGAAATGAATGATCCAGGTCACGACGTCGATCACGCAACTCATCGCGCCATCTCCAGCGCGCCGCGCATCTCCATCGGCTGAAAGATGATCCAGATGCCGACGGCGAACAGCGCGAGCATCAGCAGCGCCCAGGGCAGAAACGCCTTGAGCGTGCCGGCCGGCAGCGCGTGCCGGGCGCGGGCCAGACGATAACCCACGAATAACGAGGCCAGCAATCCTACATCCAAAAAAATGATCTCGAGGCGCAGCAGCCAAGTGCCGACCGCGGCGCAGCAGCAACACGCCCATTCGGGAACGCCCAGCCACGGGCCGCTCCAGTCCGCCACAAGGCGTTGCACAACCGGCACGATGGTCTCGGCACTGGTGAACAGGTGAAAGCAGTAGTGCGTCAGCCACATGCCGAAGCCGAGCGGAATCAACGCGTACCCGTAACGGATCGCCGATTCCAGCCACGGACCGGTTTCGCCGCTCCACCAGCGACTCGTGGCGTTGGCCGTCGCGATCAGCATCATCGGCAGCGCCACCATCGTCAGCGCGACGAACAGGGTCTTGACGAGCAACGGTGTGCCCAGCGCCATCGCCAGCCGGTCCTGCACTTCGAGGACGGGGCCCACCATTCCGGCGGCATTGGCGAAGGCGGCGAACACCAGCAGCGAGCTCAACACCCCGACATCGAGCCGACGGCTCAAACGTCCCAGACCGGAGCGCGACGTTTCAACTAGCAAGTCCCGCCCCGGCGTTCCCGCGATCAGACCAATGTTATCGTGCGGACAGGCATGGACGCAGTCCAGGCACATGGTGCAGTCCATGTTACCCGTTTTCCGCGGCAGATAGATATTCAGCTCGCAGCCGGGGATTCCCTCACGTCCGCGGATGCAATCCTTGCTCGTACAATCGTGACAGGTCTCATGATTGCGAACCTGCAAGGACAGTGGCGACAGGCGCGATTGCACGAAATGAAACTGCCCGACAGGGCAGATGTACTTGCAAAACGCCGCGCCGCGGAAAAACGCATCGATCACGAACGCCGCCAGGAAGTACGCCAGCGCGATCCACGCCGTCCACCACGGGCTGGACCACAGCGCGAAGGCTTCGTATGCCCAGAAGAAGAGCAATAGCAAGACAATCGCCAGCCACTTGGAGCGCAGCCGTCGCGGCCAGGTCCAGCGCGGCGACCAGCGTCGCCGGGCGAGATTCCGCGGCAGCAGGAACGGGCAGGCCATGCAGAAGACGTTGCCCGCGGCCAGCAAGCCAAGGACCACCAGCCCGCGCCAGTGGATCCATGGCGCCACGCCGGCCAGATTCATCGGCGACACTTGCGGGCCGAGTAGACCATCCCAGATGATCAGCGCCGCGATGACGGCGAGCGGCACCTGCATCGCGAGCCGGATGTGCCGCCAGCGCAGCAATCGGCCGATGAGCGGCCAGCGCAGAACATCCGGAGCGGAAGCTGTCGCGAGCAACGGCAGAGGCACACGGCTGCCGACTGCAAGCCTGGCTGCCGTCGGCTTCCCGCTCAACGGTCGAGACTTGCCGTAGAGTATGCGGCAGCCGATCCAGGCCAGCGGCACGATGAACGCCAGCGAACCCGGGACCCACATGAGGGCGCCGGCGATCGCCTGGTCCTGCATGACCGAGATGTCCCACAGTCGCGGCATGGCGGCATAGTGCGGATACAGCGGCTGCCCAGAGAATGCCAGCAACGCCGATAGCGCGGTATTTTGCAAGTCGGCGAGAAACAGGTACGGCAGGATCGGCCAGCGATTGGCCGGCCAGTGTCCCGGAAAGGGCCGCACCACCGGCAGCCAGAAGAGCAACGCGGTACCAAGGAAGAACAGATGCTGAACGAAGTGCCAGGCCGGCGACCCGAGCGCCGTCTCATAGAGCCGCGGCGAGTGCCACAGCCACAACGAGCCCACAAACAGGCTCCAGGCAACCGGCAGCCGCGTCAACCAGCTGCAAAGCGCTCGCAACCATTGACATTGAAAAAGCGGGCCGGCCCAGTAGCGCCGCACCGGCAGCGGCAAACCGCGCAGCAGAGGCAGCAGCGGATCGCCTAGCCACAGGAGCGGCGGCGCTGCCATCATCAAGAGGAGATGCTGCACCATGTGGATGTGCAGCAAATAGCCCGAGAACGATTCAATCGGTGAGGCGAGCGCCAGAAAGATGGCTCCCAGTCCCGCTAGAAAGCAAACAAGCCCGCGAAGCGTGAAACGCGTGGAACCGCGGCGGCGAAGCTGCATCCAGCCGCGCGCATAGATGAGCGCTGTCGCCAGGAGCGAGCCCACAACCGCAGGATCGAGGGGCCAGGAGCGAAGCAAGTAGTTCGGCAATGTAGTCCTCACCCTCAGCGCGGGGATTCTTCGCGCGGAGCGTGGTGATTACTTTAGTCGAGGACCGGCACTTTGCCCGCCTTGGCCTCTTCGACCAGCCGCAGGATTTCGCGGCCGCCGCCGCCGGGCCAGACCATCTCGCCGAGGGCCGCGAGCCTCTTGAGATGAATCTTTCGCTTGCTGGTCAGGGAGTGCTTCACCATCCAAAAAAAATCAATCATGTCCTGGGCGCGTTTGCCGGGTTCGCGACCCAGCGCCAGCATGGCGCCGTATTTGTTCGCGAGCGCCGGTTCCAGATCGGGAATGCGGTAACGAAGGGAGCGCTTCTTTGACCAGATGGCCGTCTGCAGTGTCACATCGTTGTCGGGGCGCGCCGGGTAGGAAATGTCGATGACCGAATGTGTTTCACCGCGGACAAAAAATGCTGTCACGGTCCCAAAACGGCGTGCCTCCAGGTTCGGAAAGAGCTCCTTGATCGCCGTAACGGCGCGAATGTAGTGGCGGCCATGTTTCAGAAGCAAGTCAACGTCCCTTGTCGCGCGCGGCCGCCCGGTCCAGACGCTGAAGCCGTGTGCTCCGGTGAGCACGAACGGAATTCGCTTTTTCTGCAGCACTTGCAGGATGCGGTCTAGGCTGATTTTTGTAGGCATGTTTGCTGGATCGCGGTGGAAATCGCTAAGGTATTCGCACTCATCTACGGCCTCGCTTACAGAGAGAATCCGCGTTGTGGACTTGACCGCCTCCCATTCGGGATCGCCTGCGAGCCATGGCGCGGTGGTCAGGCGTGCAGCCATCTTTGGTGAAAGTGGTGCCGGGTTGGATTTCACGAGCTTCATGGCGCACTACCAGCGCATGAGCGCCGTGCCCCAGGCCAGGCCGGCGCCGAAGCCGCTCAGGACGACGCTGTTGCCGGGCTGGATGCGATTTTCGCCCATGGCCTCGTCGAGTGCCAGCGGGATGGAGCCGGCAGAGGTGTTGCCGTAACGATCGAGATTGTTGAAGACGCGCGAACGCGGGACTTTCAGAACGTCGATGGAGGCGTTGATGATGCGGATGTTGGCCTGGTGCGGGATGTACAGGTCCACGTCCTGGGGCGTGAGATCGCCCGCCCGCAGGACATCCTGGATGGTGTCGCAGAGAATCGCAACGGCCCAGCGAAACACCGCCCGGCCGTCCATGTGCATGTACTGCAAGCCCTTGCCGAGCAACTCGGGCGTGGGTGGCAAGCGACTGCCGCAGGCGGGGCGGCTGAGCAGGTCGCCGCCGCTGCCGTCGGCGCCGAGGCTATAAGCGATGATGCCCTGATCGGGCCGGCCGCGTGTCAGCAAGACTGCGCCGGCGCCGTCGCCGAACAGCGGATAGGTCTTGATATCGTCCGGATTGAGGATCCGCGAGTTGCAGTCGCCACCGATCAACAGGGCCATGTTGCTCGCCCCCGAGACGACATACGCCGCCCCGGTGATGAGCGCGTACATGAAACCGGCACAGGCGGCCTGCATATCCACGGCCGGGCACGTCAGGCCTAGTTGCTCCTGCACCAGGCAAGCGGTGGCGGGAAAGGCCATGTCGGGCGTGAAGGTGGCCAGCAGGAGGAGATCGATGTCCTTGGCGGTGACGCCGGCTTGTTCCATGCAGCGACGGGCAGCCTCGCCGCACAGGTCGCTGGTGGCCTGGTGCGGCAGCGCATGCCGCCGTTCCAGGATGCCGGTGCGCTTGACGATCCAGTCGGAATCGAAGCCGAAACGCTCGTGCAGATGGTCGTTGGTGACCACCGCATCGGGAACGCAGCTACCGGTGCCAATGATTTTTACGCCTGGCAAGCTCCGGCATCGTGGCCGGGGCCGAGGCGCTCGTTCATCACTCATATTCATCAAGCAATATACAGGGTCCGCGCAGCATTGGCCAACTCGCCGATCATTCACCACTTCTCGGCATTCCCTGGTCGGTTTTGCTTCCACCGCCGAAAAACCGAGCAGTTACGAGACGGAACACGCTCACTCCGGCTGCTCGCCTGTCCAGGCGACATAGCTCGCCAGGGCAGCCACCGCCCCGGCAGTGTAGTCCAGACGCAGGTCCCCTTCCTCGTGGGAACGATGAAACCCGCCTACCAGGACAGGTCGATACCACTCGGCGAAATGCTGCGTGCGGGCATCGGTATATTGCAACGTGGCCAGGAACTGCACTGCCCGATCGGCAGCCTGGCGATAGCGCTGCCAGCGCCGGACGTCGCCGGCCAGCCGCGCGGTCCGGCAGCCCTCGACCAGACTCTCCAGGCAGGAGGCTGCCGCGATCTCCGGCGGCTCCTGTCTGTCCTTGCCGTCCTGCCAATCCTTGAACCCGCCCAGCCACATCGGATGCCGCGGGTCGAGATCCTGGTGCTGCCGTTCGCATAACCAATCGTTGATGGCAAAAACGCTTTCGGCAAAGGCCTGTTCCTTGGTCGAGCGGAAAGCTTCGGCTGAGGCGACAGCATGCCAGCGCACCAGAGTAAGCTTTTTATGCTGATCCCAGGTTTTCGCGTAGAAATCACGCGTCTTGCGAGCGGCCTGCAACTTCCACGCTGCGGGCGTGGCCGATGCACCGCGCATCAATCCTGCCAAAGCTGGGCCGGCGTGCGCCATGCCGGCCTCTGAAAACTGCTTTGTCTTCAGTTCCGTGGCCGAATCGGCAAAGGCGCCGTCGCTGCGATGTTGCCGTTTCAGGAACTCGCAGAGCTGTCCCGCCTGGGCTTGCAGGTCCTTTTCCGGCACCGGCAATTCCTGGATCGCCAGCACCAACAAGCCAGCCGCCGACAGGCGATTGACCAGCGCCGGCGGCGCGCTCGTATGTCGCACGCTGGCGTCCGTCGGGTCGAGGCTCGTTTCCAGCAGCAGGGTCAGGAGCGATTGTTTGGCAATGGCCAGCGCCTTGTCGTCGCGAAAGACCCGGCCGCCTCGCGCCAGTGCCAGGGCCGCTTCAATCTGCTGCGGATAGCTGTCACCTGTCATCGGCGCGCGCAGTGCCGGCACGTAGCCGAAGATGAAGCGCCCGTCCGGACGATTGACACGTTGCAGCCAATCGATCCCGCGCTGGCAACTCAGGTACGCTTGCTTTTCGATCAACGATCCCGAGTCGAGATCGCGTGGCTTTGGCTCGGGGATCTTGTAGACTGCAGGTGAGACTGGCTGCTCACCCTTCACGCCGTCCTGTCCCAGACTGAACGTCCAGGCGCCGAAGCCAGCCAGGATGAGCGCGGCCACGATCATGCACGTGCTTCTGGCATTCATCGCGTGGGCCTCCTTGCCTCGCCGTCTTGATATACTTAACCACGCTCAGTTTACCGGGAAACCACCCATCGGATCAACTGCGAACAGCCGCCCCGTTCGGGTGTCCGCCAGGTATTCAAACAGGAGATTTGCACAATTTGGGATGTGCATGCGGGTAGATAACTGTTTTGCAAGCAGTCACGTACGGGGGCGAGGCGTGACAATCAGGGGCGCAACGGATTGCGACGACTTCCTCGCGACGACGACTGAACGCTATTTAGCCTCGGGGAGCACAATGGACTGGATGCGGACGGATGTGTAGGGCTGGCGGTGGCCGCGCAGGCGGCGATAATTCTTGCGGCGGCGGAAGTGCTGAATGTAAAGCTTGGTCGTCGGGTGTTCCACGACCTGCCCGACGACCTTGGCGCCGTCGATCACGGGCTGGCCGATCTTCGTTTCGGCGTCCTTGTGCCAGAGAAGTACGCGATGAAATTCAAGCGAAGCGCCCACCTCGGCGTCGCGATAGTCCAGCCGCACCACGTCTCCAGCGGCGACGCGATACTGCCGGGACCCATCCTCAAACACAGCGTACATCGGCAACTCCTGTTCGCTTCTCAAGATGCTCATCTTTCTATTCGCCGGCACGTCGGTCGGCAACGTGCCGATTGCTGAGCTATGTTTCAACAGTGACTTTCGATGGGCAGTTTCTGGTCGGCAAGATCCGGCGGAACTTTCCGTCCGTCCTGCCGTCTAACAGCCAGGGGGACCATGACAGGCGTTTTCACGGATCGGCTGGCCCAGACTCTGGCGCGGCACAGTCTGCTTGTTCCGGAGCAGGCGGCCCGGTTGCCGGACCTGACCGAGCGCTTTGCCGAGCCGCGTCAACTCGCCCAGGAACTCATTCGCCGCGGTTGGCTCACTCCTTATCAAGTGAATCAGATTTTCCTGGGCCGGGAAGCGGAGCTGCGTCTCGGCAAGTACGTCCTGCTCGAGCGTCTTGGCGAGGGCGGCATGGGACAGGTCTACAAGGCGCGGCAACATCAATTGCAGCGCCTCGTCGCCATCAAGGTCATCCGCCGAGAATTCCTCGGCCACCCACGAGCCATCCCGCGCTTCCAGCGCGAGATTCAACTCGCCGCGCAGCTGTCGCATCCCAACATCGTTCACGCCGTGGACGCCGGCCTGGTTGACGACACCTATTACTTCGCGATGGAGTTCGTCGACGGCACGCGCCTGGACCGCCTGGTCAGGCAGTCCGGGCCGCTGCGTGTGGATCAGGCCTGTGATTACATGCGCCAGGCGGCGCTGGGCTTGCAACATGCCCATGAGCGCGGCATGGTGCACCGCGACATCAAGCCGGCCAATCTCATCGTCGTACGCTCGCCGAGCCATGGCAGTGGCGGTGCCAGCAGCGGCATTCTGCGGCGCCCGGGCACAGGCCCCAGACCCTGGGGCACGGTGAAGATTCTCGATCTTGGCCTCGCGCGCGGCCGGCAGGCGGATCCATCACTCGGCAAGCTCACGCACGTCGGCAGCCTCATGGGCACGCCCGACTACATCAGTCCCGAGCAGGCCCGCGGCGCCAGCGACTGCGACATCCGTGGCGACCTCTACAGTCTCGGCTGCACCTTCTATTATCTGCTCGCCGGCAGTCTGCCGTTCCCGCGCGGGTCCGTTACCGAAAAGCTCTTCCAGCATCAGTTCGACGAATCCGCGCCGGTCGAGAAAGTCCGCCGCGAGGTCCTGCTGCGCGGCCTGGCCGCCGGCGACGCGCAAGTGATTCGCCAGCTGGTCGCCATCCCCAGGCCGGTCACCCACCTCGTCCGCCGCCTCATGGCTAAGCGGCCCGAGGATCGCTTTGAGTCGCCCGGAGCGGTCGCGACGGCGCTGGCCGAGATCGACGCTCAATGATCGACGCGATCGGAGCCTCGCGTGGGCGGCGCTGCCAGCGTCGCCTTGTTTCACTACCCCAGCCACTTCTGGCAGCATCGCCACGACGCCACACGCCACGACGCGTCAACGAATCGATGAATGGAGAACTTTGGTGCAAAGGTTGTAAGATGAGTTCATGTCACGCCAGAAATTCATCGCCGGCAACTGGAAGATGTTCACCAATGCCGCAAGCGCTGAGCAGCTTGCCGCGGCTGTCGTCAAGGGAGTCGCGAAGGTGGACCGCGTTGCCGTCGCCGTTTGCCCGCCGTTTCCATACCTGGAGCGCGTGGCCCAGGTCGTGAAGGGCGCCGCCGTCGCACTGGGCGCGCAGAATCTCTATCCTGAAAAGGAAGGCGCATTCACCGGTGAAGTGAGCCCGACCATGCTAGTGGACGTGGGCTGCAAGCACGTGATCGTCGGCCACAGCGAACGGCGGCACAAGCTGGCCGAGAGTAATGCCTTCATCAACAAGAAGGTTCACGCCGCCCTCGCCGCCGGCTTGCACGTCATTCTCTGCGTCGGCGAAACCCTGGCGGAGCGCGAGGCGAATGCGACGGACAGGCTCCTCGATGAACAGACGACGCAAGGACTGGCGGAGATCACGGCGGAGATGCTCGCCCGGGTCGTGCTGGCATACGAACCGGTGTGGGCCATCGGCACCGGCCGCAACGCCACGCCCGAGCAGGCGCAGCAAGCTCACGCGTTTCTGCGCCGGCGCGTCGGCGAACTGTGCGGCGCGGCGGCGGCCGAGAAGCTGCAAATCCAGTATGGCGGCAGCGTCAAGCCCGACAACGCCGCCTCGCTGCTGCATCAACCGGATGTGGACGGCGCCCTGGTCGGCGGCGCCAGCCTGAAGGCGGACGATTTTTTGGCGATCGTCCGCGCCGGCATCGGCTGAGCGGGATTTTTCTTCTCCCCCTTGCAACCGCCTCGCCTATTGAAATAATATTCCCTTCCCCGTAATGGTAACTGGAGGAACACCTCGACGGGGTGTTCCGTTTTTGTTTGCGACAGGAGCCCGGCGATGGCCGAGTCAGTGACGTTGAAAGTGAACAAGCGCGAGGGCCGCGGCACACGGCTGGCGCGGCGGCTGCGGAAACAGGGGCACGTCCCCGGCGTGCTGTACGGGCACGGCGAAGCGACCATCTCGGTCGTGCTGCCCGCGGACGATCTGGTCAAGGCTATCCGCCACGGTGCCCGCGTGGTCGATCTGGATCAGGGAGGCGCTCTGGAGAAGGCGCTGATCCGCGACCTGCAATGGGATCCGCTGGGACATGACATCGTGCATGTGGACTTCGCCCGTGTGGCGGCCGATGAGCGCATCGAGGTCGACGTGCGCCTGGAGTTGCGTGGCACGGCCCCAGGCGTGACGGCCGGCGGCCGGCTCGATCAGCCGCTGCACAACCTTGAGGTGGAATGCCTGGCCATCAGCATTCCCGAGTCGATTCGCGTCAACATCGGCGAATTGCAGATCGGCAGCGTGATTCACGTTCGCGATCTGAAACTTCCCGAGGGAGTCATCGCCAGGAATGATCCTGATGCGGTGGTGGTTCAGGTGACCGAGCCGATGGCCGACGTCGAAGCTCCGGAGACAGCGCTTCCGGGTGCCGAGCCTCAGTCTGCCGAGCCGGAAGTGATTGGACGCCAGAAGGCGGAGAAGGAAGAGGAAGCCGAGGAATAGCAAACCGCCGATTAGCAAGCTAGCGAACAGGCGAGCGGGAATGACGAGCGGGGGGCGTCAGCCCCCTGAATTTCTCCCCGTGCCATATGAAGATCGTGGTAGGACTGGGCAATCCCGGCCGGCGTTACGCAAGGACCCGGCACAACGTTGGTTTCGATGTGGTCGATTCCCTGGCCGAAAGCCCTGCCGTTTCGGGTTTTCAAAGTCGGTTCCTGGCCGAGGTCGCCGAGTGGCCTGAGGCCAGCGAGAAGGTCTTGCTGGTGAAGCCGCAGACTTTCATGAATCTGAGCGGCCAGGCCGTGCGGGCGATACTGGACTTTTATCAGTTGCCGCCGGAAGAGATTCTGGTAGTTTGCGACGACATCAACTTGCCGCTGGGCAAGCTACGGTTTCGAGCACGTGGCACCCACGGGGGCCACAACGGGTTACGCGACATCCAGAGCCACCTGGGAACGACGGAGTTTTCCCGGTTGCGGATCGGAGTGGGAACGGCGGACAACGACGAAACAATCGACCATGTGCTTGGCAGGTTTCGTCCCGTGGAACAGGCGGTGATCGACGACGCCGTGCAACTGGCCGCGCAAGCAATCGCCTTCTGGGTCAAGCACGGGATCGAGAAGACCATGAACGAGTACAACAATCCAACAACGACGTGAGAGAGACAATGGCCGCGAGCGTTTACGAGTGCATGTTCATCCTGGACACGGCGAAGATGGGCGAGGTATCAGCCGCCGAGAAGCAGCTGACTTCCATCCTGGAAAAGAACAACTGCGAGGTGCTGGTAAAAAGGCCATGGGACGAGCGCCGCTTCAGCTATCCCATCAACAACCAGAAGAAGGGCCTATACTACCTCACGTACTTCCGCACGGAGGGCAAGAACGTCGCCGCCGTCGAGCGCGACTGCGCCTTGAGCGAGATGATTCTGCGGATGATGGTGCTGCGCATCGATCCGAAGCTGGTGGATACGATGCTGTCGCTCGCTCGCGAGGAGCACGCAGTCGCCTTGCACAACATCACGCAGGAGCCGGGCGACGAGGAGGAGGAGGAACGCGGCTTCCGCAAGCGCCGCGATTCCTAGAAATCACTTGCATCTGTACGGAACGGATGTATACTACGGCTGGGCGATCATTCCCAAGGAACCCAGGGAGACGACACCATGGCCAACCTGAACAAGGTAATGCTGATCGGACGATTGACGCGAGACCCGGAAGTGCGAGTCTTCGCCAATGGCGGAAAAGTCGCGAAGTTCGGCTTCGCCGTCAACAACCGCCGCAAGAATGCCTCAACCGGACAGTGGGAAGACGAGCCGGTGTGGCTTGACATTGAGGCCTTTAATCGCGGCGATTTCGGCAAGCAAGCCGATACGGTCGAGCAGTATTATCGCAAGGGCAATCAGCTCTTCATCGAGGGTCATTTGGTTTACGAACAGTGGACGGGTCAGGACGGGCAGAAGCGCAACAAGTTGAAGATCGTTGCCGACTACATGCAGATGGTCGATACGCGCGGCAATGGCGAAGGGGGAGCGCCGCGTTCCGCCCCGGCACCGGCACGGCGGACATCGGCTCCCCCGCAAGATGAAAGTTTTGACCACGGTGAGCCGCCACCCATGGAGTCCGCCCCGGTAGCCGCCCGCTCCGAGGAAGAGATTCCCTTTTAGCCCTTTGTAGTTTCAACCGCTTGCGGTTTCGCGCACCTGCACGAAAACCGCAGGCGGTTCATCGACCCGAGGTTTACTATGCCAACCAAACAGCGCCAGCAGGTCCGCAAGGGCAAGCACGGCGGCATGCAACTCGTGCTCACCGAGGATGTCCCGCACTTGGGCAGCCAGGGGGACCTCGTCGAGGTCAAGGCCGGCTATGGCCGGAATTACCTGCTGCCCAACGGCCTGGCCACCATTCCCACCGCGCACAACATCCGTTTGCTTGAACTGTACAAGCAGCGGGTGTTTCAGGCCCGTGAGGCCAAGATGGCGGATCTGCGCGCCCTCGCCGAGCAGATCGCCCGCGTGCCGCACATCACCATCGAGGCCAACGCCAACGAGGAAGGCCACCTCTACGGCTCCGTCGGCGCTCCCGAGGTCTCCAAGGCACTCAAGGGCAAGAACCTCAAGGTCGAGGTCGAGATGGTTCGCCTCGAAGGCCAAATAAAGGAATGCGCTCTCTACGAAGTCAAACTCAATCTCGGCTACGACATCGAGACCAACGTCAAGGTCATGGTGGTCCCGCTGAAGCAAACGGACAAGAAGTAACGCCGTGCGCCAGTGCCCGAGCCCGCAGCGCTGGCAAGGTCGGGCCGCCTTGCCAGCGCTGCGGGCTCGGCCGTTCGATTCGCTTGTCACGGAGGCCTCCCCATGCGGGACAACTCGAACGGAAGCGAGCGTCTGCCCCCGCATAATCCCGAAGCGGAACGTAGCGTTCTCGGCGCCATGCTGCGCGACAACGGCGTCATCGGCGACGTCGTCCAGATCCTCCGGGCCGAGCACTTCTACGTCTTCAGCAACAAAAAGATTTACGAGGGCATCACGACGCTCTTCGTCGAGCGTGGTCATCCGGCCGACCTCGTCACGCTGGCAGAGCACCTGAAGGGACAGCAGCTCATCGAGGAAATCGGCGGCTATCGTTACCTGACGGAAATCTGGGAATCCGCCCCCAGCGCTGCCAACGCCGAGTATTATGCCCGCATCGTTCGCGAAAAATCCATCGTCCGTAATCTCATCCATGTCTGTACCGACATCCAGCGCGACGCCCAAGACCAGATCCAGCCCGCCGACGAACTGCTCGGCAGTGCCGAGAGCCGCATCCTCGAGATCGCCGAGATGGGCCTCACTGGACAGACTGTCACGCTCAAGGAGGCGCTCAAGGAAGCGTACGACCGCATCGACAGCCGCTCCGGCAAGTCGGAGATGTCGCTCAGCGGCATCCCGACGGGATACATCGATCTCGACAATCTCACGGCCGGCTTTCAGAACTCGGAGCTGGTGATCCTGGCCGCACGCCCCAGCGTCGGCAAGACCAGCTTCGCGCTGAACATCATTCGCCATGTCATCATCGAGGAGCAGCAACCCGTCTTCTTCGTCAGCCTGGAACAATCGCGCATCGAGCTGGCCGAGCGTCTGCTGTGCTGCCAGGCCCGGGTCAACTCGCATCTCCTTCGAAAAGGTCATCTGGGCCACGACGACATGCAAAAACTGATCGCCGCCGGCAGCCAGCTCCAGATGTGCCGGCTGTTCATGGACGATAGCCCCGGGCAGAACATGCTGCGCATCGCCGCCAACGCCCGCCGCCTCAAGATCCAGCATGGCATCAAGCTGATCGTCATCGACTATTTACAGCTCATCGACCCGGACAACCGCCGCGAAAGCCGCCAGGAGCAGGTGTCCGCCATCTCGCGGCGGTTGAAATTCCTGGCCCGCGAGCTGGACGTGCCGGTCATCGCGCTGGCCCAGGTTAACCGCAGCTCCGAAGATCGGCAGGATCATCGGCCGCGGCTGTCGGACCTGCGCGAATCGGGAGCCATCGAGCAGGACGCCGACACCGTGATGCTGCTGCATCGGCCCGAGCGGCACGAACCGGGACAGCACGAAGGCATCGTCGAGGTGCTGGTCGCCAAGCAGCGCAACGGCCCCACTGGTGACGTGACGCTGACATACCTCAAGCAATTCATGCGCTTCGAGAACTTCGCGGTCGAGCACTCCAGCTACACGCTGTGATACACGCTGTGAAATCCGCGTTGCCAAGCGGCGCCGCTTGTCGTTACAATTGCCGCTTGCGGGAAGGGATTTCGGGTGCCATGCCCACGGCTTTGCGTGGGCATGAGCCTTGGCAGAGTTCACATGGCCACGCAAAGCCGTGGCCATGCCACCCAGCTACTCCGTTTGTACGAAATGCGCGTTGGCATCGGGCACGATACGCATCGGTTGGTCGAGGGCCGGCCCCTGATCCTTGGCGGCGTGACCATCGAGCATCCGCGCGGTCTGGCCGGACACAGCGATGCCGACGTGGTGCTGCACGCGCTGACCGATGCGCTCCTGGGTGCCGCTGGCCTCGGCGACATCGGCGACCTGTATCCGGACACGGATCCCAGGCACAAGGATGCGGATTCGGCCGTATTCGTGCGCGAGACCTTGCAGCGCTTACAAAAAGATGCATGGCGTGTGGTCAATGTTGACGTCATCATCTTTGCCCAGCAACCGAAACTCGGCCCCGTGAAGACGACCATCCGCCGCCATCTCGCCGAGTTGCTCGACCTGCCTGCTGATGCCGTCAACGTCAAAGCCAAGACCGGCGAGCACGTCGGCAGCATCGGCCGCGGCGAGGCCATCGCCTGCCAGGTGATCGTGCTGATCGATCACTGAAATGAGTTTCTTGAAAGGAATCACGCATGGCATTGCGAGTGTACAACACGCTCACCCGGCAGAAGGAAGACTTCACGCCGCTCCACGCCGGCAAGGTCGGCATGTACGTGTGCGGGCCGACGGTGTACAAACCCAGCCACATCGGCCACATGGTCGGCCCGGTCATCTTCGACACCGTCAAGCGCTATCTCAGCTACGCCGGCTACGAGGTGACCTTCGTCGTCAACATCACCGACGTGGACGACAAGCTCATCGTCCGCGCCAAGGAGTTGAACACGACGGTCAAGGATCTCGCCGAGAAGATGACGGGTGATTACCTCGACTGCCTCAAGAAGCTCAACGTCGCCGGTATCGATCGCATGCCCAAGGCAACCGAGCACATCGACGGCATGATCGAGATCATCGGCAAGCTGATCGCCAAGGGCTTCGCCTACCCGGCGGCCGGCGACGTGTACTTCGACATCACCCGCGACGCCGACTACGGCAAGCTGTGCAACCGCGACCCGGAGCAGCTCGAGGCCGGCTCGCGCATCGAGGTCAGCGACCGCAAGAAAAGTCCCGGGGACTTCGCCCTGTGGAAGGGCGCCAAGCCCGGCGAGCCGCAATGGGACAGCCCCTGGGGACCCGGCAGGCCTGGCTGGCACATCGAATGCTCCGCCATGAGCATGAAGTATCTAGGAGAGACGCTCGACATCCACGGCGGCGGGCTCGACTTGCAGTTTCCGCATCACGAGAACGAGCTGGCCCAGTCGGAATCATACTCCGACAAGCCCTTCTCGCGCTACTGGATGCACAACGGCCTGTTGAAGATGGGCAAGGGCAAGATGGCCGGCTCCGTCGGCAATGTCTTGAATGTTGCCGACGCTCTAAAGAAGGTCAAGGGCGAGGTGCTGCGTTTCTTCTTGATCAGCACGCACTATCGCTCACCCATCGACCTCGGTGATTTCGATCCGAAGACGCACGACATGCCATCGGGGCTGGCAGCGGCGCAGCGAGCCTGCGATACGTTCGCCCGCTTCGCTGAGCGCTATCAACGGATCACGGGCAAGAGCTTCGTCGAGCTGTCGGCACCAGCTCGCTTCGGGGAGGGACGGACGTTCAAGTTACCCGAATTCGGCGAGGCCCTCGATCGCTTCCGCGAGCACATGGACGACGACTTCAACACCGGCGGCGCTGTCGGTGTTCTCTTCGACCTGGTGACGGCGCTCAACCGCCTGGCGGACACGGCCAAGCTGGAGACTCCGACGCCCGACGCCGCCGGACGAGCTGCTTTCGACGAGGGCGCCCTCCTCATGAAGGAACTGGGGCAGATCCTCGGCCTGTTCTTCGAGGCGCCCGCAAAGGCAGCCGGCGGCGACGACCAGCTTGTCAACGGCCTCATGCAGTTGCTCATCGACCTGCGCGCCGAAGCACGCAAAACGAAGAACTTCGCCATGGCCGACCAGATCCGCAAACGCCTCACCGACCTGAACGTGACGCTCGAAGATCGCGCCGGCGGCACCGGCTGGCGCGCGGGATGAGTAAAGGGACGAAGGATGAATGATAAAATCTTTCGACCCCAACTACCGCTGACTTCGAAAGCGCTTGGCCTGACAGAATATGGTTGGGAGTTGGCGAAGGAAACGCTGCTACGCTATGGTGAAGTCGAGAGTCGCGACGAATCGCATTGAAGCCGACTTACTGTTCGGCCATGGACCTATCAGATAGCGTGGGATGACGCCGCGTGCCACGCCCACGGCTCTGCGTGGGCATGGTGGTCACGCGCCGTGGCAGAATCCACCATGCAGTAGGTGCGGCCTTTGTATCGAGCGGGACACTTCCATGCCCACGCAAAGCCGTGGGCATGGCACCCGCCACTCCCCACTCCAACTGATAGAGGGGAGCGGAGGACGGCGACATGGAAGCCGCGGTAGAGCGAATGAAGTCCGGCGCCCGCATTCTTGGCGTCGATCCCGGGTTGCATATCACCGGCTACGCGGTGCTTGAAGTCGCGACGCAAGCGCCGAAGATCTGCGAGGCCGGCATCATCCGCGGCAAGGAAAAGAGCGCTGCCAAGCTCGCGCAGCGCATCCTGTTCCTCTATAACGGCATCGTCGAGGTCATCGAGCAGTTTCGTCCCGAAGTCGTGGTTGTGGAGCAACTCTACGCCCACTATCAGCATCCGCGCACGGCGATCCTGATGGGGCATGCCCGCGGCGCGATACTGCTGGCCGCCGTCCAGCGTGAGTTGCCGGTCGTCAGCTACAACGCCACGCGCATCAAGCGGACGGTGACCGGCAACGGCCGGGCGTCGAAGCAGCAGGTGCAGCGCACCGTCCAGCGCGAACTGGGCCTGGCGAAACTGCCTGAACCTCCCGACGTGGCTGACGCCATCGCCGCGGCGCTGTGCCATTATCACGGCGTGCGTTTGGCTTAAGCCGCGTGCGGCCTGGCACGCCCACGCAACACTTGCGCGATGTACTCGCCCGTCCGCTCGCAAGCGCCCGGCAGGGCGACACGACGCTTGAGGTCCGCCAGTTCCCGAACCATGCTATCGTGAGCGGCCGGATCGCCGAGCCAGCGCAGCACGTGCTGGGCGATGGCCGACGCCTCGCAGCGGTCCGTGAGGAACTCCGGATACAGCTCTCTTTCAGCGAGCAGATTGACAAGGGAGATGAACGGGGAATTGATGAACGGCCGGGCAATGGTCATGTCCAGCTTGCCGATGCGATAGACGATGGCTGCCGGCTTGAGCCGGTAAAACAACTCCAGTCCCACCGAGCCGGAGACGGCCACGCATGCCCGCGCCAGCTCGATGATCTCCGCCGTGCGGCCGACATGCGTCTCGACCGGCAGTTCCGGGTACTTCTGCAGATACGCGTCGATTTGCTCCTTGTGCGCCGTCTTGAAACACGCGACCAGAAAGCGCGTGTTTGGCCGTTCGCGATGTACCAGGTTGGCGGCGCGGATCAGCGTGGACAGGTTGCGTGTCACTTCCTGAGCGCGCGAGCCAGGTAGCAAGCCGACACTCTCGACGCCGCCTCGGTGTTGCTCAGCCAGAAAGCTCGAATCGAGTTGCTGGTGTGGCAGTTCGTCGAAGTATGGATGGCCGACGTAGTGGGCGCGAACGCCACGCTCCTGGTACCACTTCTGCTCGAAAGGCAGGCTGCACAGGACGTGATCGACAAACCGTTGCATCTTCTTGACACGCCAGCTGAACCAGGCCCAGATTTGCGGGGGCACGAAATAAAACACGGGGATGCCGTGAAAGTGGGCACGCCGGGCCATCCACCAGTTGAAGCCGGGATAATCGATGAGCACCACTGCGTCCGGGCGCTGATGGCGAAAATACCGGTCTGCCCTGGAGATCAGGCCGAGAAAGGTCGGCGCGTTGGCCAATACGCGGGCGAACCACATGACGGCCAGACGGCACAGCGGATAGAGGAGCTTGCAGCCGGCCGACTCCATGCGCTCGCCGCCGAAGCCGACGAAATCCGCGTCGGGAAAGTGTTGCCGCAGCACGTTGATCAGGTTGGCGCCGTGCAGATCGCCGCTCGGCTCTCCCGCGCTGATGAAGATTCGCATGGCGGCGAATTATAACGCGGCAGGCGAAATGAAAAAACCCGGCCTCCAGAAGAAGCCGGGCAACCCAGGCAGTATGGATGGACGATGGATTAGATACCGCGGAGGAGTCTTTCTTGGTTGCCGCCCACTGTCATCATTCCGCATTTGTGGTGCACAATCCCGGCAGCTGTCCCGGCTCAGCGATCTTGCGATAACCAAGGGCGCGCAGGACTTCGAGGACCTCGCTCCAGGTCGGGAATGGCCTGCGGTTCTCGCGCTTGTACTGGTCCATGGCCTTCATGAACTGAATCTCATCGTCGTTGTAATCCCGCTCGCAGGTGGTGGGATCGATCTGGCGGCGGCGCTCACCTTTCTCACGGCGGTCGCGGCCGCTGCGCCGCTCGACAGCCACGGGTACGCTACGCTTGCGGCGGTCGCTGTCGCGCCGATCCGTGACCAGCACCTCGGGGAATCGCTCGTTCATCGGAGAACCTCATCGTTGATTTCGAGGGATTATCTGTCCTGTAGGAATATACCTCAGAAATCGAGATTTACAAATTGTTCGCAAAAATTAGCGCTGTCGGCTGTGCCACCTGGGAAAGATTCGAGCGACTGTGCCGATTGTGCCGGGGGCACTGGCGACAGCCAGGCCGCGCCGTGCCAGGCACCGGGAAGCGCTGCCCGATGCCCAACGATTTCACTACCCGCGCATCTCCATACGGTAGTATAATTCGTTACAACCGCACCACCCGTCGCGGACAGGAGCACCCATGATCAAGCAATGCTTGCTGGCGAACGCCTTGCTCGCCATTGCCGTGTCACCGGCATGCGTCGATGAACCAAAGCAAGTCGAGGCCGGCCGCGACTATCAGGTTCCCTACCGGTTGACCAACACCTTGCATACGCTGGTCCGTGCCAAGATCAACGGCAAGGGGCCGTTCAACTTCATCATCGACACCGGGGCGCCACTGCTGTTTGTCTCAAAGGAAGCCGGCAAGAAGCTCGGCCTGTCCACCGACAAGAAAGGCTGGACCACGCTGGACCGCTTCGAGCTGGAGGGCGGCGTGGCGCTGTCCAAGGTCAAGTGCCGGGTCGAGACGCCGTTTCAGCTGGAGGGCATGAACGGTTTGGGCATGGCGGGAGCGGAACTGCACGGCATCATCGGTTACACGGTGCTGGCCCACTTCCGCATGGAGTTCGACTTCACGCGGGACAGCATGAAGTGGACCCGGCTCGATTTCGACCCGCCGCAGCCGCAGGCCGTCGGCAAGAAGGGCGACGGCGGCGCAGGCGGCCTTGAGTTCATCGGCGGCCTGATGAAGGCGCTGGGCCAGCTCGCCGGCAAGAAGGCCGAGCCGCAAATCATTCCGCGCGGTTACCTGGGCATCGAAATCTACGATTGCAAGAACAAGGTACGCGTGCAGTCCGTGCAGACCGACGGCCCGGCCGCCAGAGCAGGTATGGCCAAGGACGACGCCATCCTCAAGTTCCAGGGCAAGCGCGTCGCCAACACCGCTCAGCTGCGCAAACTGGCCGGCGAAGTCGCCGCCGGACAGCCGGTGCGCCTCATCATCCTTCGAGACGCCGAAGAAAAAACGATCACCATCACGACGGGAGACGGACTATGAGGCACTTTCTGCAACTTGCGGTCATCTTGCCTTTGGTCTCGTCCGTCGCGGTTGCCGACGCACCGAATAAGGACGACGTCAAGCCGATCACCGTACCTTTCGAGTTGCTCAAGACGCAGCACATGGTGGTCAACATCAAGGTCAATGGCAAGGGCCCGTATCGCGTCATCTTCGATACTGGAGCGCCGATCAATCTCCTGAACAACAAGGTCGCCAAGGAAGCGGACATCATCCCGAAGAAGCACCCGCGGCCGTGGTTCGCACCCTTCGGCTCGATGGGCCAGTTCAAGATCAAGTCCCTGCAAGTCGGCGACGTCCGCGCGGAAAACATGGATGCCATGGTGATGGACCACCCCACCGTGGGCCTCATCTCCAAGTTCATGGGGCCCATCGAAGGGATCGTCGGCTTTTCATTCTTCGGTCAGTATCGCACTACCATCGACTACCAGAAAAAGGTCATGACCTTTGTTCCCACGTCCTACCGTCCGCCGGACATGATGGACAACATGATGAAGATGCTCATGGCCCCTGCGGCAGGCAATAAAGTGGTCGCGCCGGCCGGCCAGTGGGGCTTCCGCATTCACAAGAATGCCGACGACACGATGCCTGGCGTGAATGTCAAAGAGGTCATGACCGCTAGCCCAGCGGCCAATGCCGGCCTGCAGGCCGGCGATCGCTTGCTCACGCTCGCCGGCCGCTGGACTGATACGGTCGGCGACTGTTACCTTGCCGCCAGCCAGATTCAGCCCGGCACGGAAGCAGTCCTGCGAGTGCTCCGTGACGGCAAGACGCTGTCCCTGAAAGTCCGCGTTGCCTCCGGAATCTGAGATCTTGCGAATGCCGGTCAGCAGACGAGTCAGGCAGTCAGGCATTTTTTCTTTTTTTCCTCGCAATCGCGGGGCACGCCTATTTATAATGTCCTTGACCCGCCAGAAACGGATCATCCCGCCTTCGGGCCTGGGCAGGCGTGCCCCGGCATCTGGATCGCGAAACTTCGAGGAGCACTTCCATGTTTTCCGTGCTGCGTGGCAGAGTTTGTGTATGCGTTCTGTGCTCGCTGATCGGCATGTTGCTGGCCTGGCTGTTGCTGCTGCAATCGCCGCCCGAGACGCTCGCGCAGGGCAAGGGACCGGTCAGCTTCATCAACGACGTCGCGCCAATCCTCAAGGAGAACTGCTTCGCCTGCCACGACTCGAAGAAGCGCAAGGGCAAGTTCGAGATCACCTCGTATGCCAACTTCCGCAAGGGAGGCAGCAAGGAAGACCCGGTCGTCCCCGGGAAGCCGAATGAGAGCATCCTCATTCACCTGCTCACGGAGAAGGGCGCCGGCAGGATGCCACCCAAGGAGGCGGGCGATGCCCTTCCCAAGGAGAAGATCGACCGCATCTCGCGCTGGATCGCGGAAGGGGCCACGCTCGACACGGGCATCGACGGCAAGGCGGACCTGATGCGCGAGCTGCGCGTCCGCTGGAAGCCGCCGCAACCGCCCATGGCCTATGACCGCCCGGTCAACATCAACGCCCTCATCTTCACCCCGGACAGCAAACGGCTCGTGGTCGGCGGCTATCATGAACTCACGGTATGGGACTACGCTGCCGGCAAGCTGCTGCAACGCATCTTCACGCGTTCGGAGCGTGCCTACGACATGGCATTCCTGCCTGACGGCAAGCTGGTGGTGGCCGGCGGTCGGCCTGGTCAGGAAGGCAACGTCCGTGTCTACAACATCAATCCGGCCAGCCCGAAGATGGTGGACGGCGTCGCCATCCTCGACGGCGTCAACGACAAGAACGTCCTCATTGCTGAGCTGGCGGACACAGACGATACCATCTACTGCGTGGACGTCAGCCCGGACGGCAAGAAGCTGGCCTCCGGCGGCTGTGATCGACTGGTCCGCGTCTGGGACATCTCCGGCGGCATCGACAAGGCCAAGCTCGAGCAGAGCATCGAGAATCATGCCGATTGGGTGTTCGGCGTGATGTTCTCGCCCGATGGCACGAAGCTGGTCACCGGCAGCCGCGACAAGACCGCCAAGGTCTGGGACCTGGCCACCAAGGAATCCGTGCTGACTTTTCCTGATCATCAGAGCCCCGTCTATGACGTGGCCATCACCAAGGATGGCGTCACCGGCATGTCAATCGGCGACGACAAGAACATTCGCTACTTCCACGCCACCGACAATGCCAAGCAACTCGGCAAGCAGATGCGCGCCTCCGGTGGACACGGCAAGGCCGTGCTCAAGATGGCCTACCGCAACGATCCCAAGAACCCATTGCTGGCAACGGCGTCGGCCGATAGCACGGTGAGGTTGTGGAATCCTGCCAGCGGCGCCGCCCTCAAGACGCTCACGGGCCCAACCGATTGGGTTTATGCCGTCGCCCTGAGCCCCGACGGCGCCCTGGTGGCCGGCGGCACGTACAACGGCGAGGTCCGCGTCTGGAAGACCGGCGACGGCATGCTGGTCAAGGCCTTCAACGCTTCACCAGGCTATGTGGCGCCCAAGACGACGCCGACCAAGAAGTAAGCCGCTGCGCGGACGCTCGACTTGGTGCCATGCTCAAGCCAGCCTAACGCGTTCGCAATGCGCACGGCGCAGGGCGCACACACGTTTCGGACGAATCCATATTCAATGCAGCCCTCCCGCGACGCCATCGACCGCGCCTATCGCGTAGCCCGCGACGCCCTCCTCGCCGAGCGCCACGCCGACGGCCACTGGGTCGGCGAGCTGTCGGCATCCGCGCTTTCGACGGCCACGGCCATCGGCGCCCTGTCCCTCGTCCAGAAGCACACTTCGAGTACGAATCATGTTGACCTCATCGCCGGCGGCCTCGCCTGGTTGCGACAGCATCAGAACACAGATGGCGGCTGGGGCGATACCGTCAAGAGCCTGAGCAACATCTCGACGACGATGCTGTGCCGAGCCGCGATTCACCTGGCCGGGGCGGCGACGACGCACGCCGACTGCCTGGCGCGGGCGGAAGGCTGGCTGGCGGAGCATCATGGCCGGACGCCGGAGGAACTCGCCGAGGCGGTGCGCAAGCGTTATGGCAAGGACCGCACCTTCTCCGTGCCGATCCTGACGATGGGGGCGCTGGCGGGCATCGTCTCCTGGCGCGAGGTCCCGTATCTGCCGTTCGAGCTGGCCTGCTTTCCGCAATCTTGGTTTCGCTTCCTGCGACTGCACGTGGTCAGCTACGCCCTACCGGCGCTCATCGCGATTGGCCAGGCGGTACATCACCATCGGCCGCCGTGGAATCCCGTCACACGGCTAATTCGCTGGCTGGCCCGCCGCCGAAGTTTGAGGGTGCTGCAAGAGATTCAGCCGACCAGCGGCGGTTACCTGGAGGCGACGCCGTTGACCAGCTTCGTGACCATGAGCCTGGCCAGCATCGGCCACGCGGAACATTCGGTAACAAGGCTAGCGGTAGAGTTTCTGGTAAGGTCGGCGCGCGGGGATGGCAGTTGGGCGATTGACACGAATCTGGCAACGTGGGTGACGACGCTTGCTGTCAACGCCTTGGCCACCGCCGGCGAGTTGCAACAACTGGACAAGCTGCCGGAACTGCAAGCCTCGCTTCTGCGGCAGCAATACAAGGAGCGACACCCCTACACGGGCGCCAATCCTGGCGGCTGGGCCTGGACGGACCTGCCGGGCGGCGTTCCCGATGCGGACGACACTCCAGGCGCACTGCTGGCACTGGCTCAGTGGTGTCCGGTTGTAACGGCCCAGAACGTGACAGACCCAGCCTTTCGACAAATGCTGCATGGCCTGCAATGGTTGCTGGACTTGCGAAATCGCGACGGCGGCTGGCCGACCTTTTGCCGCGGTTGGGGCCGGTTACCGTTTGATCGCAGCGGTTCCGACCTGACAGCGCATGCCCTCCGCGCATTTCGAACCTGGCAGGAACGTCTGTTGCCTCTGAACACCTCGCCGGAGTTCGGCAAGTGGGACGCGATGGACGACACCGCGGTGGACTACTGGCATGGCTTCGCCGCGATGCCGCTCGCATGGGCGGTCGAGAGCGGGCTTACGTTCCTGAGCCGCCAGCAGCGTCCCGACGGCTCCTGGGTGCCGCTCTGGTTCGGCAACCAGCATCATCCGGAGGAAGAGAATCCGACGTACGGGACAGCACGCGTGCTGGCCGCCTATCGCGACCTGGACATGATGAACTCCGAGGCGGCGCGACGCGGCGTCCAATGGTTAATGACGAATCAGAATCCGGACGGCGGCTGGGGCGGAGGGCTCGGCACGCCATCGTCCGTCGAGGAAACCGCCTTGGCCGTGGAGATCCTGGTCGATGCTGGCCCGGAGGCCCATGAGGCGCTGAGAAAGGGAATGGCCTGGCTCATCGAGCAAGTGGATGCCGGCGGGCTTGGCAATGCAACGCCCATTGGCTTCTACTTCGCGAAGCTCTGGTACTTCGAGAAGCTGTATCCGCTCATCTTCACCGTGGCCGCCCTGGGACGGGTGCGCGCGAAGCAATCAGGCACCTGATGAATCGTCCACCGAACTGAGCAAAATCGCATTGTGCCGGCGTGCTGGATTGGCGATGCTATCTCTCTTGGCGAGCCGGGCGCGTGAGCGACCGGAGCATGCCTGTATTGCCAATACGAAACTCCGGTCGCTGACGCTCCCGGCTCGCCGGCATTCGCTTGGGAGGATCCCCGTACCCCCGGCAACGAATGGGGTGGGTGTGTAAAACTCGTAAGCGCAACGCATTCCATGCCCCACCCAGGGCAATTGGAACCTACGATTGCGTCATCCCCAGAATTCGTTGCCGGGGTTCAGAGAGGGGGGTGGCAACACAACGAATATTATCTTGTCCTCGAATGCTTGCAACGACCAAAGGCTGGTAGTTTCACATGAATCATATCTTGATCCTTGTCAGCACGTTTCAGTGCGGCGCCTCGGACCAAGCCGCGACGAACACGCCGGCCCTGGTCTTCTCCGTTCGCACCTGGCAGGGCGAGTTTTCCTCGAAGGACATCTCCGGCGGCGTCGAGACGACGCCAGTCGTCGGCGCCATCTACACCGTCAAGTCTGATGGCAAGAACCTCAAGAAGATCGCCCAGCTCGGCAAGAACACGGACTTTCCGACCTCCAGTCCCGATGGCAAGTGGATCTACTTCCAGTCGAATGCTAGTGGCCGGTCGCAGATCTATCGTTGCCGGCACGACGGCAAGGACGTGGCCAACCTCACCGAGGGCGACAGGCTCGGCAAGCGCTGGCGCGAGGCGTTCGGCTACTCCCTATCCGCGGACGGTAGCAAGATGCTGTACACGGTTCACGACGGCAGCATTGGCCAGGTGGCGCTGGCCAACGCCGACGGTTCGAGCCCGCGATTGCTGGCTCTCAAGCTCGGCTACATCTACATGGCGGCGTTGAGCCCGAAGCTGGACCGCGTCGCCTTCTCCGGCCCGGCGCGCGGCTACCGCTTGCTGATCGCAGACCTGCCCGACGGCCAGCCGCGCCTGCTGACTCCCGATCAGCCCGATTCCTACGTGCCGCAGTTCACTCCGGACGGCAAGACCATCGTCTTTGTGCGCCGCGACGGCGACATCTATCGCGTCGATGCCGATGGCCGCAACCTGCGGCGATTGACCAAGGGCAATGACTACGTCGAGTTCCGGCTGTCGCCGAAGGATGCGCATGGCTCCACGGACGGGCCGCACCTCTCCCCCGACGGCAAGCGCATCGCCTACATCGCCCGCAAGAAGGGCGTACCCAGCGTCTGCGTCATGAACCTTGACGGCAGCGAGCAACGGCAACTCACGTATCGCAAGTCGGCGTCCGGCCGGGTACGCTGGAGTCCGGACGGCAAGGAGATTGCGTTCGTGTCCTTCGAAGCGAAGTATCCGCAGCTGTTCGTCGTTTCCGCCGCCGGGGGCCGGCCCAGGCAACTCACCAGCCTGCAGGGGGCCGTGTACTTCGTCAACTGGTTGCCCAGGTAGGCTGATGCCGTTCTGCCACGCAGCGCGTGAAAGCCATGGCTACCAGTGAGGCTCACGCTCGCCCGCGATGTACGCATCGCCGTCAAGGTCGTGAACCTGCCAGTGTGCAAATGGCAACGCGTCGGCGATGCGCTCGATCCCATGGCCGGCGATCGGCGACATGGCGTGGTTACCGCCCAGCAACTTAAGGGCTATGAAGGCATGAACAGCGTCGATGGCGGCGGCGTCGAGAAAGCTACCCAGCAGCGCCGAGCCGCCTTCGAGCAGCACATTCGTGAAGCGGCGCCGGCCCAGCTCGCGCAGCAATCCAAGCACATCGGGCCGGCCTGGAAGGGCCAGTACCTCGCAGCCCGTGGCACGCAGGCCGGCGATGCGCTCGGCTGGCGCCTGTTCGGCGGCCACGATCAGCATCGGAGTCTGCCGGGCAGTGGTGGCCAGCTTTGACGTCAACGGCAAGCGCGCCTGGCTGTCGAAAAGCACACGGCATGGCGTACGCGGGCCCGCGGGCCGTGCGGTGAGCAGCGGATCATCGGCCAGCGCCGTGCCGATGCCAACGATGACGGCGTCCATCCGGCCACGCAGCTGGTGCGTTCGTCGCCGCGATGATTCATTGCTGATCCATTTCGAGTCGCCGGCACGACTGGCGATCTTGCCGTCCAGAGTCATTGCCCACTTGGCATGGACAAACGGCAGACCCGTGTGGATAAGCTTGAGATAAGGAGCGTTGAGCCGGCGCGCCTCCGTCTCGCATGAGCCGAGATCGACGGGTATGCCTGCGGCACGAAGGCGCTCGGCGCCGACGCCGGCAACCTGTGGGTAGGGGTCGCGCATGGCCGCCACCACGCGGGCGATGCCGGCCGCGACGATGGCATCCGTGCACGGCGGCGTCTTCCCCTGGTGGCAGCATGGTTCCAGCGTGACGAACAGGGTCGCGCCGCGGGCCGCCGCGCCGGCCTGAGTCAGCGCGTGGATCTCCGCGTGCGCTTCGCCGAAACGCTGATGCCAGCCCTCACCAACGACGACGCCGTCACGCACGATCACCGCGCCGACCAGCGGGTTCGGCTCGACGTGGCCGCGGCCATGTGCCGCCAGCTCGAGAGCGCGACGCATCCAGGGGATTTCGTTGTCTCCCATGTCCTTGATATTATGACCGGATGACGTCCGAAGTGGAAACTATTCGCCGTGCGTACGACCGGCAAGCGCCGGGCTACGACCAACGCTGGCGAAGTTACCTGGCCGGCACACTGGACGCCGTGCTGGACGGCCTGGACTTGCGCGGCGATGAGCGCGTCCTGGACATCGCCTGCGGCACCGGTGAGCTGGAACGCTTCCTGTTCAACCGCTGGCCTGACCTGCGCGTGGTCGGGGTCGACCTCAGCCGGGGCATGCTCAGACAGGCCGCTGCGAAGGCTTCAATGTCACGTGCCGATTGGCTGGTCGCCGGGTCCGCAGCCTTGCCTCTTCCAGACTGTGCATTTGACTGGGCGATTTGCGCGAACAGCTTTCATTACTTTCGCGAGCCGGAGCGCGCGCTGGGTGAGATGCGCCGGGTGCTGCGGTTCAACGGGACGCTGATACTGGTCGATTGGTGCGACGACTATCTGAGTTGCAAGCTTTGCAGTATGTGGCTGAGATTCAGCGATCCGGCCTTCTGTCGCATGTACGGCATGACCGCGCTCGGCCGGCTCGTGAAGCAAGCGGGCTTTCAACTCGAGCGTGCCGATCGCTTCCGCGTCGGCTGGATCTGGGGCATGATGCGCCTTGTTTGCCGGCTCCAGCCTGGATAGGTCGCGCCACCGTAACACGTCTCAGCGCTTCTGCCCTTTCATGAACCAGCGCAAGTCGCTGTTCGCGGAATCCCAGCCTCCGTCACGGGCCCGGTTAATGATACGCTGCAATGCCTGAAAGGCATCCTCCGGCAGTCTACCGGCGGCGTGCAAGTCCCGAAGTGTCTTGTCGCAGCGATCGACCTGCTTCATGTCCTTGATTCCAACGGCAGTGTAAAGCGCATCCACCGTGGTAAAGACACCACGATCAAGGCCCATCTGCGGAGGACTGCCGCAACCCGCCGACAGCAATGTGGCGACCAGGACTACCAGCGGGCAGGTTTTCTGGTATCTCATTTTCGCGATCCTACTCGACTATCACGTCATTGCCGTTGCGCGTGCTCATGGCCACCCAGGCTAAAGGATTGATAGTCGCGTGGATGAACCGGACCGAGCCGTCGCCAAACAGAACGTGGCAGCCGCGCTGATGGTCGGAATACATCTCGTCGGTGTGGCCAAAAGGATGGTTGGGTGCGTGGATAATGACGTTGGGATGGTCGTGTGTGTCCGGGCCGCTGTGCACCCCAACCAGGTTGCCTCCGCTATTGGGGTCCGATGGCCAACCCGGTCTGGGAGGCGTACAAGCCCAAGGGACCACGCCAACCCAGGTCACGTCACACAGTGTTGGCGAACGCTCGCCAATGAACACGGTATTCGAGAGCCCATCGGTAACGGCGGCAATCTTCGTGCGCGAATTCCGATAGAACGGTCCGTCCAGGAAGGCCGGAATGTTGCCGTTGGCGGGAATCGGCTCGCCAACCTCGAAATCGAGGCAGTAGGCCGGATCTCGCCCCCAAGGCTGATGTATGCCGGCATTGGCGACATAATGACTGCGCGCGAAATAGATTGACGGGCTGAACGTTGCAGGATTCTGCGGATTCTGGCTGGAGCCGGCGGTGTAGCGCACGAGTTCGAAGCTGTCGTAGCCAACTGGCACTGCCGGGCAAAGGAAGACCTCCACCTTAGTCTTGGCGGCAAGCGCATTCTCCGTCGCCCAACAGGGGAGCTTGAGATTGAACAGGTTATAAAGATTACCCTGCTCCAGGTAGGGGAGGATTAGTGTGCCCCAGCCGAAGCCGGACGGACCATTCCTGTTGTCATCTGGATAGGATACCCCGTAAGCGGTGCCGCTGGCGCTGGTATCCTCCGTGATATACGCAGGGGGAAAACGCAAATTGGCATCGTGATATTGATGTAGTGCCAGGCCGATCTGCTTTAGGTTGTTCAGGCAGACAGTGCGGTTAGCCGACTCGCGAACTCTCTGCACTGCGGGAACCAGCATGCCGATCAAGATGCCGATGATGGCGATGACCACTAATAGCTCGACCAGAGTGAAACCAGCTTCGCGGCGCATCGCAAGTTTGGAAAGACGCATTATGCACCTCAGTTTTCACTAATAAGATCGGCAGCTTTGTATTCTAATACTGATTAGGCATAGCTAATATCAAAGTCAAGTCAGGACTAATGTATTTGGGAAGGTTTTTAAAATGGTACGGGCCGGCTCGTGCCGGCCCGTTGGTGTCAATCTCGCTAGCGTGCGGATTACTGGGAATCCTTGTCCGCGTCCTTCTTGGCGACGATCCGATAGGCCTCCTCGGCGGCCTGGGAGATCTTGCCGGCCTTGGCGGCTGCGCTCTTGGAGTCGGGGAAGGCAAAGTTCGCATGAATCGCCCCGCCACGCTTGTAAACGAGCACGGTCACCGCGGCATCCTTGTTGAGCTTGTACGACTTGGGGCCATCCTTGTCCTTGGCGATGGTCAGGGGCGTGGTCAGCTTGTGCGTGTCCTGCATCTTCTCGAGGTCGGCTGCCTCGACGCCGCTCACGCCGACCAGCAGGGTGCCCATTTCCTTGTTGATTTTCTGGACCTGATCCATGGCCTTGACGAGGGTAGCAATGTTCTCGTCCGCCTTCTGGCTAAAAACAACGACAACGGCCGCACGGGCCTCGCCATTGTACTTTCAGACATAGCACAACGACTTGCCCTTCTGTCCGCCGGTGATGGCCTTGACAGTGAAGCTGCCGCCGATGCGGTCGGTGTTACCGGACTTCAGGTCGCCGGCCCGGCTGGCGGATAAGGCGAGGCTGACGCCGGCCGCCATGACCAGACTAGCCGCAATTCGCACCTTCATGAAACTCTCCTGAACGCAATCCTTCCGGGCGCCCGGACCATCCGGGCAGCCACGGCACTATCCTTTAAGACTAGTAATCTGGCCGCGATATTCACGGGTGGACTCGGGCCGCGACTGGAAATTCCTTCGGAAAGATGAGCCCGGGCGCGGCCGGCGCACTGACGCTACCGGCGCAACCAGCGCAGAGGAACGGGCCGGCTCGCGCCGACCCGTTGTGCTTGACTTCAGTCATCCAACAGCGGAACTACTTGGAAGCCTTCTTGAGTGCTTCCTCGGTGGCCTCGGCGACCTTGCTCGCTTTGGCAGCCGCGCTCTTGGAGTCGGAAAAGGCGAAGTTGGCGTGAATCGCTCCGCCGCGCTTGTAGACGAGCACGGTCACCGCGGCATCCTTGTTGAGCTTGTACGCCTTCGGACCATCCTTGTCCACCGCGATGGTCAGGGGCGTGGTCAGCTTATGCGTGTCCTGCAGTTTTTCGAGGTCAGCTGCCTCGACGCCGCTGACGCCCACGAGCACGGTGCCGAGCTCCTTGTTGTTTTTCTGGACCTGGTCAACCGCCTTGACCAGGGTCGCGATGTTCTCGTCCGCCTTCTGGCTGAAGACAACCACAACGGCCGCACGGGCCTCGCCATTGTACTTTCAGACATAGCACAGGGTCTTGCCCTTTTGCCCGCCGGTGATGGCCTTGACGTTGAAGGCGCCGCCGATGCGCTTGGTGACGCCGGACTTGACGTCGTCAGCCTGGAGCGTGGTCATGGCGAGGCCGACACCGGCCGCCAAAACCAAGCCTGCTGCCACTCGGACATTCATGCTGTTTCTCCTGAAACTTACCAATCTCCCGCGCTCTGGCCCGGACCGCCCGGGAGAAACACGCAGGATGACCTCTGGGTTGGCGTTGCCTTGGACGATTCGGGCGCTCGCACAGGCTCGCGAACACTCCATCTGCCGCGGAGATTCCCGAGTCGAGGCGACACGGCCGGGGATGGAACATTGTATTTAGACTTAAGGGGGACGGCGACTATTCAATCAGACCTTTTTCACACACGCCGGAACTGCCGGTCCAGTTCATGCCGGCTGAAGAGCAGTGCCGTCGGCCGCCCGTGCGGGCAATGGTGCGTGTCGTCCACCAAATCGCGCTGGGCGAGGAGCGCAGCAATCTCCTCGGGGGTGAGGGGGTCGCCGGCACGCACGGCCGCGTGGCAGGCCATGCGGCTCAAGAGATCGGTGAATAGTTGCTCACGCGACGGCAAGCGGTCGCGCCCACCCAGGAAATCGACAACCGTCTTGAGAATCTCCACCGGCGGCCGGCGGCACAGCATGGCCGGATAGCCTGTGAGCAGCACGGTGCCGCCGCCGAAATCCTCGATGCCCAGACCAAGCTCGGCCAGGGCGTCACGCTGTTCCAGCACGCGCGACGCCTGCTCGGCGGTCAACTCCACAGGCTCGGGCACCAGCAAGCGCTGGCATTCCAGCGTCCCCGAGCGAATTCGTGACTTCAATTGCTCGAAAATGATGCGCTCGTGCAGGGCATGCTGATCGATCACCAGCATGCCTTCCGGTGTCTCGAGAACAAGATAAGCGTCGTAAAGCTGAATCGCCTTGGGTACGGCGGGCGGGAAGAGCACAGCCTCGCCGTGCGGTTGGAAATGTTCGCTCGCGGCCGCTGCGTGCCGTGCGATCGGCGGCGCCGGCCCGTCGCCATTGCCGCTGTCGCCATGCAGCGCACGCGGCGGCTCGGGAAAGGCCGGCTTGCTGAAGAGCGAACCGGGACCGTCAAACGCTCGTGGCTCCAGCCAGCGCGGCAGGTCGGGCTGGTTACCCGAGGAAGGAGATGACAGCGGCGGCGGAGCGTGCAGCCGCGCTGTCAGGTTCGCGGCCTGCAGCCGACGCCGCACGGCGTGCAGCATGAAAGAATGCAGAGCACCGCCGTCGCGAAAGCGCACTTCCGACTTGGTGGGATGCACGTTGACGTCCACCTGGTCGGCCGGCAACTCCAGGAAAAGAAAGGCTACCGCGTAACGCCCGGTCATCAGCAGGCCGCGATAGGCTTCCTGCAAGGCATGTTGCAGGCCGCGGTCACGGAACCAGCGGCGATTGATGAACAGATACTGCATGCGCCCGTTACCACGCTCGCAGGCAGGATCGCCGATGTAGCCCGTGAGTCGTGCCGGCCCCTGTTCATGCTCCACGGCATAGAGGCGGTCCTTCACCTCCTGCCCGAAGAACAGCCCCAGCCGGTCCAGCAAACCAAGCGAACCGGGAACCTCGAAAACATCCTTGCCGTTGTGCCGCAGCGTGAGGTGCAATTCGGGATGGGCCAGAGCGAGACGGGTGAACGTTTCGCTGATGTGGCCCATTTCGGTGGCCGGCGTCCGCAGGAATTTCCGGCGCACGGGGGTGTTGTAGAAGAGCTGGCGGACCTCGATGCGCGTGCCGGGCGAACCGTTCCAGTCACGCAGCGGGCCGAGTTCCCCGCCGGTGCAAGACAGTTCCGCGCCTGCCAGTTCCGCCGTGAGTCGTGATTGCAGCGTTACCCGGGCCACGCCGCCGATCGATGCCAGCGCCTCGCCGCGAAACCCCATCGTGGCGATGCGAAACAGGTCGTCGGCATCTTTCAGCTTGCTGGTGGCATGGCTGGCAAATGCGAGAGACAAGTCGTCGCGAGAGATGCCGCAGCCATCGTCCACGACGCGAATGAGGTCGGCCCCGCCTTGCTCGATCTCAATATCGATCCGCCGGCTGCCGGCATCGACGCTGTTCTCCAGCAATTCCTTGACAACGCTGGCCGGCCTCTCGATGACCTCGCCGGCAGCAATCTTGGTCACCACCGACGGCGACAGCCTGCAGATGCGGCGCATGGCGTCCTTGACCTCTTGAGCAAGCAGGGCGATGGAGGCGATTCCGCAGAGCATTCTATCGAGACGAGGCCACCACTAGAAGCCGACCGGCAGAAGCCTCGGAACTCGTGCCGCTCAGCGTGCGGCTAGCTCCACGGCTCGGACAATCCTTCCGGGCCGCCCGATCCGACCGGGGCCGCGCACGAAGTGCCAAAGGCTGGCAGCTGCAACTGGCGCTCATCTCCAATAATTTTGCGGTTGAGATTCCTGGGGACGATCCTCTATAATACGGAAGTAGTTGCCTTCCCAGCCGAGCCTACCCCGTTTCGCGCCTGTCGCGGGGACGTGCATCCATGGCCAAGGAATCCGTTGAGAGCCTGTGCAAGAAGGCCCAGAAATCCCTGGCTGCCGGGGAATACGATCAGGCCAAGCAGTTTTACCTGCAAGCCCTCGGATTGCGCTCCGACTCGCCGGACGTGCATTACGGCCTGGCGACCGTCTGCTTTCTGCAAAGCGATCTTGCAAGCGCTGCCTACCACTTCAAGGAAGTGACGCGGCTCGATCCGCTCCGCGCAGGCGCCTACATCAATCTTGGGGCCGTCTACAATCGCCTCAACCAGCTCGACGATGCTATTCCGGTGCTCCGCCGCGGCATCCAGCTCGATATCAACCGCGCCGAAGGCTACTACAACCTGGGGCTTGTCTACAAGCGCAAGGGCCAGCCGGAGCTGGCGATCCAGGCATACCGCGAGGCAACGCGCGTGAATCCGCGCATGGCCGATGCCCATTACAATCTCGGCAACCTGTACACCGAGCGCGAGCAATACGGACTCGCCATCGCTCACTATCGCCAGGCCATCGACCTCAAGCCCGACTGGGAAAAAGCCATGCGCGGTCTTGAGCAAGCGGAGGCAGCTCAGGAGCAGATCGAGACAGCGTCGGCCTCCAGCCGGCGCACCGGCCGAGGCGCTACCCAGCCGATAACCATGTCGGAATCTGCCGACGCCCCCATTGATCCGGAGCGGCTGGTCGATCCGCACGTGCACGGCGCCATCCTCACGACCCTGCATCGCGCCACCATCGAGTCCGAGAGCCAGGGGCGCCACTTCCTCAAGATCCTCGAAAGCGAGATCGAGCCGGCCATCAAGGTGCTGTCGAGTTGCTTGCTGTATCCGGACAGCTCGGCCACCGAGCTGGAACACTGCGCCCAGAAGTTCGAGTCCGCGGTCGCCAGCATGCGGGCCGCGCAGAGCGCGCTCGAAAGCAGCATGGACCGCGTCCGTAGCCTCGGCGACCAGCTTCTCAAACACTAACTGGGTCGCGATTTTGCGAGGATTTCGCAAGGATTTCGCCGCGCGCGATGAAATACCCAGGACGCGGTCCGTCACTCTATTCTGCCAGATCGCGCACCGATCGCTCCAGCCGCGGAGGCTGGTTGTCCGGCTCCAAACGAACGGCCGTGCCATAGGCGAGAACCTCGGTTGTTCCCTGGCCGAAGTCGGTGGCATCGTAGCGCATGGCGATGACGGCGTCGGCGTCCTTGTCCACGGCATGGTCCATCATGCGGATGTACGCTTCCTTGCGGGCCTGCTCACATGCTTCCGCATAGGCTTCGATGTTGCCGCCGACGATGCGCTTGAGCCCCCCGAGAAAGCCCTGGCCGATCGTGGGAGCGCGGACGACGATGCCGCGAACGATGCCGAGATACTCGGCGACACGGTAGCCGGCCACGTCGTTGCCGGTGGTCACGATGATGCGGTTGCTGGGTAACCGGTCACGGGTCGATATAGCTCGGAATCGTGGTTTCGGGTACTGTTGCGGTTGGCATGGATGCTCCACCGACAGTATCGGCAGAAGTGTTGGCATCGCTGCCGCCTGAAGTC
>VGYC01000025.1 GCA_016873095.1 Planctomycetota bacterium | reverse complement strand
GGCTTGCAAGGCCGCAACCTTGGACAGCACGCTTTGCGGAGCCTTCATGGCAACAAGCTTGGCGTACGCCTGATCGAGGGCCGAGCAAATTGTCGAATGCGCGTGGCTGCTGCCATTGGAGACTCCAGTGGGCGGGCGAGCTCCTGGGCTGCTGCAGCGGGTACCGGCGCATGAGCTCGTCATGGGTCGGACTGGCGACCCGCCTACGACGAGCCCATCTCCTACCCAGGGGGAGGGAGCTCCTTGCCCAAGGAGAGCCTGGCCTGCGCCCAGGCTGCCATTGGAGACTCCACGTAGTGGCCCGATCTTGGCTTTCAGGTACGACAGCTGCGAGTAGCTTTGGCTCTGCCACCAACCGGAACCGAAGCCGCTGAACCCGGATGGGGTGATCCGGTCTTCAAGGGTCTCTACTTCCACCTTGGCGCGATTTCGCTGGGTCATGTGAGCTCCTTTCAAAATGTGGGTTTGGAATGGACCCGCCATCGCCTGGAACAATGGGCAATATGGCTAAGCAAAGTATACAGAAAAAAAGTTCGTCGTAAACCACGAAATCAAGATGCTTCGAAATGACTTGCCTGGCCTTTAGAAATCGACTCGTGAACCAGCGAACCAGCAGGTGCCAATTGACTTCCGCCCGGCAAATCGCGAGACGCGAGTCGCCAGCGGCCCGCGCGCTGTCGCCTACTCTGGCACGCTGAAAGAACTGCTGGGATGAATGGCGTCAAGATGCGAGTTGTGCGCGCACCAGCGCCGGCGCCCCGTCCGGCTTGAAGCGGATGCGCGGGTTTACCAGCCAGTCACGCAGCTGCATACCGGAGAGCATCCGGCGCGGCTGATACATCAAGCGCTCCTTGAACCACGGCAGCTTCCGCCAGATGAATTGCCCCGTCGTCAAGTAACGGCGTTGATAGCGTTTTATGGCGGCGATCACTTCTTGCCAGGGCTCGACCATTGGCAGCGGCAGCGCGGCATCTGCGGCGGCGTGGGCCACGATCTGGATGCTGTCGCGGCGAAATTCGCGCAGCGCCGTGCAGGCGAATCCCGCCTTGTGGAAGGCCAGCGCCAGTGTACGCGGCGAGAAGTGGTAGTTGTGCGCGAGGCTGAAGACGCGCCGCGGCCCAACCTTCGGACGCATGATATTCGGCGTCTCGACGAACACCCAGCCGCCTGGCTTGAGCAAGTCGCGTATTCTGCGCAGCATCGCCACCGGCTCAAAAAAGTGCTCGATGAGATGCACGAGCACGACAGCGTCAAACTTCTTGCCGTGAAATTCAATGTCTTCGAAGGCGCCGGCCAGAATTGGAACGCCGATCGCCTCTCGCATCGAGGCGGCCGACGCAGCGTCGATGTCGATGCCGGTCGGACGAGCGCCAATGTCCTTGAGGAAGCGCAGCATGGCGCCGTCACCGCTGCCGATCTCCAGCACCTCGGCTCCGGCGCGCACATGTGGCGTGATCAGGTCGATGCAACGCTGTAACCTTCGTTGTGCGTGCGCCAGCGCGCTGTCGTCGGTTTTTTCAAATGCCCGGGAGCGGTGCAGTTGCCGGACGGCGGGGCAGACCGCGTCCTTCTCGGCGTTGGTCAGCATCGGATTGACATAAACCAGACCGCAGCCCGTGCAGACGACGATATCCAGCGTGTGGGTCGAGGCGATGACGCGCTCGACGTCGATGAACTCTGCCGCAATGCAGATCGGGCAAGACCGTGGTGTTGGCATGACGACGTGTCCGAAGCGTGCCGGCGGGCCGAGTCTTCGCGGCCCAGCCAAAGCGTCCAAGTCGTCGCGCAAGTCAAGCAGGCCTCGAAGACTCGGCCCACCCTGTGCAGATTGCTGTGTACGCGCGAAGCGCGCCTGTTCCATTCTTCGGCGCAAACACTTGCCGGGCTTGACCGCAATGTTAGCCGTTTCTATGGTCGCGCGGCGCGCGGACGTTGCGCGCAAGGGTTTCGGCAGGTCGGAAGGATGGCGAACATGGAGAACGCGACCGGAAGTCTGTCGCGCTGGGAACGGCGCGGCTTGATCTTGCTCATCTTCTCGGTGATTCCACTTGGAGCTTACGCGGTCTATCGCAACTCGGCGATGGACCGGCGCATGGGAGATGCTCGTATCTTTTTCCGCGCCGCCTGGGCGGTGCGCGCCGGCGAAGACATTTACGACGTCACCGACCAGGTTGCCCATTACTGCTACCCGGCCTTGCTGGCGATCGTCTTGACGCCTCTTGCCAATCCGGGCTTCGATGTGCCGGCGGCGCTTCCGTACACCGTCTCGCTCGGCATCTGGTACGTGTTCGGCGTTCTTTGCCTGATCTATGGGGTGCACGTGCTGGCGCGGGCACTCGAGCATGGCAGTTCGGATCGAGGCATCCGCGCGCAGCCGCGTTATTGCCGGCGCTGGTGGGCGCTGCGCCTTTGGCCGTTACTGGTGTGCCTGCCGCCCATCGGCCACACACTGATGCGTGGCCAGGTCAACCTGCTGGTGCTGGCCATCTTCTGCGCGGCGCTGGCGGCGGTGCTCCATGGGCATCGTTTTCGTGCCGGCCTCTGGCTCTCCTGGTCGATCGTCGTCAAGATCATCCCGGCGTTCTTGCTCCTGTTCCCGCTGGTGCGCCGCGACTTCCGGTTCATGGTTGCGTGTGGCGTTGGCCTGGTGATCGGCCTGCTCGTCATCCCGGCAGCGACATTCGGCCCCGAGCGCGCCTGGCTCGACAACTGGAAACTGGCGGAGGTGCTGCTGCTGCCTGGCCTGGGCATGGGCACAGATCAATCGCGTGCCAAGGAGTTGATCACGGTAACTGGTACCGATAGTCAGTCGATCCTGGCGGTGCTGCACAACACGCTGCATCCGCAGCGACAGGGTCGTCCAGACTTCGCGTCTGCCGGCGTGCGCCTGTTCAGTCACATCATCGGCGGAATCATGACGTGTGTGGCCATCGTCGCCTGGCGACGTCGACGGCACATTGCCAAAGAGAGAGGAAGACCTGACGGGGCGCACACGGTGATCTTTCTTGGACTGCTGATCTTGAACATGCTGTACTGGAGCCCGGTGTGTCACCTGCACTACTTCTGCCTGTCGCTGCCGCTGGTGATGGGATTGCTGCTGGCAGCGTGGGAAAGCCCTGCCGGCTCACCAGGAAAGGTGGCGACCATCTTGCTGTGGCTGTACCCGTTCGCCAACCTGCCGGCGCATTTCCCCGGACTGGAAGTGCTGCGCGACGGCGGCCTGGCATTCTATGCTTCGCTGTCGCTGTGGGTGCTGGGGGTTGTGCAGCTGTGGCGCACGGCGGAACCGACTGTGATGGTCGCCAGCGCTGAGTCCGCGCTGCGGGCTGCGTGAGGAACCGTTCAGCGAATTGCTGTCCAGCGGGTGTGCCGCACCGCATCACAGCCGATTGACGCGTTCGCGGCTGGCATGCTCGCGGATGGCCTGAAGGTGTTCATCCAGGTATTCAGAAAGAGCTTGAATCTCGTCCGCCATCTGGCGTAGTCGCTTGAGGGCGTTTTGGACTGCAAGCAGGCTTGGGTAATGGCTGCGGCGCCGGACCGGGCGTGTCAAATCGCGAAACTCGGAGGTGCGTGGCAACAACGACGCCGTCAAGTGCTCGATCAGATCGCGCGAGCACTTTTCCGAGTGGGTCAATAATTGGCTCAGCGTCATGCGCCGCAGCGGTTTTTCCTCGGACATGGCAACAGCCCCACACCGGCCGTCCCCGCCAGGGAAGGTCTCATTTGGAATTATTATAGCCCTTTAATATCTTCGCTGATCCGCCAGCTGTCGTCAAGGACAAGTAGCCAAGGACAAGTGGGCAGCCAGGACAAGTCCAGTTTGGACAAGTCCAGTTTGCTCCGGTCGTAGCCTTCGCCTAAAATGGGGGCAGCGTGATCGAATCGCCCATTCTACATCGTGCATATGAGACAAGGTGACGTGGACTGGCAGAATCGATTAACACCCGATGGCCAGCGCGATGTGCGGCAGGCAACCACGGCATTTCAAGCGAACGCCGCGCCGCCGGTGCCGCCTGCGCTGAAGCCGCGCTGCAGAGTCGCGCTGGTTGCCGGCACCGGGCAGCACTTCACCGAGGAAATCTCCTGTCTGCTTCGGCACCGCCTGCGTGTGGCCGCTCTCATCGCCTTGGCCGGTTTCGGCGTGTTCCTCATCCGCAATTTCATCAGTCCTGATGTCCGCTCGACGCCGATCATCCTGGGACTGCATTGCGCCGTGGTCGGAGTGCTGACTCTGGTATCGGCAATGTTGTGGAGTCACCTTCGTCTCGGAGTGCGTGCCCTGCGCGCCCTTGAAGCGGCGCTTTTCGGCTCAATGGCCCTGTTCTTCGGCTATCTGCAATACTGGATGTTTCACCATGGCAATGTCCTGTACGGCGTGCAAGAAGACCAGCACGATCGCATGCTCAGCCTGGCCACGGCAGGCAACAGCCTGCGCTGGTTCGTCCTCATCGTCCTCTATGGCACCTTCATCCCAAACACCTGGCGGCGCTGTGCCATCGTCGTCGGCATGCTGACCGCTTTCCCGGTGCTGCTCAATTTCGCGACGTGCTGGAAATGTCCCATCATGGGTGTTCACGCCGGCCAGGCCCTGTTCGAGATGTCCGTGGCGCTGGGCATGGGAGCGGCAATTGCTCTCTTTGGCTCCTACAAGATCAACGTACTCCATCACGAGGCCTTCACTGCCCGACAGCTTGGCCAGTATCGACTGCTTCGCAAACTCGGCAGCGGCGGCATGGGCGAGGTTCATCTCGGCGAGCACGTCCTGCTGCGCAGGCCCTGCGCCATCAAGCTCATTCATCCGGAGCATGCCGGCGATCCAACCACGCTCGGCCGTTTCGAGCGCGAAGTGCAATCGATGGCCACGCTCACGCACTGGAACACCGTCGAGGTCTATGACTACGGCCACGCCGACGATGGGACCTTTTATTACGTGATGGAGTATCTGCCGGGCCTGACCTTGCAGGACATGGTGGAACGACATGGGCCGCTGAGCCCGGGACGCGCCGTTTTCTTCCTTCGGCAGATTTGCGCTGCCCTTCGCGAGGCGCATGCCATTGGCCTGATCCATCGCGACATCAAGCCGGGCAACATCATCGCTTGCCAGCGCGGCGGCGTGCATGACGTCGCCAAGCTGCTCGACTTCGGACTGGTCGCCAGCCATGGACTAGCGAAAGCCCTTGGGCCTGACGCGGGCAAGCTGACGGTGCAAGGCTCGATCCTGGGTTCGCCGCCGTACATGTCTCCGGAGCAAGCCCTGGGCAAGAGCAGCGTTGATGCGCGCACGGACGTGTACAGCCTGGGCGGCCTGGCCTACTACCTGCTCACGGGACAGGCGCCGTTTGCCCGTGAGACCGCCATGGAAACGCTCATGGCCCATGTGCATGAAAAGGTGGCGCCCATGACGGATCTTCGGCCAGAGTTGCCGCTCGACTTGCAAGATGTCGTCTTGCGCTGCTTGAGCAAGGAACCCGACAAGCGCTTCCCGGACGTGGAAAGCCTCGACCGCGCCCTCGCCGACTGCGACTGCGCCGACCAGTGGGACGGTGATCGGGCCGCCGACTGGTGGAAACGGATCGAGGACGAGTCGAGGAGTGAGCCGACCATGGTGGGAGCAGGCGCGTAACTCGCCCGGCGCCAGCGATCTCGGATGTTCATTGCTGCCTTGACCAGTTCTCCGCGATCGTGCTCCAGTTCCACTTCTCCGCGACCAGCCACGCGACTCGACCAATGGCTTCTGGCGACGGCAGCGGCCGTTGCTGGCCGGCATATGATATGAGGTAGAACTCGGCCTTCGCCCGCTCTGGACCGCACGGAGACAATTGATGAATCCCAACGATCAACGGCGTTTATTGAGCGACGTCGACGATTTTTGCCAAGAGATTCGCGAACACGAGGAACTGTGCTACGTCGAACATCGCTTCAATCATCACCTGATCCCGCTGGCGCAGAAGTTCAACATCCTGGGGATGCTGGTGCCGGCGGAGTACGGCGGCCGCGGCGCGGATGTGGTCACGTACGCCAGAGCCCTGGCCCGCATCGGCCGCGAAGGAACCGGCGTCCGCACCTTCTTCTCCGGTCATTCCTCAATCGGCCAGTATCCGATCTTGACCTGGGGCAACGAGGAACAGAAACGCCGCTATCTCCCGCCATCGTGCAAGGGGGACAAGGTACTGGCCTTCGGCCTCACGGAGCCGGAAGCGGGCAGCAATCCCCTGGAGATGCAGATGACCTATGAGCGGCAAGGCGACCGCTTCATCCTCAACGGTGTCAAGTACCTGATCTCCAACGCCGGCATCGCCAATACCATAGTCACCTTCGCCTATCCGGTGGAAGGGCCGCGACTGATCAGCGCCTTCATCATCGACACGGACGGCGCGGGCTTTTCCTGCGAGGACCTGGTCGCCAAGATGGGCATGCCGACGGCGAACACGGGCATGTTCGAGCTGAGCAATTATGTGGCGCCGGCGGCGAACTTGCTTGGCGAGGAGGGGCAAGGCTTTCGCATCGCCATGGGGACCCTGGTGAGTGGCCGGCTCAGCGTGGCCGCCGGCTGTCTTGGCGTCATCGAGGACTGTCTGTGCGAAGCGGTGACCTACGCCAAGGAACGGCAGCAGCACGGCAAGGCCATCGCCAAGCATCAGCTTGTGCAGGAGCACATCGCCGCCATCGAGATGCATCGCTTGTCGAGCGAAGCCCTGGTTTCCAAGGCGGCGGAGGCAAAGGAAACCAGCGCCCAGAATCCGGGCGACGGCGTCCTGGCTTCACGGGCGGAGTTGCTCTGCGCCCAGGCGAAGCTGTTCACCTCGCAGGCGGCGTGGGACGCCGCCGACCGTGCGGTCCAGGTGTTCGGTGGCCGCGGCTGGTCCACGCTCTATCGCCCCGGCCGCCATCTTCAGGACGTCCGCGTCTGCCGCATCTACGAGGGCACCGACGAGATTCTGAAGCTCAAGATCGCCGCCGCCGTGCTGGGCGGCAAGGAATTCGTGGCTTTCAAGTAGCCGACAAGTAGCTGCCGGGCTATTCATCAATGCAGGAATCACATGACGCTCTTGCAAATGGCCGGCATCGACAAGTCTTATCCCGGGGTGCAGGCCCTGCGCGGCGTGGGCATGGAGTTGCGCGCCGGCGAGGTGCTGGCGGTGCTGGGGGAAAACGGCGCTGGCAAGAGCACGCTCATCAAGGCGCTCGCGGGGGCGGTGAATCCGGACTCGGGCACCATCCACATTTCCGGAACGTCGTTGCGCACCGGTTCGCCGCACGAGGCGCGGCGCGCGGGCGTGGCCGTGATCTATCAAGAATTCAACCTGGCGCCGGCGCTGACCGCGGCCGAGAACATTTTCCTCGGTCAGGAAGCTGGTGTCTGGCTGCAGCAGGCCGATGAACGCGAGGCCGCCGCGCGCCTGTTCCGCAGGCTGGGCGTCGAGGTCGATCCTGATGCCCTGTGCCGCGACCTGAACATTGCGCAACAACAGGTCGTCGAGATTGCCAAGGCGCTCGCCGCCCGCGCGCGCATCATCGTCATGGATGAGCCAAGCGCGACCTTGACGTTGCAAGAAGTCGAGCGGCTGTTCGGCGTCATTCGCGAGCTCAAGAAGCAAGGCCTCGGCATCATTTACATCAGCCATCGGCTGGAGGAGATCTTCGCCATCGCCGATCGGGTGATGGTGTTGCGCGACGGCGAACATGTCGGCACGCGGGACATCGGCGCGGTCGATCGTGATTCACTCATCGAGATGATGGTGGGCCGGCGCCTCGACCAGGAGTTTCCAGCGCGGCATGTCGTGCCCGGGAATCAGCGGTTCGTGGTGCGCGGCCTGTGCCGTGCCGACAAGGTTTGCGACGTGTCGTTCCACATTCGCCGCGGCGAAGTCCTGGCGTTGACGGGCCTGATTGGCTCGGGGCGCACCGAGACGGCCCGGCTCATCTTCGGCGCCGACCAGCGCGACGCCGGCACCATCGCGCTGGACGGCAAGGAACTGCGAGTCGACTGCCCGCGCGACGCCATTCGTGCCGGCATCGCGCTGTTAACGGAAGATCGCAAGGGACAGGGACTCGTCCTGTCCCACTCCGTGCAGGACAATTTCGCCTTGCCGAACCTGTCCTTCTGGTCGCGATTCGGTTTCATCAATCGCCGGGACGAGCGCATGGCGCTGGATCGGTACGTCGCGGACCTGCGCATCAAGGCGGGCAATCCGGAGCAGGCCGTGCGCAACCTGTCGGGCGGCAATCAACAGAAGGTCGTGCTGGCGAAATGGCTGCAGCGGCAATGCGCGGTGGTGATCTTCGATGAACCGACGCGCGGCATCGACGTGGCCGCCAAGCTGGAGATCTATCTACTCATCAATGACCTGGCGGCGCAGGGCAAGGCCATCTTGATGATCAGCTCCGAGTTGCCAGAGGTGCTCGGCATGGCCGATCGAATCCTGGTGATGCACCGGGGCCGTATCACCGGAGAAGTTCAGGACGTTGCCCGTGCGACCCAGGAACAGATCATGAAACTGGCGGTGGGGTGAAATAATGATGCCACGCTGGTTGCGGCTGTTCTCCAATCACGGCATGGTGGCGGTGCTCGTGCTGCTGTGCGCGTTCTACAGCGCGGCCACGCTGGCGGAACAGAACATCGGCGGGGCGGCCGGAGGCGAAGCACTTGCCGAGAAAATCATTCACGAGCGCGGCAGCGGCGTACGCGTGGCCATTGTCGCCGGCAGCGGCGCCGACGACGGCGTCTTTGCCCAGGTGCTGCAGGACAAGCTTGTCGAGGCGGGCGTCCAGGTCGTGCTGGCCGTCAAGGGCCCGCCGCGCGCCGCCAGGCTGGCACTGACAAAACTCGATTCGACGACGGCTGGGCCCGACGTCATCGCCGCCAGTTATTCCGCCAGCCGCTGGTCGCTGCTGGCTCATCTCGACAAGCTGCTGCCGAAGCTGGCCGGTATTCCGGTCGTGCGCTTGCCAAGTTATGTCTGGCCCAACTTCCTGCGTACCGACAATCTCCTGAACATCGCCAATCAGATCGCTGTCATCGCGATCATTGCCATCGGCATGACACTGGTGATCGTGTCGGGAGGCATCGACCTGTCGGTGGGCAGCTTGATCGCGCTGTCGGCGGTGCTGGCAACTTTGTTGATTCGAGATGCCGCGAACGCCGAGGAGGCCGCCCCGGGCGCCATGGTGCTGTGCTGTCTGGCGGCGATCCTTGTGTGTGCTGGAGTCGGCCTGTTCACGGGCGCCATCGTGACGTACTTCGCGGTGCCGCCGTTCATCGTCACGCTGGGCATGATGCTCGTGGCCGGCGGGCTGGCCGAGAAGCTGTCGGCGAATCAATCGATCTATCACCTGCCGGAGTCGTTCGTGTGGTTGGGCCGCGGCGCCGACCTCGCCGGCATTCCGAACGCCGTCGTGCTGATGGGCCTGCTGTACGTGACCGCACACGTCCTCATGACGCGGACCACGCTTGGACGATACATCTACGCCGTGGGGGGCAATGCCGAGGCAGCCCGTCTGTCCGGTGTCCGCGTCGAACGTGTCCGCCTCTTCGTCTACGCGCTGTGCGCGGCGCTGGCCGGGGTCGGGGGCGTCATCATGGCGTCGCAGCTCAAGAGCGGCGCGCCCACCTACGGTCAGATGTACGAGCTGTACGTCATCGCCGCCGTGGTGGTGGGCGGCACGAGCCTGTCCGGAGGCGAGGGCCGCGTCATGGGCACGCTCATCGGCGCCCTCGTCATCGCCGTCATCCGCAATGGCATGAACCTCACCGGCGTGGAAAGTTCCTGGCAGAAAATCGTCCTGGGCAGCATCATCGTTGCCGCAGTCCTGGTCGATCGCCTGAAGGCGCGCAATTGAGAGCCGCTTAAGTGCTCACGCGACAAACGCGTTGCCGCAGCTTGGGCATTTCACCTTCTTGCCGACGGCAGTGGCGGGGATCTTCAGCTTGCGGCCACAACTCGAGCACTCGACCACGGAGGAATCGCCGGCAGCCGGTGCCTTGGGAGCGGGAATGGGCAACGGCGGCGGTTTGGGGGCCGCAGCCTTGATTCGGGCCGAGCGCGGCGCCTCGTCGTCGAAGTCATCATCAGGTGGAGGCAGTCGCTTGCGCGGGCGCTCGTCGCGATCATCGTCATCGTCGAAATCATCGTCCCGGCCGCCGCGGGCGCTGATCTTCTTGCGTGGCCGGTCGTCGAAGTCGTCATCATCATAGTCGTCTTCGTAGCCGTCGCGGTCACGTCGCACCTTTCTCCGCCGTGGCGCCCCGCCGCCATCGGGGCCCAGGTATTCGGCGTCGCCGAAGGCCAGCATCGGGAAGAAGACGAAGCCAAGAAGTATGAGGCCGACGGCAAAGCCCGCGCCCTTGCCGAAGCACTTGGCCAGCTCGACGAACAAGATGACCACAAACACGAGATTCACGACCGGGATCAGCAGCAACAGGATCCACCACACGGGCTTGCCGACGATCTCCAGCAAGACGATTGTGTTGTAGATCGGGATGAGCGCCGCCCAGCCGGGCTGACCTGCCTTGGTGAAGACACGCCACATCGAAGCAATCATCAAGACAACGATCGCAAAGTAGAATGCAACGGCAACTAACGCTGCTGCGGCCATGGTCGCTCCGAGAAAGAATCCCTGATGGCGGTTTCGGCGGGAGGCTGGGGGTGCCGTCAGTATTGTGACAGGCGACGCCGCATTCTGCAAGTTCCCGAATTCAGTTTCCCGCCTATTGACGCTCGAAAGACCGCCTGCAACAATGTTGTGAATGGCCTGCGGGCGGGGCGCAACCATCCCCCATGTCCTCCCCGTTGCCAGGGGCGTCCGGCGGCAATGCAATGCCCGGCAGCGCAGTGCCCGGCAGAATGCCGTTCCTCCCAGCCCCATCCGGAAGCGCCCGCAACTTGACGCCAGCGATCCCTCCAGGAGTTCGCGATGAAATCGAAATCGAAAGCCGACGGCAACGGCAAGCTGGAGGAAGCGATGGCCATGCTGATCCAGAACCAGGCGGCGTTCATAGGGAGGCTTTCCGAAATGGATCGCATCAACGCGGAGCGCTTTGGCCGAATCGAGTCCACGTTGATCGAGCACAGCCACGTGCTCGCTGAGCACGGCCGTGTGCTCGCTGAAGTTTTGCGCATGCTGCAAGCGCTGCCGGACACTATCCGAGAGAAGATCGGCTTCAAGCCGCCCACGAACTCATGAGCCCATGAGCCCCTGACCAGCCTCGCATTCACTCGCAACTTGAACCCGCGCCTGCATGAGGAGACCGCGAAGGATGAAAGCGATCAACCATGGCACCATTGGTCTTGCACTGTTCACCGCTGCATTCGTCATGCTGAGTGAAAACGCCCGCGCCCAGGCCCCCGATCAAGCGGCCATGATGCTCAACAGCGCCCGCAAGGCGTTCAACGAGAAGAGCTATCCGTTTGCCGTGGCTCGCTACAAGGAATTCCTGGCGAAGTTCGGTGGGCACAAGGAGGCGCCGAGCGCCCGCTACGGGCTTGCGCTGGCCTTGCTCGCGAATCCGCCTGTCAATTACCAGGAGGCACGCGACCTGCTGCAAGGGCTGGCCGGGCAGAAGAACCTGCCCGAGCATCCGCAAGTGCTCTATCATCTTGGTCTCGCGCAGCGCGGCCAGGGCGTGCAGGAACTGGCCATCGCCGACGCCAAGCCGCAGGAGGCGAACCAGCGCCGCGACGCTGCCCGGCAGCGTTTCGACGAGGCCCGGCAGCAATTCGCGCTGGCAACCGCGGCCTTCACCGCCCGCGCCAAGAATGCGGACAACAAGGAGGCGGCTGCTGATCAGGAATGGTCCGCCCGCGCCCGCTGCGACCAGGCCGAGATGGAACTGCGCGGCATGAAGGTCAAGGAAGCACGGCAGACCACCGCCGACTTCTTGCAGGATCCGGTTCTGGCCAAGAGCCGCTATCGCGATCTGGGTCGTTACTTGCACGGTTTCGCTTGCTTCCTGATGAAGGACCATGCAGCGGCGGAGAAGACGCTGAGCCTGCTGGCTCCCTTCGCCGATCCCGCATACGGCAATCACGCCCGCTACCTGCTGGCCCGCACGCATCACGCCGCCGATGAACGTGCCGAGGCCCAGACGCATTACGACGGCGTGCTTGCCGATTTTGCCAAGAGCCAGAAGGACGCCGCGTTGCTCCTGCAGAATCCGGCGAAGTTCCAGAACGACCCGGTCGAGAAGCTGCGGCTCGAAGAGCTGGTGCGTGGGCCGCTGCCGGACCACGTGCAGCGTGCACGCTTCTATCTCGGCGTGCTTCTCTATGAGGGGGGCAAATTCGGCGACGCCAAGGATCGCTTCGTCGAGTTCATCAAGCTTGATCCGCAGTCGCCATTGCGCGGCGAAGCGGAGCTGCGCATCGGTTTCTGCCAGGTGCAGCTCAAGGATTTCGCCGAGGCCATCAAGACGCTGACGCCGCTGGTCGAGCGCGAGAAGCATGTGAGCGACCAGGTGTTGCTGTGGCTCGGCAAGGCGCAGGCAGGCATGGCGCCCGACGCGCAAGCAAACCAGGCTGGTTTTCAGAAGGCGCTGACCATAGCGCTGACGACCTATCGCCAGGCGGCCGACCGTGCCGGTCAGATGGGCACGGACCCCGAGGCCCGCGAGCGGCGCGGCGAGATCCTGCTCGAGATCGCCGACACGCAGCAGCAGCTCAATCAGCACAAGGAGGCCGCCGGCACCTACAACCAGCTCCTCAACGACAAGTTCTTGCCGCGGCGCGAGGAGGAGATTGCCCAGCGGCTCATCAGCGCTCTGCACCTGGCGGGCGATTTCAACGAATCGGACAAGGCCTGCGCTCGCTTCCTGGAGAAGTATCCGCAAAGTCCGCTGCTGCCGGCGGTGATGTTCCGGCAAGCGGAGAACAGCTATTTCCGCATCCTGGCGGCCGAGAAGAACCCCAATGCTGCGGAGCGCGCCAAGGAGATGGCCCGCTGGCAGGACGACACGATCAAGCGCTATCAGGCCGTCATCGCCAAGTTTCCGGAAGCCCCGCAGATCAACACGGCTCGTTACAGCCTGGGGCTGACCTACTACAACAAGGGCGATCTCGAACAGGCCAAGCAGGTGTTCGCGAGCATTCCCGTGGCCGAGCGCAACGGCGATCAGGCGGCGACGCCATACATCATTGCTGACTGCATCATTCGCCTGGCGCCCAGGGGCACGCCGGAGGATGCGCTCGAAGCCGGCAAGCTTGAAGAGCAGATGAAGGCCGCTGCCGAGCTGCTCGAAGGCTTCATCGACAGCCAGCCGAAGGGCCCGCTCGCGGCGGATGCCCTGTTGAAGCTGGGCCTGTGCCGGCAGCGACAGGCCGGCCTGCAGGGTCAGCCCGCCGAGCGGACGCAAGCCTACAATGCCGCGCGCGCGGCTTACGACCGGATCATCACGCAGTTCCCGAAGGATCCGCTGATCGGTCAGGCGTTGCTGGAGCGTTCGAAGGCGCAGGCAGCTGGCGGCGATGCCAACGGCGCCATCAACGAGCTGCGCAAGTTCACCGGCGACCCGTGGAAGCGGACGGAGGCGGCAGCGATGGGTCTGATGGAGCTGGCCACGCTGCTGCGGAGTCAAAATCGCGCCGCCGAGGCCGCCGACATGCTGGCCAAGTCGCGGCCCGAGCTCGAGCCGGAGCTGGCCAAGGATCCCAAGCGCAGCAACTGGGTCGGACTGCTGCGCTATCATCAGGGATTGGCCTTGCGCGAGGCCGGCAAGCTGCCCGAAGCGCGATCGCTGTTCGACATGGTGATCAAGCAAAGCGCCAACACCCCCGAGGCCATGGAGGCGGCGCTGCGCTTCGCGCAATGCCTCAAGGAGGAAGGCGAGAAGAAACTCGAAGCGGCCCGCAAGATACCCGCCGGCACCAAGAACCCACAGGAAGTCCAGCTCCTGCAGACGCTGCAAGGCGAGGGCTTCAAGTCGATCGCCGACGCCGTGCAATTCCTCGAAGGCCAGGCCGAAGCGATCAAGAAGAACGCCGACGCCGTCGGTCCGCGGGCGCGGATGCTTTACGAGGCGGCGTGGGGAAATCGTTTGCTGGGCGCCCGTGAGCTTGAGGCTGCCCACGCCGCCAAGGTGCGCGAGGAACTGAACAAGCGCAAGCCGCAGGAAGCCAACCTGCCGCCGCCGGTCGTGCCGCTCAAGGCCGTCCCGGTTCAGCTCGCCGAGAAGAAAGCCTGGGGCCATTACAGAAGCCTGATCGCCGACTTCGCCGATCAGCCGCTGGCCATCGAGGCACGCTTCGAGCTGGCCGAGATGCTCACGCAGCGCACGCTGTTCGACGAGGCGGAAAAGCTCCTGAACGAGGCGCTCGACAAGGAGCCGCCTGCCGAGCTTACGGAAAAGGTCCGGCTGCGCCTCGGCGCCGTGTACGCGGCCAAGGGGGATCGCAAGGCCGCCCTGGCGCAATTCAACGCGGTTGCCGCCAATCCCAAGAGCAACCTCATCGGCCAGGCGCAATATCGCGCCGGCGAATGTTTGATCAACGACAAGGACTGGGCCGAGGCCATCAAGAAGCTCATTGGTTTCCGCGACCAGCCGCCGTTGCAAAACATCGCTGGCGTGAGCGACGTCGCTCTCGTCCGGCTCGGTTTCGCGTTTGCACAGTTGAAGAACTGGGAGGAAAGCCGGCGAAGCCATGAACGCTGTGTCGCCGCCTTTCCGAATAGTCCGCTGGTGGACGAGGCCCGCTACGGCATGGGATACGCGCTGCAGCAGCAGAAGCAGTACGACCAGGCGGTCAACGTCTACGCGCAGATCGTGAACCGGGCCGCGACCGAAACCGCGGCCAAGGCGCAGCTCGAGATCGGCATGTGCCGCATGGAGCAGAAGAAGTACGCCGAGGCCGCCGCCGCGCTCCTGGCCGTGCCGTTTACCTATGATTATCCGGACCTGAGCGCCCCTGCCCTGCTGGAAGCCGCCCGCGCCTTCTCGGAGATGAAGCAGAACGACCAGGCCATCCGCTTGCTGGAACGCCTGATTCGCGACTACGCCTCCAGCCGCTGGGCGGAACCCGCCCGGGAACGACTGAAGACGCTGCGGGCCGGTTAGTTTGGGACCGTTACGGCGATACGCCCGCCGCCAGGATTCGTTGCCGGGGTGCTGAGAGGGGGGTGGCAACGCAACGAATCCCAGGAACTGAGAATCGACGAATCGCAAATTGGAGGTCGGAATGAAGCTCAATCACGGACGTCTGCTGATCCTGGCCATTGCGGGGAGCGGCCTGTGCGCGGCCTGTTTCGTGCAGCGCTCGGCAGCCTATGTCGAGGCGCCGATGAGCCTGGGCGCTGTCGTTTCCCAGTCCACGCACATCATGCTCATGCGCGTGGTGTCGGTGGATCGCGAGAAAAACCTGATCATCTATCGCAAGGAACGCGACATCAAGGGCAAGCATCCGCAGGACCTCATCAAGCACAACATCGGGCGAGGCGGCTTGCGACCCAACGAGTGGAAGCCGCAGATGGACTGGGCCGAGCCGGGCAAGGCGGCCATCTTCTTCCACAACGGCGGCGCCAGCGAGACCTGCTGCGGCACCTGGTGGTACCAGGCCTACGGCGGCGGCGAGTGGTGGAACCATAGCCACGCCGAGCCGTTTCTGCTCCGTAGTTTTGCCGGCCAGCCGGAAAAGCTCGCCGGCATCGTTGCCGAGATGGTCGCAGGCCGCGAGACCGTCGCCCCGTGCATGATCAACGGCAACCTGGAGGACTTGCATAATCGTCGCGCCAAGATTCAGCGGCTGCGCGTGAGCCTGAAACTTCTGGACTACAACCCGAAGCGCGATTTCGTCGGCTGGGGCGGTGAGGATTTTCGCCGGCTCAACGGCATGGCCGGCTTCACGCACTTTTCCGCTCTGGGCCGCGTCGATCCGGAAGCCCAGGCCATCTCCTGTGCCGACATCGATGGCGACGGCAAGATGGACCTGTGTCTCGTCGGCGGCGGCAAGGTAACGCTGCTCATGAACGGCGGCGAATCGCTCAACGAGGCCGGCTTGCCCATCACGGGCGGCGCTCGCTCCGCCGTCTGGGCCGACTACAACGGCGACGGCAAGCCGGACCTGTTGCTGGCGACTCCCTCGGGTCCGAAGTTGCTCACCAACCTGGGCGGCAGCTTCCGCGACGATTCCGCCATGTTGCCGCTGGAAAAGACCTACACTCTGACGGCAGCCGTGTGGATCGACCACGACGGCGACGGCGTGCCGGACATTCTGCTGGCCAACGGCTACCATGGCCTGCGGCTCTACCGCAACCGTACCGGGAATCCAGCACCTGGCCGCAAGCCGTTCGAGGATGTTTCCACCGAGGTTGGCCTGGGAGTTGACGGCGTCGGCGCCGGCATGAAGGGCGACACGCTGACCGTGTGCGACGTCAACGGCGACGGCCGGCCCGATTTCCTGTACGGCGGCGGCGATGGCATTCTCGTTCTCAACAACAAGGGCACGTTCGCGGAGGCACGCGACAGCGGCATCGCCTACAAGACAGGCAAAGCCAGCCCGGTCTTCCGCGACTTCGACGGCGACGGCGTGCCTGACCTGTTTGTCCCGCTCAAGGATGGCTGCAAGCTCTTCAAGAACGACGGCAAGGGTCGTTTCAGCGACGTCACCGCCAAGGCCGGCGCTCTGGCCACCTTCACGGGCTGGGCGACGAGCGCGGCCCATGGCGACTTCGATAACGACGGCAAGCCGGACTTGATAGTCGGCTGCCTGCGCGGGCCCAACCGCTTCTTCCGCAACAAGGGCGACGGCGCATTCGAGGACGCCACGACCAGCATCGGCCTCGAGCAGAAGATCTTCAATTCGCAGGCCGTTTGTCTGGTGGACCTCAACAATGACGGCGCCCTCGACCTGGTGCTCAACAACGAAGGACAAGAATCGGCAGTACTGCTGGGGGCGCCGCCGGCCGATGGCAAGCGTCAGCCTGTGACGATCACCGTGGCAGGCAAGGGAGGCGCGACCGGCAGCAAGGTGCAGATCATGGACAAGCAAGGCAAGCTCCGCGGCGTGCAGGAGATTTCCGGCGGCGACGGCCGCGGCGGCCAGCAGGCCCCGCTGGCACGCTTCGCGTTCGAGCCAGGCAGCTACCGCCTCATGGTCCGCTACAGCTCCGGCGTGACGCGCGCCCAGGAGATCACGGTGGCGTCATCGCCGGTGCGCGTGCGCGTGGATGAGAAGACACCGCTGGTCGATTAAAAGGACTTCCAATGAGTTTGCATTCAGATGTGCCGAGGACGAACGCTTCCGGGAGGGCAAGGCTCCTGCCGAGCCGCGAACCCTCCACAATCGCAACGGTCAAACGGCTCGGCAGGAGCCTCGCCCTCCCGGTGCTGCTGCTCGCTTTCGTCTCTTCGGTTCACGCCGTCGAGCCCTGGGGCACTTACCGCGGCAATCCGCAGCGCACCGGCAACACCGACGGCAAGGCCGGGCCCGCCACGCCCAAGGTCCTGTGGGCCTACAAGACGAAGGAGCATTTCCTGGCATCGCCGGTCCCGGCCGGCGATCGCCTGTTCGTCTCCGGCCTCGGCGCTTTCAACGTCGCGTCGTTTTTGTGCCTGAGCACGGAGCCCAAGGCGAGCAATCGCGTCGTGTGGAGCAAATCGGCGCCGTTTCTGAAGCTGCCCACCGTCAGCTCGCCGGGCATCGACAAGGACCGGCTCGTGTTCGGCGACGGCATGCATCAGACCGACGGGGCCAGCCTGTACTGCGTGAGCGTGGCCAGCGGTTCGCCGCTGTGGCAACTGCCAATCCCCGGCAAGCTCGTGCACCTGGAAGGTTCGCCGACGATCGCGAACGGCAAGGTGTACATCGGCGGCGGAGCGGCCGGCGTCGTCTGTGTCGAACTCGACAAGGTCACGTTCGAGGGCAAACAGATGGAGGTGGCCGCCATCCGCAAGCTTCTCGACCAGCATTGGAAGAAGTTGCAAGCGAAGTATCTGGAACAGAAGAAGAAAGACCCCGATTTTGCGATCCCGCCGAGCGAGGACCAGTTGCCGCGCGCTGCGCCGTTGCGGACGTGGCAGCAGGGGCAGGAAAAATGGCACGTGGACGCCCCGGTCAATGTTGACGGCGACCGTGTGCTGGTCGGCTCGGCGTATCTCGACAAGGAAAAAGTAGGCGACCGCGCCCTGTTCTGCCTCGACGCCGCCAAGGGAACGATCCGCTGGCGGGCCCCGCTGAAGTTCAATCCGTGGGGCGGCGCTTCCATCAAGGATAATGTCGCCATCGTCTCCGGGAGCAGCATCGGCTACGACACGCACCTGCTCAAGGGTGCGAAGGGACAGATGGCGGCCATCGACCTGGCAACCGGCAAGGAGAAATGGAAGAAGGATGTTCCGGGCGGCATCGTGGCCTGCGCCGCCATCGCGGACGGCGCCGCCATCGTGGCTGCCACGGATGGCAAGGTCCGCGCCTTCGAAGTGGCGAGGGGCGACCGCCGCTGGATCTACGAGGCCAAGGCGCCGCTATTCGCGCCGGTCGCCGTGGCCGGCAACACGGTCTACGCCGGCGACCTGAAAGGCGTCATCCACGCCATCGACCTCAAGACCGGCCAGCCGCAGTGGACGTTGAACCTCGGCAGCCACGGCGACGTGAAGGCCCCCGGCATGGTCTATGGCGGCCCCATCGTCCACGCCGGCCGCCTCTACGTTGCCACCTGCAACCTCGAGGGCCCTTTTGCCCGCGAGGCAACGGTGGTTGTGTGCATCGGCGAGAAATAATTCGGTCATCAGGCTCCGTGTGACAATAATCGCCGGCGGAATTGGAGCGAGTCATGACAACGCGATGTATTCTTGGTTGTTTTCTGTGCGTCCTGGCATCTCTCGGCGACCCCGTCTGCGCCGGCAAGGATGACTCAGGCATCACCGTCGACAAGGTCAAAAAGCTGGTCAAGATCGACGCGCAGATCGCGCCGCGCAAGCTGGAATACCTGAAGGGCAAGACCTATCCCATCGAGGTCATCGCCTGCTGGCCGTATCCCAAGGGAAAGAAGGCCCATGAAACCGTGATCACCTTTGAGGCCAAGCCGAGCGCCATCCACAAGGCAGTCGAGAGTCTCGGCCTCAAACCGGGCACGCCCGTCATGGGCGGCAAGGACCAGCCACAGGGCCCCGAAGTACTGCTTTATCTCGAGGTCGCTGAGGGTGGTGGGGCGGCCCGCAAGATCACCATCGACAAGTCGCTGGTCGATTCGCGCAACGGCAAGCCGTTCCCCAAGTCGGTCCGCTGGCGGTTCACCGGCTCGGTCATGAGCAAGCCCGACCCGGCCAAGGACGAGACCGTCTACGGGGCCGACCTCACCGGCACGCTCGTCTCCATCTTCCCGGTCACCAACCAGACCGTCTTTCAGACGAACCTGACGATGGAAGAGGAAAAATACTTGAAGTTGGAGACCAACACCAAGAACCTGCCCAAGGAAGGCACGCCCGTGAAACTGGTAATCGAGGTGGCCAAGGCGAGAAAATGACACGATTGAGTCGGCAACGCTCAAGTGAAGACAAGCACCGAGGATTGATGATGAGAAGCAATCGCTGGCTGACGACTGTGCTAATCGGCGCGTTCACGGTTATCGTGGGCTGCAAGAAGACCGAGGCAGTCCCGATCGTCGATGCCACGCCTTCACTCGGGCAAGAAGAGAAGAAGCAAGCGCAGCCGGTGTCCAACAAGCCCGCCGTCGTGAACCCAGTTGTGGTGAAAGCCGCACCCGCGACCAAGCCGCCGCCCGTGGACATCCAGGTGGCGCGAGCTCAGGGCAAGGAAGAACCGGCCGCGAAGGCGTCCGCGCCGGCAGACAAAGGCGCGAAGCTGCTGGACGAGTTGCTGCGGCCCAGCGATGCCGCCGCCACGAGGCTGAGCCAGGGGCCGAAGCAGCTGGCGCGGCCGGCGTCAATCGAGAAGCCCGCGCCGCCGCTGCCGCAGTTTCGTGGCTTGCCGGCGCGCTTTGCGGCAAAGCCTGCAGGCAAGACGACGCCGCGCGACCCGTCCGAGGGGACGCCGCTGGCAAGCATCCGCGAAACGCCGAAGGGACCGGAGGAGATTCTCTTCGCCGTGCAGGCGCTGGAACGCTGGCCGTCGCCGGACTCAGGCGAGCCGGTACCGCTGCCGATCATGGCACAGTATGTGCCGGATCGCGCGTCGCTGGTCGGCCCGAGTGGCGAGTCAAGCCGGGATGCTGCCCTGGCTGGGGCAATGCCGGCCCGCACTGCGCCGCTGCCCTTCATTCGCTTCAACTTGCCCGACCCGTTCGAGAATCGCATGCCCATCCGCACGACAGCGATGAACAACGAGAAGGCCGATCCGGTAGTTTCGACGCCTCGGCCGCTCATCAAGTGAGCAAGCACGACGCGCGCGAAAAAGCCGAGGGGCACTGCCCTCGGCTCCTCGTTTCAACTGCAATCGCAAATCTTGCGGCAATGGCATCAAAGGATGCCTTCGCCGAAGCCGCCACAGTCGTTGTCGCGGCTGGCGACGGAGGTTCGCGACTCATGATTGGGTGCGTGAGTGCCACGCTGGCCATGCGGTCCGTGCGTGCGGTAACCATCTTGCGGCATTCCGCGCGTCGTGTTCAGCTCGCTGACGAGGGTGCTGAAGCTGTCCTCGTACTCGCCGGCGTCGTAGTCCTCATAGTTGGAGACATAGCCGGGCTGCTTGGAGCGTTCCTTCTCTTCCTGGAAGGCCTTGATGACAGCGTTCTGGATGACCTCGCGGCAGCTGGAATTGATGGGGTGAGCGATGTCGGCGTGCAGCTTGGCCCGGCCGTTGGCGTCGCGGGTGGCGCGATCCTCGTCGAGCCGGCCGCCGCACTGATTGCAGCAGCGGGCACGAAGATGGTTCTTGCAGCCGCACTGCGGGCAGCGGTCGGTGAGCTTGCGGCTTGGCATGGCCACGAACGGTCCCTTGGTCCCTTCGATGATCTTCAGGTCGCGGACGACGAAGGCATCGTCGAACGTGACCGAGCAGAAGGCCTGGAGTCGCTCGTTGTTGTCTTCCATGAGTTTAATGCGAACCTCGGTGATCACCACAGCTGTTCTCCTTTTGTTCTGTGGCCAGGGGGCTCCGTACCAGGAACACTCGTGCATCCTCTTCGTCTGCTATCTCGTCGTCTGCTGCCTCTCTTTCCAACCCGTGCTTGAGAAGTCGGGCGATTCGCTTGGCTTCATCACGGTCGCGGCACAGGGCGAAAAGCGTGCTGCCGCTGCCACTCATCAGGACGCCAGCGGGCCCAAGGCGTCGCAGCCTTGTTGCATATTCCGCGAGCCGTGGCGCCAGCCGCTCCGCTGCCGGCTGGAGGCGATTGTGCAGGCTTGCCGCGATGCCGGCGACGTCTCCCGCCGCAACCGCCTTGCGAATCGCCTCGCCGCTCTGAGGCTTTTCCGGGACGACGACTCTTCGATACCCTTCCGCCGTGGCACAGCCAAAGCGCGGGCACAACAAGACCAGATGCAGCACCGCGCCGAGCGGCAATGGCTCAACAATCTCGCCGCGGCCGGTACACCATGCCGCGGGACCTCCCAGAAAGAACGGGATGTCGCTGCCCAGCCTTGCTGCCAGACGAGCGAGGTCAGTACTTCCCAGTCCGAGACGCCATAGCTTGTTGAGGCCTACCAGAGTCGCGGCCGCATCCGTCGAACCGCCGGCGAGTCCCGCCGCCATGGGGATGCGTTTCACCAGGCGAATGGTGGCCCCGCGCGTGCAGCCGGTGTGATCTTGAAGAAGTCTTGCAGCTCGCACGATCAAGTTGTCAGGACCGAGGGACAGCCCGGCCTGCGTACACGCCAGCCGGATGTCGCCGCCGGACGCGTCCCGGAAAACCAAGGTGTCAAAGAGCCGGATTGCCACCATGAGCGTGGCTATTTCGTGATAACCGTCGGGCCTTTTGCCCAAGACCTCCAGGTGCAGATTGACCTTGGCCGGCGCCCAAGCCACCACGTCATCGGCATACCGATAAATGAGCATGGATGAAACTGGGCAGAGAGGGGATGACCCCGTCCCTGGGCAAAATCACAGACCCGTGAAAATTCCTTTTTTCTGCGGGGGGAAGCAGGCTGGGAAACCCAATTCCCCTACCCTGGGTGCAAAATCTAGAAGCGCTGGGAGGAGTTTACCCAACACGCCGGGATGGCGTCAAGTGGAGAAGGAAAAAACTGAACGACCAGGCGGACAAAACGCGTCTTGAAAGACTCAGTTGCCTCATTCCCGAGTCACGAACTCGTCGAGATTCATGATGGCCCTTGCCAGCGCCACCCAGACGGCGGCCTCGGCAGCTGCAGCCGACTCTGGATGACTGCCTAGCAAACGGGCAGCTTCCCTGGGGTTGGCCCGAGCGGTCACGGTCAATTCTTGATGGAGGCGTGTTAGCTCTTCGTGCTCGGCGGCACTTGGCGAGCGCGCGAGGCCAAGATGAAAAAGCGTGTCGATGCGGTCTCCCTTGCTTGCCAGGACGCGCCGCGCCAGCGCCTGGGCACATTCCACAAAGGCTGTGTCGTTCATGAGAGTCAGCGCCTGCAACGGCGTGTTCGATTTTTCGCGGCGGACGCAGCATACTACGCCGTCGGGGGCGTCGAAAGTCATGAGCATTGGATATGGGCTGGTGCGCTGGAACCAGGTGTACATGCCGCGGCGGTAGCGGTCGGGCCCCTTGCTCTCAACCCACCTGGCAGTGCCCGCATAGGTGAGATCGGAGACGCCAGTGGGTTGCGGCGGGCGGACGCTTGGGCCGCCAAGGCGCAGCTGCAGGACGCCGCTGACGGCCAGGGCGTTATCGCGCAGGATTTCGGCTTCGAGGCGCAGGCGGTTCTGTCGCGCCAGCAGCACGTTCGCCGGATCGCGTGCCAGCAGTACCGGTCGATATCGCGAGCTTTGCTTGTAGGTCGCCGACGTGACGATCAGCCGGTGCAGCTTCTTGAGGCTCCAGCCACGCATGAATTCTTTTGCCAGGAAATCAAGTAGATCGGGATGGGACGGTTTCTCACCCTGCGTGCCGAAGTCCTCGAGAGTGACGACCAGGCCGCGGCCGAAGTAGCGATGCCAGGCCCAGTTGACGATGACGCGCGGCGTCAGCGGGTTGGCCGGATCCACAATCCAGCTTGCCAGATCCATGCGCGTGGGCCTGGCTTTCGCTTGCAGCGTATGCAGCACTGCAGGGGTGCTGGGCTGAACCTCTATGCCGGGCCTCAGGAAATCACCGCGAATCATCACCTGTGTCGTGCGGCCTTTGCCCAGCGCCAGCGTCGACACCTGCGCCACCGTCGGCGCTGTTTTCTCGTGGGCCTTCAGGGCCTTGCTTAGCTCGGTCAGCTTCTTGTCGTCCTTGAGGTCTTGTTTCTTGAGCGACTTCATGCGCGCTGCGATGGCTGATTCCAGTTCCTTCTTCTTCCTGTCAAAGGCGGCCCTGGCCTGGTCGTAGGCCGCCTGGTCGCCAGGGAGTGGAGCAGGGACGTCCACTTCCTCGTCGCTATTGAAAAAGGCGAAGAACTCGTAGAACTCGCGCTGGCTGAATGGATCGTACTTGTGGTCGTGGCACTGAGCGCAACCCAGCGTCAATCCAAGGAAGGCCTTGGCTGTGGTGGCCACGCGGTCGAAGCACGCCTCGACGCGGAACTGCTCCTTGTCCGTACCGCCTTCACGATTGGTCAAGGTATTGCGATGAAAACCGGTCGCGGTCTTTTGTTCGATGGTCGCACCAGGCAGCAGATCGCCCGCCAGCTGTTCGATCGCGAAGCGGTCGAACGGCATGTCCTGGTTCATGGCATGAATGACCCATTCGCGGTAGCGCCAGGCGAATGGTCGAGGTCGATCCTGCTCGTAGCCGTCACTGTCAGCGTAGCGGGCGAGGTCGAGCCAGTGCCGGCCCCAGCGCTCGCCGTAGGCGGGCGATTGCAAGAAACGATCCACCAGCGCGTCATAAGCGTTGGCGCTGGCGTCTTTCAGAAACGCATCGACCTCCTCTGGGGTGGGTGGTAAGCCGCGCAGATCGAAGCTGAGCCGGCGCACGAGCGTGGACCGATCCGCTTCCGGCGAGGGCTCGATCCTCTCCATTTCCAGACGGCTCAGGACGAAGGCATCAATCGGGTTCTTGACCCAGGCGTGACGTTGCACGCGCGGCAAGCCAGGCGTCTTGATGGGCTGAAACGCCCAGTGCCTGGAGGTGGTTGACTTCTGGGCGACAGCCTGCTTTGGCCAGATGGCGCCCTGATCGATCCAGGCGCGCAGCTTGCTTACCTCGACGGCGGTGAGCCGTTTCTTGCCCTTGGGCGGCATGACAAGCTCGGGATCGAGGCCTGCGACCAGGTGCAGCAGTCGGCTCTCGCCGGCGTTCCTTGGAAGGATCACAGGCCCGGTATTTCCGCCTCGCAGAGCCGCCTCGGCGTGGTCCAGTCGCATTCCACCGCGCTGCTTGTCAGAGTTGTGGCAAGAGATGCACGCCGTCTTGAAAATCGGCTCGATGTCGCGGCGAAAATCGATGACGCCCTTGAAGGCCGGCGGCAGCTTGTCGATGTCGATTCGCGCTGGCTCGAAGGCAAGTGCGTCGATAGCACAGCATGCCGCGACCAGTCCAGCTGTTAAGGCGTGATTATGCATAACACGGCTTCCAGGAGGAGAAAGTCGGCGGGGGGCGTCTCTTAATCTTAGGCGATTGTGTCCCGCTCCGCCAGCTTGGTCTTGTGTGCAACAACTATCCAGGTCATGTCAATGCGGCTGCGCCGTTCAGCAGCGCCGGCCTGGAAAATATCTCATTTGAACCTCCAATTCCAGGTTGTGCGGGGTAAGATAGGTGTCAGTCCCTGCCATTAGCTGATCGAAAGTCTCCACAGCGGCAACTGAGAATTCAAGATGCACATTTCCATGATGCACTTGTCAGTGGCACTGGCCGTTCTTGCCATGTCCTCCGCGAGGCTTGGCGCGGATGACGTGGACTACCTGAAGCAAGTGAAACCGCTGCTGACGTCGCGCTGCGGTTCCTGCCATGGGCCGCTGGCGCAGAAGGCCAAGCTCCGCCTGGATACTGCCGCATTCATCAAGGGAGGGGGTCGAAGCGGACCGGCGATTATCGCCGGCAAGAGTGATGAATCGTTGATGATCCATGCCATACTTGGCCGTGACCGTCCCCGAATGCCTCCCCGGGATGAGGGCAAAGCTCTTGCGCCGGCGGAGATTGCCGTCTTGAAAAGGTGGATCGACGCCGGCGCGCCAGCGCCGAAAAACGAGGTTGTTCCAAGCGATCCGCGCAAGCACTGGGCCTTTCAGAAGCCCGTTCGTCCCGCGATTCCACGTACTGACGACCTGGCCTGGCAACGCCATCCCATCGATTCGTTCATCAGGGTTCAGCACGACCGGCTCGGGTTGAAAGCTCTTCCGCCAGCCGACCGGGCCACGCTCCTTCGACGCGTGACCCTGGATCTGACCGGCTTGCCGCCGACGCGGGAGCAATTGCACGCGTTCCTTGCCGATGCTTCACCAGCTGCCTTCGACAGAGTCGTCGAGCGATTGCTCGCATCTCCGGATTACGGCGAACGCTGGGCGCGGCACTGGATGGACGTCTGGCGCTATTCAGACTGGTACGGTCGCCGCTCCGAAAACGACTGGCGCAACAGTAGCCCGACCTTGTGGCGCTGGCGAGATTGGATCGTTGGCTCGCTCAATGCAGGCAGGGGATACGACCGGATGATTCAGGAGATGCTTGCGGCCGACGAGATCGTCCCGGACAACGACGCAGCCCAGGCGGCGACTGGATTCCTGGTGCGAAACTATTACAGCTTGAATCACGATAGCTGGATGAAAGACCAGGTTGAGCACACGGCCAAGGCGTTTCTGGGACTGACCTTGAATTGCTGTCACTGCCATGATCACAAGTACGACCCGATTTCCCAGGAGGAGTACTTTCGCTTTCGAGCCTTCTTCGAGCCACTTGGATTACGGCAAGACCGCGTGCCCGGCGAACCGGATCCGGGCCCATTTCAGAAATATGGCTACGGAGGTAGCGGCAAGGTCGTGACCAGCGGTCTGGTGCGGGTCATGGACGAACGCTTTGACGCCAAGACGCGCATGTATCGTCTCGGTAATGACCGAGACTTCATGGCGGATCGACTTCCCGTGACGCCCGGCGCTCCGGCGATGATCGGCGGAGATCGATTGCAGATTTCGCCCGTGATGCTGCCGTCAACAGCGGTCTATCCCGGTGCGAAGAAGTTCATCCAGGACGAGGAGATCGCAGCAGCCGAGAAGGAACTGGCTGCGGCGCGGACTGTCCAGCCAGCTGACCCGTCGCGCCTGTCCGTGGCTGAAGCACGTCTCAAGGCCGTGCATGCCGTCATCGCGGCCGACCGAGCGAAATACAAACTGGGTCCAGGCGATGCAGTGGACCTGGCCCGGATTGCCGCCAGGGCTCAGGCATTGCTTCGACTCTCGGAGGCCCGGCGCCGGGTCGATCAAGTGGAACGCGAACTGGCTCTTGCCAAAGGCAAGCAGGTCGCAGCGGCGATCAAGAAGGCCGAGGATGCCCTGGCAACAGCCAAGAAGCAGTGCGCTGCCGCGGAAAGCCAGGTTGCAGTGCCGCAGGCAACCTATGTCCCCTTGTCGCCGACGTATCCTGCTACCAGCACGGGTCGGCGCAAAGCGCTGGCGCTGTGGATCACGTCCAGCGACAACCCTCTGACAGCTCGCGTCGCCGTCAACCACATCTGGCTGAGGCATTTCGGCAAGCCGCTCGTTGAGTCGGTATTTGATTTTGGACGCAACGGTAAGAGTCCCACTCATCCCGAATTGCTCGACTGGCTCGCCGTGGAGTTGATGGAGTCCGGCTGGAACATGAAGCGTCTGCACAAGCTCATCGTCACCAGCCAAACGTATCAGTTGCAATCCGCCGCCGCGCAGGACGATGCCAACCTGGCCAAGGACGCAGATGATCGCTGGCTGTGGCGTTACCCGTCGCGGCGCCTGGAAGCCGAGGCGGTGCGTGATGCCATGCTGTTCACGGCGGGCGACCTTGATGCCCGAACCGGCGGCAAGGAGATTGAACCCGCTCAGGAAAAGTCTTCGCGCCGGCGCAGCCTGTATTTCGCGTCCCATCCGGAAGGCGGCGGATCGTTGAAGCTACTGGAGTTTTTCGATGCGCCGGATCCGTGTGACTGCTATCGACGCGCGGAGAGTCTTGTGCCGCAACAGGCCCTCGCTCTCACGAACAGTGAATTCACCATTGCACGAAGCCGGTCACTTGCCGACCGCTGGCTCACCGGGAGTCAAGAGAGTTCCGAGGCCATGATCGTGCGGGCGTTTGAAGACACGCTGACTCGTCGTCCCAAGGCGGAGGAACTCAAAGCCTGCATGGAGTTTCTCGAAAGCCAGTCTGTCCTGGTGGCGAAGCACGCGACGCCGCAGGTCGCACGGCAGCGCGCCTGGGAGAGCCTGGCAAGGGTGCTGTTCAATCATCATGAGTTTGTAACGATCCGCTGATCGCCCATCGAGGTCCAACGAGGTCCAACGATGAATCGGCGCGTCTTCCTGGCAGACCTTGGCATGGGTTTCTCCGGACTTGCCCTTGGAGCCATGCTGCAACGCGACGGCGTCGTCCGTGCCGGCGGAGCACATGCTTTACCGGATGGCCGGCCACATTTTCGGCCAAGGGCGAAATCGGTGATCTGGCTTTTCCTTTCCGGCGGATACAGTCACCTCGAGACATTCGACCCCAAACCGGCGCTCAATCGCCATGCCGGCAAGACTTTCAAGCAGACGCCCTATCCGGACCCGTTGCAATTGCCGCTGCACAACCAGCGTTCGCGCTCTGTTGTCAATGATTCGATCAACACGCGCGAGCGCTACGCGACGATCTATCCGCTCCAGGTGGGCTTTCGCAAACATGGGCAAAGCGGCATCGAGATCGCTGACTGGCTGCCTCACCTCGCATCTTGTGTGGATGACATTGCCATCGTGCGCAATGTCTGGACGACGGACAACGACCACGCGGCCGAGAATCAGATTCACACCGGTCGGCACAAGCTCGATGAACGCCAGCCAGCAATCGGCAGCTGGACCAGTTATGGGCTGGGGACCCTGAATGCGAACTTGCCGCAGTTCGTGGTTCTGGGCGGGCCGACTCGCGCTGATACCAGGGAATCGATCCAGGGGCACTACCTTGGACCCCGGCACGATGGCATCCCTCTCAACCTCGACGGCGAGCCATTGCCATTCGCCCGCCGACCGGCCCATCTCCTCCCGGAAGAGCAACGCAATGAGTATGAGCTGATCGGCCGGCTCAATACCTTGGCGGGCGTCGAATATCCGGTTGACAATGCTCTGCGCGCCCGGATTCGCGCCTACGAACTCGCCTATCGCATGCAGGTGGCAGTTCCCGAAGCGCTGGACCTGGCACGAGAGACGCCGGCAACCCATCGTCTCTACGGTCTGGACCGCCCAACCACACGGGTGGCCGCGCGCCGCTGTCTGGCGGCACGACGCCTGGTCGAACTGGGCGTGCGCTTTGTACAACTTTATCCGTCACCGTACGGAGTGTGGGATTCGCATGCCAATCTCCGCGTGAACCATGGCGCGCTTTGTCCACAGATAGATCAGCCCGTGGCCGCTCTCCTGAAGGATTTGAAACAACGAGGCTTGTGGGACGACGTGCTGCTCGTCTTTTGCACCGAATTCGGCCGTACGCCCGGGCAGGAAACACGCGGCGGAGTTTCCCAGGGGCGCGATCACCATCCGCACGGCTTCTCGGTGTGGTTCGCCGGCGCTGGCATCAAGGGCGGCATCGTCCATGGCGAAACGGATGAGCTGGGCTTTCACGCTCTGGAACCAGCCCATTATGTTACCGACCTGCATGCCACGGTGTTCCACCTTCTCGGCCTCGACCCGCGTCGCCTCGAGATCCCGGGTCGGCGGCGCCTGGAAATCGACCACGGGGAACCTATCCGGGAAATCATGACGTAAACGCGAATCCGCGACGATCCTGCATGTGGCGTGGTGGCGTGCAGTTTCGGACCGGATTGCGTGGAAGGAGACCATCATGGACACTTCGCGAAGAAGCTTCCTCGCGGCTTCGGCCGCCTCGGCTGCCGCGCTCGGGAACGTTGGCCAGGTGCTGGGCGCCAACGAACGTGTGGGCGTCGCAGTCATAGGCGTCAACGGCATGGGGCATTTTCATGTGCGGACGCTGGCCGCACGCAAGGACGTCCGCATCGTGGCCCTGTGTGATGTGGACGCGGCGCCTCTGGCGCGCGCTGTCAAGACCGTCCAAAATGCGAACGTCCCCGCCCCAGCCGCGGTTGAGCATTTCCGACGTGTGCTGGACAACAAGGAAGTCCAGGCGGTGGTCATCGCCACGCCACACCACTGGCACTGTCCGATTGCCCTGCGCGCCCTGGCGGCGGAGAAACATGTCTACGTCGAGAAGCCGGCCTCGCACGTTTTTCGCGAGGGCCGATTGCTGATCGAGGCAGCACAGAAACATCGACGCGTGGTGCAGCATGGAACCCAGATGCGTTCCAGTCCCGTCACGTTTCGCGCAGGCGAGGTGCTCGCCTCGGGAGTGCTGGGCACGATCAAGATCACCAAGGCCTGGAATGTTCAACGAACGGCGTCAGCCAAGCCCATAGCCGATAGCGATGTGCCCAAAGGCGTCAACTACGACCTCTGGCTCGGGCCCGCGCCGCGTCGACCGTTCAATCGCCATCGGTTTCACGGCAGCTGGCGATTGTTTCGCGACTACGGCAACGGCGATATCGGCGATGACGGCATCCACGACATTGACATGGCTCGCTGGGGGCTCGGCGAAACCAGCCATCCCGTCAAGATCACTGCCCATGGCAACCGAACCGATCCCGACCTCGGGCCGCGCGAATATCCAGATAACATGATCGTCACCTACGAGTATGCCAGCGGCAAGGTGCTGATTTACGAGGATCGGCAGTTCACGCCCTACGGACTACACGGCTTTGACAGCGGCAATGCGTTTTACGGCACGCGGGGCTACATGATCTTCTCGCGCCGCGGCTACTTTCAGGTCTATCTCGGCGAGAAGGAGGAAAGAGGCCCGGGAATGGGCGAGCGCGGCCGCGTGGGTCAACCCGCGCCGGCGCACATGGAGAACTTCCTCACTTGCATTCGCAACGGCCGGGAACCCAACGCCTCCGCCGAGGTGGCGCACCTGTCCTCGTCGCTGGTTCACCTGGGTGAAATCGCCTACCGCACCGGCAAGGTGCTTCGGTTCGACCCCAAGACGGAATCGTTTGTCGGCGAACGGGAAGCCAATGGTCTGCTCTCCAAGGAATATCGCAAACCCTGGGACGTTGCCACTGGCTGAGCGTACCGGCGACAGGCGACAAGCCGCCGCGCCGGCATACCTGCTGTGCCTACTGAATCTGGAGCGCGTACAACCTCGCGTTACGCAACGTGATTCTCAGCCGGATTGTCGTCTCCCGCAAGGACGAGAGGTCGGTATGGCCTGTCCAGCGCGGCTGCCAGCGTAGCTCGTCGATGCCGGCCGCCTTGCGTGCATCACCCTTGGAAAACCCCCGGATCGGCTGGCCCTGCTGGTCGAGGACTTCGACGGTGACCTCGCCACGTGGAGCTTCCACATTGAGTTGTAGCTGCTTCCCTTCGAGAACAAACGGCCTCGTGGTCACCGACCCGGGCTTGTCTGTCGCATCAAGGCAGACGAAACGATCCAGACGCAGCTTGGCAAGGCCGATGGCTTCTTGTCGCTCGAACAGAACAGGTGGCTTTGTCTCGTAGGTGCCGTGGCGTTCATTGGCGCCCGCGTAGTACAGCCAGTGTTCATCCTGGTGCGTCACGACCGTGGAGCTGGGAAAGACCATATCCATGTCGAACGAGCCGGCCGGGCCGCGGGGCACCAGCGGTTTCCCGGCGTAAACCCAGTGCAGATCCCATGAGTCACCATCCCGGCTCGTCGCCATGTAGAAATTCATGACGTCGCGTTCGTGACGCGTCCTGTGATCGGTTTTCTTTCCCTCGCTCACATCCCCCGGATACTCATAGACCGACATCAAGGCGAAGTAAACACCCTCGTGAATCCAGCAGGTCAGCTGGCGACGCAAGTACTCTTTCGGACCCTCGCGATTGAAGTGCCAGTGGCGAACGAGCTTCCAGCCGGCGGGGTTCATGTTGATGTCTGGGTTGGTCATGCTCCGCGTGCCGCGCACTTCAAAGTCCTTGGCGACGCTGCCGGCCAGGGGCCCTCCGCCGGTGCCAAGGTCGGTACGCGTGAACAGGCGATAGACCTTGGCCTCACCGTCCCACAGAACCTGGTTGTAGCTGTCAGCGGCGCGGTAGGTGATTGCCTTGCCCCCATTAGACGGGATCCAGGTGATTCCGTCGGCCGAGTAAGCCAGGCCGGCCGCCATTCCCCTGGCATCGAAGCTGCCCAGGTAGCGTCGTTTCTTTCCGGAATGGCGCGTGTCGATCTCGACAGCGAGGTTGTAATCGCCGGCGAATGGAATGCCTTTCACATCTGCTTTCTTCAGGAACTTCAAGCCGTCGGTCGACTCAGCATAACCGTAACCCTGATCGCCGGGCTTGCGATACCAGAGCTGAAACTTGTCCTGATCACGAAGCACTGTGCCGTAGAACCAGCCATCGGTGAAGATCGGCTTGCCGTCGTTGGCCTTGGTGACCCGGCCCAGCTCGCGCGTCACGCCAGACTTTTCCGAGATGATGTGATCGTCCACGAAAAGTTGCCGGCGGCCTCGAGCGATCCTTGCCTGTTTCGCGTGGACCCCTTGCGCAGCCGGAGACGGCGGGCGGTGAACCTTGTTGCTTGCTTGCTGGACGGCGATCGCACGCAGCGTCTGCGCCAATCGAGCAGGGTCGTCGCTGGATAGTGACTCCGGCTCATGTATCAAGAGGGGCAAGACTTGTTCCTTCGTTCCTTTCGGGGCGCTCAGGTGAAGATGCTTCTTGTGGTTGCGAACCTGGGCGATCAGCGACCTGTCGGACAACCAGTTCGGCCAGAGGCGGATCATATCCACGCCGGCGTCGGCGAATGCAGAGATGTCGCCCGTGGCGGCAATCAGGCCCATCTGCCTGGATACGGGCAGCAGCTTGCGGAAATGCCGGGCCTGCCCGACGCTGCGTACGCCAAGGATGATTCGTTTGGGTTCGCCATGCTTGCGAACCAGGTCGGCGACATTCTCGGCATAGGCCTGTCCGGACTCCTTCAGATCGAGCATGACATCGATCTTCCCGCGACACAGCGTCAAGATTTCGTGAAGGGTCGGGATGCGTTCGTTCTGAAACCGGGCGTCGAACCAGCTTCCGAAATCCAGCCGTCGCAATGCCGCCAGTGTCATGTCCCGGACGAGTCCCTTGCCATTCGAAGTGCGGCTGACGTCCGCATCGTGCAGGCTGACCAGGATGCCATCCCTGGTCGTGCGGACGTCGCATTCGATGACACCGGCACCGACCTCGATGGCTCGGCGATAACTGGCCAGGGTATTCTCGGGCCGATCACTGCTTGAACCACGATGGGCGATTATCTGGCGGACATTCTTGGCGGCCTGGGCCAGTGATGTTGAGTCGTCCGGTCCAGTCGCACTGACTGATGGCACGGCCACTGGTGTGACCGATGTCCAAGAAAACGCCAGACACAATACCAACCAGCCTTGTCGGCGCATCGCTGATCCTTTCGTGGTGGATTGTTTGCACAGCGGGCGGGCGCGACCGCGCGACGCGCGGCATGTGAACTCGTGGCAGCGCGACTATGTTCCGCAGAATGTTCGGTAGTTGCAATCGTCGGCTTGTGGCTCCTGATAATAGGACAAGTCAGCCGTCGCTTCATATGGCGACGCCAACGCTGCCAGCAGTCGATGCAGCACCGACGGATCGTCGTGATCCTCGGCCGCGGCAAGTGCTTCCTCCACTCGATGGTTTCGCGGGATGACAGTCGGGTTGACAGCTCGCATCCTGGATTGGATGGACGCGCTTGCCCGACCATGGCACTGAAGTCGATCCAGCCATCGTGAGTACCAGGCCCGAAAGTCCGGATGCCGGTACCTGTCGTCGGCCGGCAGTTCCGCCGACGACAGGTCGCGAAACGTGTTGGTGAAATCGGCCGCTGTATTCTGCATCCAGTCGAGCAGCACGCGGATCAATTCGGCGTCGCCGGCCGCCGCCGTCTCGAGCCCCAGCTTCTTCCGCATTCCGGCAAGCCAGTACGCCTCGAACTGTTTCGGAAATTCGGCGAGAACGCCCGAGGCAAGTGCAATTGTTTTCTCCTGATCAGGATCGAGGAGCGGCAGCAGGGTCTCGGCGAAGCGGGCCAGATTCCAGTGCGCGATCGCGGGTTGATTGCCATAGGCATAGCGGCCTCCGTGGTCGATCGAACTGAATACCGTGTCCGGGCGGTAGGCGTTCATGAAGGCACAAGGACCGTAGTCGATGGTCTCCCCGGAAATCGCCATGTTGTCGGTGTTCATGACCCCGTGGATGAACCCGACAAGCTGCCAGCGGGCTATGAGCGACGCCTGGCGATCCATGACCGCGCGGAAGAACTCCAGGTACTTCTGTGAAGCATCGACCAGTTCGGGGAAGTGACGGACGATCGCGTAGTCGGCGAGCGCCCGCAGGTTCGCCACGTCATGACGGGCCGCCAGGTACTCAAACGTCCCGACGCGAATATGACTGGCGGCGACGCGGGTCAGGATCGCTCCTCTGAGCGCGGACGAACGGAAGACGGGTTCGCCTGTGGTGACAACGGCGAGACTTCGCGTGGTGGGGATGCCGAGGGCGGACATGGCCTCGCTGATGATATACTCGCGCAGCATTGGCCCAAGTGCGGCGCGGCCGTCGCCACCACGCGAGAATCGCGTCGGCCCGGCCCCCTTCAACTGGATGTCAACGAGCCGGCCACACGGCGTGCGGTGTTCGCCCAGCAGGATGGCGCGGCCGTCACCCAGCATCGTGAAGCCGCCGAACTGATGGCCGGCGTACGCCTGGGCGATCGGTCGGCAACTGCCCGGCAGGTCCTGGCCCGCGAACAGGTTCGCGGCGTCTTCCAGTGGCAGCGCACGGAGGCTGAGGCCGAGCTCGTCAGCCAGCCGGTAGTTCAGAATCCACACTCGCGGCGACTGCACCCTGGCCGGCTGGGCCAAAGCGTAAAAGGCGTCTGGCAACCGCGAGTAGCTGTTGTCGAACCGCCAGCCCACAATGTTCTTGGCAATGTTCTCGGCGAGCGATGGATTTGAAGTGACCATCCCGATTCTCCACTATTCAGAGGCTGTCCAAGAAGGGGTCAGACCCCCCTGCGTTTTGGTTCAGCGATGGGTCTGACCCCTTCTCGGACAGCCTCTCAAAGAGTCACTTCATCCTCGACGCGCGACATCGGTCGTTCCATGCGTCATGAGAAGATGCTTCGAATCGGCTCGCCTTCGGGAACCAGTGGGAGGGGTCGGTTGAGTCGATCACGGATCTCGAGGTCCGACGGGATCCCCAGGCCGTGGTAGATGGTGGCGACGATGTCGCTCGCCGTGACGGGACACTGGCTGGGATAGGCGCCGCGCTTGTCGCTGGCGCCGTAGGTGAACCCGCCCTTGACTCCGCCGCCGGCGAACAGCACGGTGTAACAGAACTCCCAGTGATCGCGGCCAGCGCCGTTGTTGATCTTGGGCGTGCGGCCGATCTCGCCCATGACGACCACCAGCGTGCGCTCCAGCAGTCCGCGGTCCACCAGGTCGGTGAGCAGGGCCGCAAAGCCGACATCGAACGGCGGCAGCAACTCGTTCTTGAGCTTCACGAAGTTGTTGCCGTGTGTGTCCCAGGTCGCGTTGGCATCCGGCGCCCAGGAGATGCAGGCGAGCCGCGTGCCGGCCTCGACCAGCCGGCGGGCCAGAAGCAAGCTCTGGCCGTAGATGTTTCGGCCATAGGCGTCGCGAACCCGCGCCGGCTCCAGGCCCAGCTGAAAAGCGCGCTGCGCCGCCGAGGAAGTGAGCAAGTCGCAGGCCCTGGCCTGAAGTCGCTCCATCTCGTGGGCGTGGCCGGCACGAACCGAGACGCCTGTCTGATTCAAACCGGCCAGCAACTGCCGGCGATCGCGCACACGCTCCGTGGTCACTCCCATCCCAGGCGTGAGCGCCGGCAGGTTGAAGCCGTCCGGGCTGTTGCCGCCGCGAAGCACGAGAAAGGGATCATGGTTCTTGCCCAGCCAGCCACCCAGAAAACCGGGTTGCGGCGGTCCGCCGGCGCCCTCCGCCGTCAGGAACGGCATCAGCACGTAGGGTGTCACCTGGGAAGCCGGCGGACGATATCGCCCGATCACCGAGCCGATCGCGGGATGGTCGGTGGCCTTGGCACCAAGAATGCCGGCGCGAACGGAGCTCTTGACTCCGGTGAGCGCGGTGTACACGGCGGGGGCATGCGCCACCTGGTCGTGATGGACGGAGCGCACGAGAGAGCAGTGCGACATCAGCCGCGCCAGCCGGGGCAGATGCTCACAGACCTGGATGCCGGGCACGGAAGTCGCGATGGGCTGAAACTCGCTGCGCATCTCGCGCGGCAGATTCGGCTTCATGTCCCAAGTGTCGAGATGGCTGGGCCCGCCATTGAGAAAAACGAGAATGCAGGAATCCGCACTGGCCGGCCTGGCAGTCCGCGCGCGACGTTCGCCGGCCGCCAGCACCTGAGGCAATGCCAGGTTCAGGGCCCCGATGGTCCCGATCTGCAGCATGTTCCTCCGGGTGATTCCAACCGGCCCCGGACAGTTGACACGTGGTTGCATGGATGCCGTTACCTCGCTTGCGTGCATTCGCCGACGATCAGCCAGTCGAACCGTGTCGCGCGAACGCCTCGGTTTCCTTTGCCAATACTACCAGTTTAGCGGCTCGTTCGCTTCATCAATCTTGAACGAAACGCCGTTCGGTGGCTGAGTCGCCCTGAGGTTCAAGGGGTCAAAGGTTCGTTTGCGATTCTTGACCAGCCCCGTGCAGCGCGGGTACAATGCCAGACAGCCCCTGCGCCACTTGCCGATAGCTGGCAAGCCGTTTCTGCAACAAGCTACGCATCCGCGATGCGTAGTCTTGCGGGCCTTGGCGGGACGTGTTGCCTTGCATCGGCACCGTCCTTCTCGGCAAATCCCCTTTCTACGGAACAGTTTATCGCCGCGGGAGCCGTTCATGACATCGTTGTTCGGGAAGCTCTTTCGAAGGAGTTTGGTAACCGAGCTGGCCGGTCGTCTCAGGGGCGAATCACAGGGTACAAGACAGCGTCGGCGACCTCGCCAGCGACTCTGGCTTGAGCAGCTCGAGGATCGCACCCTCCCAGCCATCATTCCCGTCGTCTCCGGCACAACCGTTGACTTCGTCTGCGACGCCAACGAGACCGTCTTTCTGGCGAGCAGCAACACGGGCATTCTGGAATACTCCGACGACGGCATCACCTTCACGCAGGTGGGTGGCTTCAACCTTACCAGCGGCGGCAGCAAGACCATCGAGAGCAGCAACAACATTGTCATCGCCGGCAACCTGTACACCGATGGACAGAGCCGGACCGTCCACTCCGACACCGGAATCGCGGTGCAGACGAACATCATCGTCTCCACTCGCGATCTGGCCAATGTCTTCACCGGCAATCATTTCACCGATGCCTCGACGGGAAATTCGGGCACTCTGACGTTCGATGTTAAAAACTCCGATCCGTTCGATCCGATTCCATTTGCCATCAATACCTCGCCGCACATCACGATCAACAGCGGCGCCGATCTGCTGGCCCAGGCCATCAACAATGCGACCAGCTTCACGGACGGCGATGTCTCCCTCACGGTGACGAACACGAATCTTTCGCTCGATCTGCTCGTTTACGCGGACATCGGCGTGGTGGTGCGCGATGCCAGGATCATGATCGACCAGAACGTGACGATCCAGGGCGGCGCCGTGGACATCGAGGCCACGGGCGGCGACATCGCGCTGGCCAATCAGCTCAACCAGTCGATCGGCAATCAGGCCGGCAGCTGGGTGGAAGGGCTGATCACCACGGTCACGCGCTATGCCACCGATTATCTGGCGTTGCCGGTGTCGTTCATGTACAAGAAGGGCACCGCGGAGGTTTCGCTCGGCGCCGGCGCCCAGATCACGGCCAGCAGCGACGTGACGCTGGCATCGGCGGCCAGCGCCGACGCCACCGGCGAAGCCATCTATTACAAGAGCACGCGCGTGGGCGCCAGTTTCGGCTTCAACTGGGCGGAAACCTCGGCCGTCACCGCCATCGCCGAGAACGCCTCGATCATCTCGCAGGGCAGCGTGTCGATCACCTCGAACGCCAACAACACCATCAACGGCGCGCGTGACGCAGAACATCGGCAGCGGCGCCACTGTCAATCCATCGACGAATACAAGCAACATCGAGGTTTCGGGAAGCGTGGGCGCCTCGTTGCTGACCTCGCACGCCACCGTGGCCCAGAACGCGGCCATCACGGCCGCCAAAGGTGTCACCGTCGATGCCGAGGGAACCTATGTCAATGAACTCATGGTGCAGTCGGCCTCGTACTACAGCGGCCAGGTGGGCATCACCTTCTTCGTCGGCTACACGACTTCGGATGTCAAGGCGGAGGTGAACGGCAACATCACCGTCACCGGCGCCGCGGCCAGTGCCGCGCCGGCTACCTTCAACCCGTTCACGGATGTGGACTTCGCCACCAGCACCATCAGGGTGGGCACGACGGCGGGACTTTCGACGGGCGACCGGCTGACGTACACCACCGGCATCGGCGCCGCCATCCCCGGCTTGCAAGACGACATGGCCTACTATGTGATCGTCGTCGATGGCCAGCACGTTCAGCTGGCTGCCACGCGCGCAGACGCTCTCTCGGGCACGCCGATTTCGTTTGGCGACCTACCATGCGGCGCCGGGACAGCACATCGGCGGATTGGTGGACGGTCAGACCTACACCGTCGTTGCCAGCGCCGATCCGAACAACCCCTTCGCCTTCGGGCTGGATGATGGCGGCAACCGCGTCGATTTCAATCTGAGTCCGCAGATGCTCATCGGCGGCACGGCCTACGACTTCAACACCTACCCGTGGGACGCCACCATCACGTTTCCGAATCCGCCCGCGGGCCTGGCGAACGGAACACCGATGGTCTACCAGTCCGCACTGGGCCGCACGATCGAGGGCTTGACCGACGGGCAAACCTATTATGCGGTCGTCAACCCGTTCGATGCGAGCGTGGTTCGGCTTACGACCAGCGCGCTCGACGCCGCCCTCGCCTTCCAGGAAGGGCTGAACGCCTACTACCAGGCGACGCGGTTTTATGCCGCGATCTATGATCCCGCCTACCAGGCCTGGCTGACGAACCATCCGGGTGACATCTTCGGCGCCCAGGTCGCGGGCAACCAGGCGGTGGAAGCGGCCACCAACGGCGCCGTCGAGGCGCAGGACTGGTTCAGCGCCGGCACCGGCTCCGCGCGCAACTATCCGTACTTCAGCACGGCAGCCGGCACGCCGGTCGCCATCACGCAGGTCGATCCGACCACCAGCACCATCAACTTCGCCGTGCCGCTGACCGGGACGGTCGCCAGCGGCGACATGCTCACGTACCACGCCGTCGCCGGCCTGAATATCGGCGGGCTGGCCGATGGCACGCAGTACAAGGCGGTGCTGAGCAACAATGACATGACATTGTCATTGACCGACCTGAGCGATCAGCCGATCACGCTGGACACCAATCCGAAGCTGATCCGCGGCAACGGCGACGCCCTGGATTTCTCCGTGAACGCCAGCGGCGAGATCGTCATCGCCAATCCTCCCGGCAATCTCGCCAATGGCGAGCAGCTCACCTATCAGCAAGCGTTTCTGTCTGTGAACGCGGCGGAGGACGACGGCTCCGGCGGCGTCTACACCGGCCTGACGGACGGCAACAGCTACTTTGTCGTCCTGACGCCGACGGCCGGCACGATCCTGTTGTCGCGGAGTGCCGCGGATGCTGCCGCGGCCGCCATCGCGCTGGCCAGCAACAACACGCAAGGCGTGATGGACAACACCGTCCAGGGGATCGAGTTGACCGGCCTGAACGGAACGGCACCCCTGCTGGTGAACCTGGGAATCGGCGCGCCGCTCATGTCGGGCACGTCGCACACGCTGACGCCGTTGAGCAACGGCATCAACATCACGGCAAACCTGCGGGCCACGGACACCGGCGACACCTCGGCCATGCTCGGCTTCACGCCCACGCTTTACGATTTGCTGAACGCAGGCGAAGTGTTGCCCGCCTATCAGGGCATCCTGGGCACGTTCAAGGACTTCTCGCCGAATTCGGCCGATCCGGCCGAGGACGCCATCGTCAACAATCTTCCCAGGGACAATGCCGGTCAGCCGGTGACGGATGGCCCCAGCTTCAACGTCGCTGGCTCATTCGGCGTGCAGTACGTCACCAACACCGTGCAGGCCCGCGTCGGCGGCAGCGCCGTGCTCAAGTCTAATCAGAACATCAGCGTCACCAGCAGCACGACGCAGGATGCGCAGAATGCTTCCGAAGCGTCGATCTATCAGCCCGACAGCGCCAGCAACGCGAGTTCCTTTGCGGCCGCCGTGGTCATCGGCATCTACCTGAACACCGTGGAGACGACCATCGACGACGGCGCCACTCTTGACGCGGCGCAGCAGTTCACGGCCACGGCCAACCTGACGTATCCGTTCGTGTGCCCGCTGCTCACCGGCGCCGGCGCGGAGACTTATTTCGCAGAGAATCCGATCCAGAACTTCGACGCGTTTCTCGACGGCGATCTTGGCCTGGATACGTTGCTGTTCAACACCTGGGCGCGGGCCGTGGCCTCCGGCAACAACAACACCTGGTCCATCGGCGGCGCCGTGGGCGTGATGACCTACACGAATGTCTGCCAGGCCACCGTGGGCGACGTGAATCTCAACCAGGATGCGGCCTACACCAGCGCCTCGCAAACCGTCGAGAGGTCGGCAGAGACGTCGATGGAGTTCGTCCGCCTGGTCGGCGTCTTCGATCTGTTCATCGCTCCCGAGGCGCTCACCGAGCTTGTGCGTGACGGCAACAAACTGGCCTTCTTCAATCCATTTGGATCGGAGAATGCCAAGGGAGGAATCGGCGGCGCGATCGACGTGATCGTGGCCAGCAACACGACCGTGGCGAGCATCGGCGGCGGCGCCAGGATTGCCGCGGCCGGCGGCATCACCGTCACCGCCAATACCTACCTGGTCGAAGTCGCGCTGGCCCAGTCCGGCGCCGAGGCCGACAACTTCGGCTTCGCCGGCACGGTGGCGGTCCTCGATATCAACAATACGACCACGGCGCAGGTCGGGCCGGGCGTGACGATCACGGGCGGCACGCTGAAAACCACCGCCACGGACAGCACGACCATGGTGAACGTGGCCGGCAGCATCGAAAAGGGCGAGCACATCGGCTTCGGCTTCACGGCCACGACCAACAAGCTCAGCCGCGATTCCCAGGCCATTGTCGGCGCCGGCAGCGGCGACACGCCGGCCCCCTCCAGCATCAACCTGAGCGGCGACCTGGAACTGACGGCCAAGAACTCCGGCGCGCTGGTGTCCGCTTCCTTCGCGGCCGCCATCGAGTCCGGCGATCCCAATCAGCAGGCCGCGGCGGCCAACGGCGCCGGCAACGGCGCCATGAACCAGGCCAACGCCAACGTGGCGGTCAATCCGATTCCCAACATGAACGGCGGCGCGAACGGCGGCGTCGGCAACAACAATCCCGGCAATTCCGGCGTCGCCGTCTCCGGCGATGCCGCCGTCACGCTCATTTCCAAGGACAACGCCCATGCCTTCATCAACGACCAGCAAGCGGCCAGCGGCAACAACATCGTGGCCAACAATGTAAAGCTGACGGCCGAGAACACGACAGCGGTCGGGTCGTTCGCCGGGTCGGTGGCGGCCGCCACGATCGCCAATGCCAACAACAACGTGGCCATCGCCGGGTCGTTCACCTGGAACACGATTCACAGCGACACGCAAGCCTACATTGCCAACACGATCCTCCAGGCAAATTCGATCACGCTGGAAGCAACGCGTTCCGCAAATCTCATCTCCATCACTGCGGGCGTTGCCGCTGCGACGGGCACGAGCGCCGTCGGCGTGGCCGGGTCGGTATCCTTGAGCTTTGTCACGCACACCATCGCCGCTTACATCAAGGACTCAAAAACAACCGTGGCCGATGACACGGACTTGACCGCCACGGACAGGTCATTGCTGATAACGGTTGCCGGCGGGGTCGGCTACGGCGGCAAGGCCGGCGTCGGGGCGGCGGCCGCGGTCAACGTGGTGACCAACACCACCAGGGCATACATTGAAGGCTCCACGGTCAACTCCACGAACGGCGCCGTCAACATCAACGCCCGCAACGAGAACCCGAACACCGATGCGCGCATCATCGCCCTCACCGGCACGGTCGGCATCAACAGCCAGAACAACGGCGGCGCCGGCGCGGGCATGGTGTCCGTGAACATCATCGCCAACACAACGCAGGCGTATATTGCCGATTCGACCATCAACCTGGGCAGCGGCGATGTCACGGTTCACGCGGAGGACACGTCCTGGATCATCTCCGTCGGCTTCGCAGTCGCCGTGGGCACAAATCTTGGGATCGGCGTCGCCTTCGGTTACAACGAGTTCAAGCGCCAGAAGGACGACGATAACAACGATGTGGCGACCGTCACGGCCTACGTCAGCAATTCGAGCATCAATTCGGGCGGAAAGCTCACGGTCAAGGCGGTGAGCACGTTCCTAATCGGCACCGGTTCGTTGTCCGGCGACGTCGCCAGGTCGCTGTCGCTGGCCGGCAACGCGTCGGTCAACATCATCAATACAACCACCGACGCCCACATCAGCAACAACCCCGTGACAGGGTTGTTGCCGCGCATCGACGTCACGGGCGCCATCGTCGTCGAGGCCAGGGATAATTCCACGCTCGTGTCCGTGTCCGGCAGCGGCGCGGCCGGCACCAGCCAGGCCGCCTTCGGGGCGGCTTTCAGCTATAACCTGATCGACAACGACATTGTTTCTTACATCGACGGCGAGTCGGTGCAGACGGGCAGCACGCTTGCGGTCACGGCAACCTCGTCGCCGCTGCTGGTCGCGATCGCGCTCAGCGGCGATGGCGCGGAGAACTACGCCGCCGGCGGCGCCATCACTGTGAACCGCATCACGAACACCACGGACGCGCATATCTCGGGCGGGGCCACCGTCACGGCCGCCGACGCTGTCACGGTCAGCGCCAGCGATAGCTCGGCCCTGTACGTGGTGGCGATCGGCGTGGACGGGGCCTCGATCGCCGCCGGCGGGGCCGGACTGGCCGCCAATGCCATCGGCGATATCACCGGCAACGGTCGCAACATCATCAAGGCCTACATCGATGCCTCCACGGTGACCTCGACCGGCGACAAAGTGGTCGTCTCGGCTGGGTTCGACGATCCGTCGAGCCTGCCTTCGTCGCCGATCACCATCGCCAACGGCATGGGCGCCAGCGGGAACCAGCCGCTGCCGGTCGTGCTGCCGGCCGACATGACGACGCAGATTTTCAATCTGTCGATCGGCGGTGCCGGGGCGCAGAACTTTGGCTTCGGCGGCGCGCTGTCGCTCAACTACTCGCGCAACACGGTCACGGCAGGCATCAGCGGCGGGGCCATCGTCAATGCCGCCAAGGCGATCATCGTTGATTCCGGCGACACGACGAAGATCACGTCGATCGCCGGGGCGGTGGGACTGGCCATTCGCGGCGGGCAGAGCGGCCGGGCCGTGTCCGTCGGCATCTCGGTTGCGGTCAACAACATCAGCAACGACAACACGGCCCAGATCGATGCTTCGACGGCGACAGCCGCTGCGGGCGTCAGCGTGGCGACGACCACGGCGCCGACGATTCTGGCCATCACGGTGGCCGGCGCCGGCTCGGGGACCAGCCAGGGAGGTGGCATTGCCGTGGCCGGCGCGGGCGCCGGCTCCGGCAATACCATCAACAACACGATGAACGCCCTCATCAGCGGAGGCAGCAGCGTCACGAACAATGGCAGCGCCTTCGCCGTTGAGGTCGTGGCCAGCGACGACACGCACATCACGGCGGACGGCGGTGGCGTCACGCTCGGCCTCACCACCAGCGGCGGCACCGATGTCACCATCGGTGCTGCGGCGGCCATCAACAGCGTCACCAACAACATCACCGCTTCCATCAATGCTTCCACGGTGGACTCGGCGGGCGCGGTGGATGTCGAGGCGACATCCACCGAGAGGATTTTCGCGCTGGCCATCGGCTTCGCCGGGGCCATCTCCGCCGGCGACGGCGGCGGTCTGGCGCTCACCGGCGCCGGTTCCGGCTCCGGCAACACGATGAACAATTCCGTCGAAGCGTCGATCGTGAATTCCAACGGCAGCCACGCCGTGACCACCGGCAACAGTAGCGCCGTGACCGTGCAAGCCAACGATCACTCGACGGTGGATGCTTACTCCGGGGCCGCGGCCATCGCCTTCGTCACGCCATCGGCGACCGGCGCATCCGCGGCCATCGGCGTGTCCGTCTCGGTCAACAAGATCACCAACCACGTATCGGCAATCATCGACAGTTCCGATGTGACTGCCGACGGCGCCGTCAACCTGTCGGCGACGTCCACCGCCACGATCCAGGCGATCACCGTGGCCGGCGGCGTGGGTATCGGCGGCGGCAGCATCGTGTTCGTGGGCGCGGGGGCCGGCTCCCAGGACACGGTGAACAACACCGTGCAAGCGCTTCTCAAGGGGAGTGGAACCATCAGGAGCGGCCACGCGCAAGCCGTCACACTGACGGCCACGGACAGTTCCACGATCAACGGCGACGCCGGCGGACTCTCGCTTGGCTTCAATGGCGGCCAGGATGGCGGCGTGGCCGGCGCCCTGGGCGCCGCGGCAGTCGTCAACAACGTCAGCAACATCACGACCGCTTCGAGCCACGGCGCCACGGTTATCTCCGATGGCGCCGTCAACGCGACCGCAAGTTCGGACACGGCCCGCATCTTCGCCGTGACCGTGGGCGTGCAGGGTGCGCTGGGCATCGGCGGCCAGGGCAACTTCTCGTTCGCCGGCTCGGGTTCCGGTTCGGGCAACCGGATCACCAATACCATCGAGGCCTCGGTGTCTGGCGGCGCCAGCGTGACCAGCAACAACGGTTTGGAAGTGACCCTGTCCGCCACCGACAACTCGACGATCGTCGCCGGGGCGGGCGCCCTGGGCGTCTCCATCGCGGGCGGGCAAGTGGGCGCCGCGACGCTCGCGGTGGCGGCGTCCATCGTGGTCAACGACATCGGCAACACGACCAGCGCCTTCATCGACAATGCCACCGTCACCTCGGCGGCCGCCGTCAACGTCACGGCCACGGAAACCGCCAACATCAAGGCGGTATCCATCGGCGCCTCGGCTGCGGTCTCGGTTGCGACCGACGAGATCAGCATAGCCGCCGCCTTCGGCGGCGTGGGCGCCACCGCCACCAACACCATCACCAACAACGTCCATGCGTATATCCAGAACGACGCCATGATCGGCGGCAGCACGATCACGGTGTCGGCGACCGACAGTCCGACGATCAATTCGTGGGCTGTCGGCGGCAATGTCACTGTCAGCGGCGGACTGCTGGGCCTGTCGGTCGGCATCGCCGTCGGGCTCGCGAACAACACCATCACCGACAGCGTTCTGGCCCATGTCGGCAAGTCCGGCAGCGGCGGCGATGCGACCACGCTGACTTCCAGCGGCGCCACTACCGTCAACGTCAATGCCCCGACGACGACCACGACGGTGAACTCGCTGGCCGTGGCGGCGTCGGTCACGGGGTCGATCAGCATCGGCGGCGCGCTTGTCGGCGTCGGCGGACATGGCAACATCACCACCGGCTCCACGCTGTCTGCCTACGTGCAGAACGGCGCCACCATTGCCGCCGATGGACTGGTGACGATCTCGGCGATGAACAACGCCACGTACACCTCGAGGGTGGGCAGCGGAGCGTTGTCGTTCGCCATCGCGGGCGCCTCCATCGGCGTCTCGCTCGGCGAATGCGACATCGGCGACACCGTGAGCGCGTACATCGACGGCGGCATGGTCACGTCCACGACTAACGACGTGGACGTCACGGCGGCGACCACCACCAACATCACAATGCTGGCGGTGTCCACGGCGCTGGCGATCAGCATCGGCGCCGCCGCCGTCGGTTCGCGGGCGACGGCCACGGACAGGACCGTCACCGCTGCCTACGTCATCGGCGCAGCGCACGTGACGGCCGGCGCCGGCGCCGTCAATGTCAGTGCCACGTCCAAGCCCACCCTCACGGCCTCGGCGCCGGGCGGCGATGCCGGGTTGGTCGGGATCGGCGCCATGTTCGCAACTGCCGATCTCGAAGGCAAGACGCAGGCCTACATCGGCGAAGGTCCAACCATCGAGGCCGCCACGGTCAGCATCTCCTGCATGGTGGACAGCTCCGACGTCACGGCCACGATTGTCGTCGTCTCGGTGGGCGGCATCGGCGCGCTGGGAGCAAACGCCACTTCGACCATTGCGCACGTGGCCGAGGCGTTCATCGGACCGGAAGCGGGCAGCACGGCGAGCGGTGCAGCCACGTCGATCACGGCAACTTCGGGCCAGGTAAAGGTGGAGGCCACGGCCACCCATGCCGCGACCGCCAATGCCGATGGCGGATCGGGCGGCGGCCTCATCGACGTCGGCGTGCTGCTGGTGACCACCAACCTGGGCGGCTCGACCAGCGCCTATGCCGGCGGCAACACCACCATGCACGCGACCTCGGTGGACATCGCCTCGAGCATGACGACCACGAGCACGGCCACCGCGGTGCTGGTCGGCATCAGCGCGACCATCGGCGGCGGCGGGGCCAACGTGCAGGCCAACGATTCGCACGACACGTCGGCGTACATTTCCAGCGGACAGTTCACGGTGACCGGCGGCGCGGTCAACGTGACGGCCACGACGAACGCCACGGCGACGGCGAAGCATGACGGCGGCCAGGGCAGCGTCTTCGGCGTCATCGCGGTCATGATCACCTCAGCGACCATCTCGGGCGACACGGCTGCCTACGTGGCGGAGGGAGCACAAGTGGCCGCCGGCGCGCTCAACGTCGCCGCCAGTGCCGCGTCACAGAGCGCGACAGCGACTTCCATCCTGGTCGCCATCAGTTTCGCCAGCGGCGGCGGCTGCCATACCAGCGCCGCGGTGACGGGCACGGTTGCAGCTTACGCCGGCCCGGAGGCCGGCACGGCAAGCACCACGGCCACCATGCTGAGCGTAGCGGGCGATGTCACCATTCAGGCAGAGTCAAACGCCTCCGCCACGGCCAACAGCGATGGCGGCGACGGCGGCGCCGTCGAAGTGGAAGTCCTCAATTCCACGACTGATATCACGGGCGACACTCGCGCCTACGCCGGCGACGGCGTGTCGATCACCGCCGACAATTTGACGATCCGTGCCAGTGCCGCCAGCCGGGACGCCAGCGGCGGGGCCTATGTGGTCGGCGTCGGCATCGCCGGCGGCGATGGTTCCCATACCACGACCACGGTGAGCGGCACGGTGGAAGCGTTCGTCGGCGCCCAGGCTGGCTCCACGGGCAACAGCGCGCCGGTCCTGACGATCGACGGCGCCGTCGTCGTCCAGGCGGATTCAACGTCGAACTCGAATATCAGCGTGACGGTGGGAGCGGGCGGTCTCATCGCCGTCGGCGCAGCGACGTCCGATGCGATCGTGGATCAGACCACGCGCGCCTATGTCGCGCCCAACGCCATGATCGGCTCGACCACCCAGCCCATTACCAGTCTCGCAGTGACGGCCACGGCTGTCGACCTGGCGACGGACACGGTGACGATTGGCTCCGGCGGCGGCGCCGCCGGCCGCGGCACCGATACCCAGTCGCACGTCACCGCCAACGTGCAGGCCTACCGCGACACGGGCGTGTCGGTCAATGCGAGCGACGATGTCACGGTGCAGGCTGAGTCCACGCGAGCCGAGTCGCACGCAACGGCGAAGAGCTACGGCGGCGGCGTGGTCGATGTTGGCGTGCCCAACTCGAAGGCCTACTCCACGACCAACGTTTCCGCTTACCTGGGCAGCCAGGCAACCGTCAACGCCGGCGGCAATGTGTCGGTGAACGCCTTCGCCCTGTCGGATCCTTCCGGAACGACCTTCAATGATGACATTCAGAGCGTGAACGTGCCGCGGGGCGAGATTGTCTTTCCGAGCCACGGCTTGCAGTCGGGCGATCAGGTGGCGTATGATCCGGGGCCAACTCCAATTCAGACGCCGAGCGGCCCGCTGCAGAACGGCCTGTCCGGTCCCGAGCGCATCTACAAGGTGATCGTTGTCGATGCCAACACGCTGCAGCTTGGCGACCTTTTTGCCGCCGGCGCCGTCAACGCCGGCGATCCGCAGAGCACCGGCGCCGGCTTCGTTCGGGTCGAGGGTGTCGATCCGGCGCGCAACGTTATCCGCTTCTTTGCGCCGCACTTCCTCCAGACCGGCGATGCCGTCGTCTATGAGAATAACGGCAACGCCGACATAGGCGGGCTCACGTCGGGCGTGGTCTACTTCGTCCGCGCGATCGACGCCAACACGATCAAGCTTTATGCGACGCTCGCGGAAGCAATGGCCGCCTTCGCCAGCTTTGATCCTGCCACCAGCGTCAGCGGCAACACCGTCACCTTCAACACTCTCAACTTCCAGGACGGCGACCGGGCGAGTTACCTGACGCCGGCGCCGACACTGTTCCAGAGTACGGCGGTCAATGCGTCGTACTCCGGCAACCCGTCGGGAACGAACTACATCTACGTCGGGCAGAACCACGGCTATCAATCGGGAGACGCCGTGGTTTACGAGGCGGACGGTTCCTCGCCGATCACCGGTCTGACGCCAGGTGTCACCTACTACGCGGTGTTCCGCGACAACTTCTCGATTCAGCTGGCGGCTAGCCATGCCGACGCGGTGGCGTCGACGCCGACCGTGCTGACGCTCACGCCGGACACGTCGCCGGCCGCCGCGGCCGTCAACCTGCTGCTGGTACGCCCGGCCATCGGCGGCCTGAGCAACGCCATCACCTATCATGTTGTCAACGCCAGCGCGACTTCGTTCCAGCTCGCCGCGACCCCGGGCGGAACGCCGATCCCCTTGAATGCCGGTCCGCTGACGGGCATTTCGGGACAGCACCAGATCGGCCGCGATGGCATCGCGCTCACGCCGTCGGTCGGCTTCCAGCAATTCCGGATCGACTTCACGTCGGCATCGACCTCATCGCCGACGGGTGACAAGCTATTTGGTCCCGGCGGCGTGTCGCTGCGGCAGCTCAATCCCCCTGCCGGCACGGGCATCTCGTCTGCCGTTGCCACCGGTGGTTCGGGCGGTTTTGTCGAGGTCGACGAGCCCACGGCCCGCGTCTTCGTCACGCCTACCGTGACTGCTTATATTGCCGCCCAGATGGTCAACGCCGGCGGCAACGTGGTCATCAACTCGGTATCCAAGGGAAACACCGCCACCAACGCCGATAACTCCGGCGGCGGCTTTGTCGAGGTCGGCGACGCAGATTCTTCCAGCTCGTTCAACAATTCGAGCAACGCCTACGTCGGCATGAGCAATGGCTCGAGCATCAATGGCAGCGGCGTGCAGATCACCGCCCAGGGCTCCTTCACGGTCTGGGCCGACACGCAGCTCCACACTAACGTGTACACCAAGTCGGACGGCGGCGGCTTCGTCGCCACTACCCACGCCGACGGCACGTCGAGCGGCACCAGCACCAGTTCCACGACGGTGGGAAGCAATGCGCTCATCACGGCCAACACGGTTGCCATCCTGGCCAGCGGCACGCACATGACGCCGGAGGCCAGGACGCGCTCGCATTCCGGCGGCCTGTTCGGATCGGCAACCGCGGACAGCACCGTGGACGTGACATCGACAGCCAGCGTGGTCATCGGCGGCGGCGCCACGCGGATCACCGGCTTCCAGGGCGTCGATGTGCGGGCGTACCACGAGGATTTCGAGCCAGACGCCGACGCCGACGGCCACTTCGACGGCATCGGCTCAGGCCATAGTGACGAAAACTATGACAATCATTTGAATGATCACATCACCGCCGGCGCCGGTGCCACGGTCGTCGCCGGCGTGCGCACGCCAGGCACTCCGCTGGAAGTCGTGTCCGGTTACAACGCCCTGGCCCTGCTTGTGGACGGCAGCGATTTCGGCTCGATCCTGCATACCTCCCAGGATCGCACCATCTACTGGGACGCCAATGTGTCGATCTTCGGCGGTCCCGACCCGACCTGGATCGTGGATGCCAACGGAGCCATCGTCACGGCCATCAATGTCAGTGTCAACGACGGGCCGGCCAATCCCAATCGCACCTCCGGCCACATCGACAGCCCCACCATCGTCGTCAATCCCATCGTGGGGCTGGGCGGCGGACAGGTGCTGTTCACCGCCGAGGAGAGCGTCAGCAACGCCGCCAGCAATCCGTATCCGCTCTTCGATTTCCTGCAGAACGTGGCCGCGGTCACCATCATCAATCAATCTTCCAAGGACCTGGAGATCCAGGAGATCAACGTTGCCGATGGCGGCGCCGGCCAGGTCACGCTTGACAGCGCTGTTGTGAACTTCATGTTCGATATCGACGACAGCTCGAGCCCCGCCGTGGTGGATATCCAGAACCAGAATACCGCCGTCAGCGATTCCAACATCATCCTCACGAACCTGATCAACAACCCGATCGGGCAAACGACCATCAGCAACGTGCGCGGCGACATCGTCGCGCAAGGCAGCCAGCAGGTCGTCCGCAGCAACGCTCTCGATCTGTCCGCCAGTGGCAATATCGGCACGAGCACGAGTGGCCGGGTGAACGTGGACCTGGTGCAGAGCTTCGACAGCGTCAACAACGAACTGCGGGCGACCGAGTTCTCGGCAGTCGCGACAGCGGGAGATGTTTTCCTGAACATCACCGGCCGTCGCCGCGACACGACCGGTGGAACGTTCAACGTCTTGATCAATGAGATCCGCGCCGCCGGCGAAGTCGATGTGTTGTTGCAGACCAGCGTTTACGACCCGCCCTCCGGCGGTTCGGCGGCCGGGGTTGAAGTGATCGACATAGCGGATCCTTCCCTCGATGGCCTTTACCACGCACATTTTCATCCGGACCCGAATCCGCTGCCGCCGGCGAATCTGGATCCGGGCGTGTTCGCGGATACCGGCAACGCCGTGCCCATCGCCAGCGCTTATGACATCCGCCAGCGCAACCAGGCCGGAGCGCTCACGGGCAATCCGGGCCTCGTCGCCGGCGGTGACATCCGCGTCGTGGCTGCTCACCCGCTGGCCGGCGATCCGCGCATCGACATCACCGGCATCACCCAGCTTGCCGGCGCCGCGGGACGGATCGATACGCTGACCAACGGCGACATCACCTACACCGAATTCGGCGGCGGCGCCATGCGCATCGGCACGGTGCAGTCGAACAACGGCAACGTGCAGCTCACGAATCACGATCAAGCAACGCCGGGCCAGGACCTCGATGTGCAAACCGCGATCATCGCGGCGGGCACCATGCTGCTGCAGGTCGGCGACAACGTCACGACGGCGGCCGGCAGCACGCTCACGGCAGGCACGAGCAGCACCTTGCTGGTCGATTACGTGAGTCCCGATCCGGATCCGGGAGTCGGTTCGATCGTGAACATCAACGGCGCCATTAACAGTCCGCTCACCCAGATGACCGGGCACGCGGACAACGATACCTTCAATCTGAATGACGCGGACAGCATCAATGCCGCGCTGACCACCGCCATCGTGAACGTGAATGGCGGCGGCGGCAGCAACAACCTCAAGGTGGACGATTCCGGCGATGCGAACACGCGCAGCGGCGGCTTGACCTTTGAGACGGTCACCGGCCTGGGCATGGGCGGCAGCGGCGTGCACTACAGCAATATCCAGAACCTGGAAGTCGATCTCAGCCAGGGCGGCACGACGTTCTTCGACATCACCAGCACCAACCTCGGCACGCCCACGCTGGTGCGCGGCGGCGCCGGCAACGACAACATCAACGTCGGCTCCAGCCTCGCTGCCGACAACGGCAATCTAAATGATATCCAGGGCGCCCTGACCATCATCGGCAACGGCGGCAGCGACAGCGTCGAGGTAAACGATCACGCCAATGCCGATGGTCCGCCTGCCGTTCCGGGCAACGATCCGGCGTTCGGCTCCAACTATCTGATCACACCGACGAGTGTCAGCAACGATGGTACGCCGGTGAATTTCACGCCGCAGCCGCCGCTGTTCCCCAGGACCTTCGCGGGCATCACCTTCAATGCCACCGGCAATGCGGCCCTGGACACGGTCACATATTTACGTCTCGATTGCACCGACCGCACCAATCGCATCACCGTGCAGCCGAGCACGATCACCAAGTTCTTCGTCAACGGCACCCTGCCCGAGCCCGGGCTGTTCCGCCTCGACGGAGGCGATTTCTTGCAGCTTGACACGTCGCAGCTCATCAACGGTACCGGTTTTCGCCGGCTGCACATCACGGGACTGGGCGCTGGTTTCTGGACATTCGTCGGCCCGCCCGGTGCTACCGAGTATGCCAGGGAAGTACAGTTCGAGAGCATCGAGCGCTTCAATCACGTCGGCATCGTCGTCACGGGCACGGGCGCGAACCGTCGCAGCCTGCCGCTGGTGCGCGTGTACAACGATGAGACCAACCAGTTGCAGGGCCAGATCATGGCCTATCAGAACCGGTTTCGCGGCGGCGTGCGCGTGGCCGTGGCGGATGTCAATGCCGACGGACTGCCGGACATCATCGTGGTCCCGGGTCCGGGAATGGTGACGACGCTCAAGGTCTTCAGCGGCGCTGGTGTTTTGAGTGGTCCGGAATTCCGGCCGTGCCGCGCCGCCGAATGGTGCTGCCGGGGGCTGGCAGCGTACCGTCGCGGCGGTCGCCAGTGAACTCAACAATCCTGTCGCCAGCAAGATGGTTCTTTTCATGAAATGCCTTTTTCTGGGCCACGTCCCCTCAACAGCGTCCTTGTCCCTACATCCTAATCGAGCGAACGAACCCTGCAAAAAAGAGATTTGCGAAGAAACCGAGCACTTTACTGGTCAAACACCTGATTGCAAGGAACAAGACCGTTGGTTCGATTGTCAGGGATGTGTTTTTTGTCCGAGGTGTACCGACTTTGAGCAAAGAAGCGACCTCGCGCATGAGGCTGGTTTCTTCGCGAGGCCTTTGTCGCGAAGTCATTTTCTGTTGCGGGATGCAAGCGTCGTCTTATTCGGTCGGCCTCGCCTGAAAATCCACCTCCCTCCGGGCGGCTTCAATGGCCTTCGGCAGACACTCCGGACAGATGCCATGACTGAAGGTCAAGTCGGAATGCGACATCAGGTAGTGATTTGTTTCAGCCACAATGGCACAAAACCGGTCAGGTTGTAGCGACAGTTCCGGCCGCGGCGTAGGGTAAGGTTCCTTGCTCCAAGTTCAGGTTCCGCTCGCGGCG